>NCIH01000121.1:0-9263 GCA_002281975.1 Hydrogenophilales bacterium 17-64-11 | reverse complement strand
CGCCGACAAGAACACGCAGAGCCTGTCGGGCGGCATGAAGCGCCGCCTGCTGGTGGCGCAGGCGCTGGTGCACAAGCCGCCGGTCATCGTGCTCGACGAACCCACCGCCGGGGTCGACGTCGATCTGCGCCGCTCGCTGTGGGAATTCATCAGCCGCTTGAACCGCGAGGGGCACACCATCCTGCTGACCACGCATTACCTGGAAGAGGCTGAGGCGCTGTGCGGCCGCATCGCCATGCTGAAAAGCGGGCGCATCGTCGCCTGCGACACCACCCGCAACCTGCTGCAGTTGACCAACGAGCATTGCGCGCAGCTGCGGCTCGACACCGAAACCGTGCCGGCCGCCTGGCAGGACCGCCTGCAGCGCGACGCCGACGGCTGCTGGCGCGTCAATTTTGGCGACTATGTCGAGCTCGAAACCCTGCTTGCCGACCTGCGCGGCGCCGGCGTGCGCGTGCTCGAAATGCATCTGCAGGAGCCCGATCTGGAGGATGTCTTCACCGACATCATGAAACGCACATGACTGGATTGCCGGCGCTCTTCTACAAGGAACTGCTGCGCTTCTGGAAAGTGGCGGTGCAGACCGTGGTTGCCCCGGTGGTGACGGCGCTGCTGTACCTGCTGATCTTCTCGCACGTGCTGGAAGCACATGTCGAGGTCTATCCCGGCGTCTCCTACACCAGCTTCCTGGTGCCGGGGCTGGTGATGATGAGCATGCTGCAGAACGCGTTTTCCAACAGTTCGTCAAGCCTGATCCAGTCGAAGATGACCGGCAACATCGTGTTCGTGCTGTTGCCGCCGCTGTCGTACCTGGAGTTCTTCCTCGCCTACCTTGGCGCGGCGGTGATCCGCGGGCTGATCGTCGGCCTCGGCGTGTGGGCGGTGACCCTGTGGTATGCCCCGTTCCAGATGCCGCACCCGTTCTGGATGCTGGCGTATGCATTGCTGGCCTGTGCCATTCTCGGCGCGGTCGGCATCGTGGCGGGTATCTGGGCGGAGAAATACGACCAGCTGGCGGCGTTCCAGAATTTCCTCATCCTGCCGCTCACCTTCCTGTCCGGCGTGTTCTATTCGATCCACTCGCTGCCGCCTTTCTGGCAGGCGGTGTCGCGCGCCAACCCGGTGTTTTACCTGATCGACGGCTTCCGCTACGCTTTCGTCGGCCAGTCCGACACCGATCCCTGGCTCGGTCTGCTGGTCGTCGGTGCCTGCTTTGTGGCAATATCCGCCCTCACTCTGATGCTGCTGAAAAGCGGCTACAAACTCAGACACTAAGATTGAGCAAGACTCGCGAGGCAAAACAAGCATGGTTACCCCCGACGACATCAAAGGCTGGATCACCGAGAAACTGCCGTGCGACCACATCGAACTGGATGGCGACGGCCAGCATTTCCAGGCGGTGATCGTCAGCCCCGCCTTCACCGGCAAGAACATGATCCAGCAGCATCGGCTGGTCTACGATGCGCTCGGCACGCGCATGCACGCGCAGATCCACGCGCTGTCGATGAAAACCTACACCCCCGAAGACTGGGCCAGCCGCTGAATGGACGCGCTGCTGATCCACGGCGGCAGCCCGCTCGCCGGTGAGGTGCGTATTTCCGGCGCCAAGAACGCCGCGCTGCCGATCCTCACCGCCAGCCTGCTCACCGCGGAACCGCTGCGCCTCGGCAACGTTCCGCACCTCAAGGACATCAGTACCATGCTGGCGCTGCTCGGCCACATGGGCGTGCGCGTCACGCTGGACGAGCGGAACCGCGTCACCCTGTGCGGCGAATCCATCCCGCACAAGGAAGCGCCCTACGAAATGGTGAAGACCATGCGCGCCGCCATCCTGGTGCTGGGGCCGACGCTGGCGCGCTTCGGCGAGGCGCGCGTGTCCCTGCCCGGCGGCTGCGCCATCGGCTCGCGTCCGGTCGACCTGCACATCAAGGGCCTGCAGGCGATGGGCGCCGACATCCAGATCGAGCACGGCTACATCCACGCGCGCTGCAAGCGACTCAAGGGCGCGCGCATCGTGATGGACGTGGTCACCGTGACCGGCACCGAAAACCTGATGATGGCCGCCGCGCTGGCCGATGGCACCACCGTGCTGGAAAACGCCGCGCGCGAACCCGAGGTGGTCGACCTGGCGCGCTGCCTGATCGCCATGGGCGCCAAAATCGAAGGCGCCGGCAGCGACGTCATCACCATCCGCGGCGTCGACGCGCTGCACGGCGCGGACTATTCGGTGATGGCCGACCGCATCGAGACCGGCACCTTCCTGGTCGCCGCCGCGATGACCGGCGGCCGCGTGCGCGCCACCCACACCCAGCCCGACACGCTGGAAGCGGTGATCGCCAAGCTGCGCGAGGCGGGCGCCAAGGTCAGCGCCGGCGACGACTGGATCGAGGTCGAATCCGACGGCAAGCTGAAATCGGTCGACGTGCGCACCGCGCCGCACCCGGCGTTCCCCACCGACATGCAGGCGCAGTTCATGGCGATGAACACCATCGCCGAGGGCGCGGCCAGCGTCACCGAAACCATTTTCGAAAACCGCTTCATGCACGTGCAGGAACTGCGCCGCCTAGGCGCCAACATCGAAGTGTCCGGCCACACTGCGCTGGTGCGCGGCGTGCCGCGGCTGGACGGCGCCATCGTCATGGCGACCGACCTGCGCGCCTCGGCCTGCCTGGTGCTGGCCGGCCTGGTGGCGGCGGGCGAGACCACCATCGAGCGCATCTACCACCTCGATCGCGGCTACGAGCGCATCGAGGAAAAGCTCACCCAGCTGGGCGCGCGCATCAAGCGCGTGCACTGAAACAGACATTGACCATGAGCAACCCAGGCATCACGCTGGCCCTCTCCAAGGGCCGCATCTTCGAGGAAACCCTGCCGCTGCTGGCGGCGGCGGGCATCACGCCGTCCGAGAGCCCCGAATCCTCGCGCAAGCTCATCATCGGCACCAACCGCGCCGACGTTCGGCTCATCATCGTGCGCGCCAGCGACGTGCCGACCTACGTGCAATACGGCGCCGCCGACCTCGGCATAGCCGGCAAGGACGTGCTCAACGAACACGGTGGCAACGGCCTGTATCAGCCACTCGACCTGCAGATCGCCAAGTGCCGCATGATGGTCGCGGTGCGCGAGGGCTACGACTACGCGGGGAGGGTGAAGCAGGGCGCGCGCATCCGCGTCGCCACCAAGTACGTCAACGCCGCACGCAGCCACTTTTCCAGCAAGGGCGTGCACATCGACCTCATCAAACTCTACGGATCGATGGAACTGGCCCCGCTGGTCGGCCTGTCCGACGTCATCGTCGACCTCGTCTCCACCGGCGGCACGCTCAAGGCCAACGGCCTGGTGGCGGTCGAGCACATCAGCGAGATCAGCTCGCGGCTGGTGGTGAATCAGGCGGCGCTCAAGCTCAAGCGCAGGTTGGTCCAGCCGGTGATCGATGCGTTTGCGTCAGCGGTCGGCACAGGTGTAGCAGGCTAGATTTGGTCAAACGCCTGGAAACGGAAAAAGGAATCAATGCGTCTGACCGACCATCAAGCCCAGGCCATCACGCAGCTGCCCCGGCCGATGAATGGATGACCATGCGCAAACTCAGAAACCAGACGCCATGATTTTGTGCCGCCGCTCCTCGTTGCGGCCAAAAAAAGGCTGATGGTGGAGATCGAGCAGCGCAATGTGGTGTGGCTGAAAAATGGCTACGAGATCCTTGAATTGATCGCCTGTGCGTGCCAGACCACTAGTTTCTGGCATCCGGGTACATCATAAAAATCCATGACTATTGCCCGTGGAGTCCCTCTGTCTCTGCCGATGCTTGTCCTGCTGACAGGGCTTGCCCTAACGGCCACGCTGGCGCTCATGCAAAGCCCTGTCGGCGATAGAGTCGAAATGACCTTAAGCGATCAACGGTTGCGCTTTCTCGGCCGTGAAGGCATGGCTGACGCCGTGGTTGTAGTTGCCATTGACGAGCGAGCCCTCGACGTTCTGGGTTCCTGGCCCTGGCCAAGATCACGTATGGGGCAGTTTATTGATCGACTGGGCACCAACCACCAGCCTGCCGGTATTATTCTCGATATGGTGCTTCCGCCCGAAGCACCGCAAGAGCAGGATGCAGCGTTGGCCAGAGTTCTGGGCCGCAGCAATCTTCCGCCAGTCATAGTCGGCCAGTTGCTGGTAGACAATCCACGTTACAAGGGGGTCTACCGGTCCGTGGATATGCTTGGCGAACGGTCGCTATCACGTGTTTATTCTGGACACCTCGGTGTTTCCCCAGGGTTGTCCGATGCCGTAGCAGGCATCGGCCATATCAATGCCGTCATCGACCCGGACGGGAGCGTCCGCCGCATGGCGCCGCTACTCTGTACCGAGCAAGGTTGCAGTCTTAATCTGGGGCTGGCCTATTTTTCCAACATGCTGGGCGACCCCCCCTGGAGACTGACGCGGGGCCGTATCTGGCAGGCGGCTTGGCGGCTGAATCCCGTTAGCGGTGAGGCCATGGCGATCCCGCTTGGAGAAGACTTGACGCTCGCCATCCCCTGGCGCCCGACCAGCCCGCATGTATACGTTTCGGCCGCTGACGTATGGACGGGACGGCTGCCTCCGGATCTGCTGAAAAACCGCATTGTCCTGGTTGGCGGGTATGCCTTGGGTCTTGGCGACCGCATTCAGGGACCGTACGGGGAGGTGCCTGGGGTCGAAGCGCATGCACGCTTCATCTCGGCCCTGCTGGCCGGCACGTTCACTCACATCCCGAGACATGCTTCTGGATGGCTTGCGCTGATAGTCGTGTTTCAGACAATGCTCCTGCTGGTTTTCCGCAATCGGCATTGGCCGCTTGTTGCCATGGGTTTGAGTGTATCCCTGTTCTGGCCGATCGGTAACGCGGTGCTGTATCGCATGGAATGGGAGTTACCCGTTTCCTTTCCGCTGTTGTATCCGCCCCTGCTGGTCATGCTGTTGCTTCTGGCGCACATGAGCATATCGCGCCGAGCATTGCAGCAGGGACTGACAGCCTACCTCCCCGCGCCCTTGGTTGCTCGCCTGTCGCGCGGTGAAGAGCCGAATCGGGAAGTGGCCTGGACCACCGTGCTCTATGCCGACATCGTCGGCTATTCCGTGGTGTCACGCGGCCTGCCCCCCGAAAAAGTGGCGTACTGGGGCAACGCCGGAGTTGATCTGGCAATTTCCGAGATCGAGTCGCATGGTGGCCATATCGATAACGTTGCTGGCGACGGCTTCCTGGTCTACTGGCGCGAGGGCAGCCCCCAGGAACAGGCAGAGCAGGCCATCGAAGCTGCAGCGGCCATTCGTCGAAAGCTGCCGACACTCAACCAGGAACTCCGAGCTCAAGGCCTGCCCCCTCTGGATATGGGGATCGGCCTGCATGCCGGGCCGTTGATCGCCGGCAGTTTTGGCCGGGAAAAGCGGCGCTATACCGTGCTCGGAGAGGTCGCCAACATCGCCCACCGTATCGAACGCCAAACCCGCCGGCTACCCCACCGTCTACTGGTGAGCGCCGAAGTGGCAAAGGCCCAACGGCACTATCCAACCCACAGCCTCGGCTCCCATAACCTGATCGGCGGCACTGCCGCCATCGAATTGCACTGGGTCGATCTTAGTCTGCCGACGTAGCAGAAGAGCAAACAGCAAGTCCAGGAAATTCTTAATCGTTCTTCGTTGCGAAATAAATCCAGTGCAGGGTTTCTGGTCATACGGCATGTAGTATCACTGGGCGGTTTAGGGGGCATACTCGGATTCTGAGCCACACAACATAATTTGAATGGATAAATTCTCGTGGCTACTGTAACAACAAGTTTTTTCCGTTGCGGCCAATCTTGAATTGGCATGCACAGCGATGAATGGCGGTTGGGATATTGGTTCAGTGGTGGGATGGGGAGTGGCAGCCTTGACTTCATGAGTGTGCCAATTCGACAGGCAGGGGCTACGATCTCAACAGTCAGTTCGTCTTGTGTGGCGGGTATCTCAGCAACAATCAATTCATCGAACAACTCCATCTGAACATCCCGGATCGCGCGGGTGGGTCGGGCGGACTGGCTTACCGGGAATGGCAGTTCAACGATGGGTTTCAGTCTCGTGAGCAGGTACTCTATGGCTTCTCGGAGTCCAACGAGAATCAGGTAGACGTGATCGGCGCGATTGAAAACGGAATCGACTATACGACCTGAGCGGTTGCTTCATTTGACAGCACGCTGTTCCTTGTCCGGCGTGCCAACCGACCCGGTGTCTTGTTCCGCTGCGGCCCATAGATCCTGTGGCTTGCGCACGATCAGGCGGCGCATGTCTTTTTCCACCACGCCACGCTGAATCAACAGATGAATAGCGCGCGAAACCGTTTCCCGGCTGGTGTTGACGGTAATGGCGATTTCTTGCTGAGCAGGCATTTTCTCGATCAGCACCAGGCCACCCGGACCCACCCGGGAGAAACGGGCGAGCAGGGCAAAGACACGCTGGAATGCGTTGGGCAGGCTCAGAATTGCCTGGTAGTCGGAAGCACGACGCAATTTTTCGGTGAAACGTTTGAGCAGGCGCTCTGCCACCAGCGGATGACGGTAGAACAGGTTCAAGGCTTCCGAGCGTGGTAGCAATAGAACGGCCGATTGTTCGATGGCCACCACTGAAGCAGAGCGGGGTTCGTTGTCGATGACCGATAGCTCGCCGAAATAGTCACCCACATTCAGGAAATTCAGCCCGATTTCACGGCCACCCTCCGTGATGTCAACCACCTGCAGACTGCCGCGGACCAAAAACAACAGATAGTCGCCGGCAGAGCCCTTGCGGATGATGTGTTCGCGCTTGCCTAAGGTTCGAAGCTGGGCGCACTGGACCAGCCGGGACAAAATTGCCGCATCGACGCCGGCCAATAGTGGCAGCTTGGCCAGCAAATCGGGCGTCACCTTGAGTTCCTCATCTGAAAGCCCGTTGAGTCCAGTATCTGGCTGAGGCCTCATGACGTGCAACCTGATGGGTATGGGCCAGTAACGTACCCGAGAGCGTTGTCAAAGAACATCGGCAAATCCCCTCCGCGTCCGCTGGAACCAAGCGAAACCAAACCACGCGACAGTCGAACTGCCAATCAGATACAGACCCCATAACTTGATGTTCGGCATGGTGCCCGAGATGAGGACCTGGCGGGTTTGTTCGATGACGAGCGTAAGCGGATTGAAGTGCAATAGCGTCTGATAGTTTTCGGGCAGGGCCGATACGGGATAGAAGATGGGAGACAGGAACAGCAGGGCAGTGGTGGCAACACCGACGATCTGGCCGACATCGCGCAGATAGACGCCAAGGGATGCCAGCAGCCAGGCAATGCCCAATGTGAACAGCATCAGGGGCAGAAGGATAAACGGTAGCAACAACAGCGTCAGGTGCGGCATGCCGAAAAACAAGACATGGAAAAGTAGCCAGACCAATACACTGACCAGCAGATGGAACGCTGCCGCTCCCAAGGCGACTACGGGCAGGATCTCCAAAGGAAAGATGATTTTCTTGACGTAATTCACATTGGACAGAATCAAGCCTGGCGAGCGGTTCGCACACTCCGCAAACAGATTGAAAACAACCATTCCGGCGAAAAAACCACACTAAAAACGAAAGTATAGACGGCCAGCATGAAAACCGGATTGAAGAAGGACCAGAGAATGCCCATGAAAGAGCCGCGATACCGGCCGACGACCTCACGCTTGATGAGCGAGCTAATCAGGCCACGGTTGCGCCAGAGACTGTGGAGCATCTCAATGGGGGAAGGTGAAAAATTCCGCATCAGCAGAAGCCACTGAGCCGTGTTGTGCTTTTGCCTCGCGCTTTGGGCATAGAAATCCTGTGGCCACGCCCGGCTACCTCGGTTTTGATGCGGTAGCCGACATGGTGTTTCCCGAATTTCGTCTCCAGGCGGGCCTTTTGGCCGAAGGCATGTGGATTGTTGAGGTGTTGAAAGAAAAGGCTTCGGCAATTGGCGAAAAAATGGGCTTTAAGCGGGAGGGCAACAGAAATGGTGGGTATCATGGATTTCGTCGAAATACTTTTTCTTGCGCATCAGGGGCTGTCCATGCCTATTTTAGAGCAAAGCCCGCGCCGGCTTTTCAAGGGGGGCATTGTACCTTCCCGCTTGAAGGGAGTAGGGGCATGCACAGCGGGTGTTCAGGCGGTCGCCCCTGCAAAGATGTTATATTTACAGGCGCCGCAAATGCCTCCCGAACATGGACATCGCCGGCGGAAAAGAGCCGGTCAGGCAATTGACTGATCTTTTTTGGTGTAAAGTAACAAGGCATTGTGCGGCCCCTCGGCAGGTCTGCCGAGGGGTTCGGAATCCTTTTCTTAAATAGCCGGATCGATCCATCATGCCGGCGATCGTGCCGATTCGTCCTGGCGCCAAAGCGTATTCATGTCCCGATTATTGGTAACCGGCCTAACCGGCTTCGTAGGCGAAACACTTCGGCAATATCTGCCGCAGACACTGCGGGCAGGAACGTTCGAGTTGTGCGCGCCGCCGCCAGATTTCGATATCACCCAGCCGGGATCGGCTGATGATCTTGTTGTCCAGGCGAAGCCCGATCTCGTGATCCACCTGGCTTCCCAGAGCCATGTTCCAACATCCTTTATCGATCCCGCGGGCACCCTTGCGGTCAACGTCAACGGCACCGCGAACCTCCTGCTGGCCCTCACGAAAACGGGCTTTGAAGGCCGAATGCTTTACGTCGGCAGTGCGGACATTTATGGCCTTGTCAGCGTGTCCGACCTGCCCGTGAATGAAACCTATCTGCCCACCCCGCGCAATCCTTATGCGGTCAGCAAGGCCGCCGCAGAAATGCTCTGCCGGCAGTGGCACATTACCAATGGGCTGGACGTGGTCATCGCCCGGCCCTTCAACCACACTGGGCCTGGCCAGCATCCCGGTTATGCGCTCTCCGGCTTTGCCCGAGATATTGCCGCGATCGCCCAGGGCATCAAGCCGCCCCGCATCGAGGTGGGCGACATTCAGGTCACCCGTGATTTCAGCGACGCGCGCGATGTGATCGATGCCTATTTTGTCCTTCTCGCGCAAGGCCGGGCCGGTGAGGCCTACAATGTTTGTTCGGGGCGGGAATATCGCCTCGCCGACCTGCTGCAGCAAATGCTCCAGTTGGCAGGCGTGGAGGCAGAAATCGCGCTTGACCCGCAGCGCCTTCGCCCCTCCGAGCATCGCCGCATCTATGGCGACCACAGCAAGATCACCGCCCACACCGGTTGGCAGCCCACACGGTCGATCGAAGGAT
>NCIH01000120.1:0-7693 GCA_002281975.1 Hydrogenophilales bacterium 17-64-11 | reverse complement strand
CCAGCCCTTGAGCTCGTAGTGGTGGTGGATCGGCGCCATGCGGAACACGCGCTTGCCGGTGAGCTTGAACGAGGCGACCTGCACCATCACCGACAGGGTTTCCGCCACGAACACGCCGCACATGATGAAGAGAATGATTTCCTGGCGCACGATGACAGCGACCACGCCCAGCGCCGCGCCCAGCGCCAGTGCGCCGACGTCGCCCATGAACACTTCCGCCGGGTAGGCGTTGAACCATAGGAAGGCGAGTCCGGCGCCCGCCATCGCGGCGCAGAAGATCGCCAACTCGCCGGCACCGGGAACGAAAGGCACACCGAGATATTTGGAGAACACCGCGTTGCCGGCGACGTAGGCGAAGATCGCCAGCGCCGAGGCGACCATCACCGTCGGCAGGATCGCCAGGCCGTCTAGGCCGTCGGTGAGGTTGACCGCGTTGCTGGCACCGACGACGACGAAGTAGCTGAGCGCGATGAAAGCCGCGGCCGGCAACGCCAGGGTGGCGTGCTTGAGGAAGGGAATGATGAGTTCGGTGTGCGCCGGCAGGCTGGCCGTTTGCCACAGGTAAGCCGCGACCGCGAGGCCGATCACCGACTGCCAGAAATACTTCCAGCGCGAAGGCAGGCCGCGCGAGTTTTTCTCGACCACCTTGCGCCAGTCGTCGACCCAGCCGATGACGCCGAAGCCGAGCAGGGTGAGCAATGCCACCCACACATAGTCGTTCGACAGGTCGGCCCACAACAGCGTGGTGACGGCGACCGACACCAGGATCAGCGCGCCGCCCATGGTCGGCGTGCCGGCCTTGACCAGGTGCGTCTGCGGGCCGTCGCTGCGCACCGACTGGCCGATTTTCAGCGCGGTGAGCCTGCGGATCACGGCCGGGCCGACGATGAAGGAAATCGTCAGCGCGGTGAGCGTGGCCAGCACCGCGCGCAGCGTCAGGTAGTTGAAGACGTTGAAGGCGCGGATGTCCTGGCCGAGTTGTTGGAATAGCCAAAGCAGCATGTCAGTGTCCTTGCCCCCGCGTTGGAGACATCAATGCCCCGGCCGTCTGGCCGTCGGGCGCTTCCGTAAAGCTTTTGACCACGCGCTCCATCTGCATGAAGCGCGACCCCTTCACCAGCACCGTGGTGTCGGGCGCAAGCTCGTTCTCGAGTTCGGCAAGCAATTCCTGGATGCGTTCGAAATGCATCGCGCCGGCACCGAATGCGGCAGCGGTTTCTTTCGTCAGTTCGCCCAGCGCCAGGAGCCTGTCCACCCCCGCTGCGCGCGCGGCAAGCCCGATCTGCGCATGCATCGCCGCGGCGTCGCTGCCGAGCTCGCCCATGTCGCCCAGCACCAGCAGTTTCCTGCCGGGCTGCTGCGCCAGCACCGCCAGCGCGGCCCTGACCGAATCGGGGTTGGCGTTGTAGGTGTCGTCGATGAAGGTGCTGCCGTGCAGCGCAGCCTTTCTTTGCAGGCGGCCCTTGATGCCGCCGAAGCCCGCCAGGCCGGCGACGATGCTGCGATGGCTGACGTCGAGCGCGAAGGCGGCGGCGGCGGCGGCAAGCGCGTTCATCGCGTTGTGTTCGCCCGGCACCTGCAGTTCCACCTCGAACTCGGCATTCGGCAAGACGATGGTCAGCATTGAGCCGAATATGCCGGGCCGATAGCGGCCATGGACCGCCGCCGCCGGCGTCAGGCCGAAATCCAGCATGCAGCGGCGCGCATTGAGTTCGCGCCACAATCCGGCATGCGCGCTGTCGGCATTGAACACCGCGATGCCCGCATCCGCCAGGCCGGCGAAGATTTCGCCCTTGGCGCGCGCAATATTCTCGAGCGATCCGAGAAAGCCGATGTGCGCCGCGAGCGCGTTGTTGACCAGCGCCACGTCCGGCCGCGCCAGATGCGTCAAATAATCGATTTCGCCGGCGTGGTTCATGCCCATTTCGAGCACGGCGAACTGGTGCGTCTCGCGCAGGCGCAGCAGCATCAGCGGCAGCCCGATGTCGTTGTTGAGGTTGCCTTCGGTGTTGAGCACCGCCGCGTCCGATCCCGCTTCCGCCCGCAGGATCGCCGCCAGCATTTCCTTGACGGTGGTTTTGCCGTTGCTGCCGGTAATCGCCACCACCGGCAGCCTGAAGCGCGCACGCCAGCCGGCGGCCAGCTTGCCAAGGGCGAGGCGGGTGTCGTCGACGCGGATGGCTGCGATTGCCGGCGCCTGCGCGCGGTCGAGCACCACGCCGGCGGCGCCTTGCTGCAGCGCCTGCGCAGCGAAGGCGCCGCCGTCGAACTTTTCGCCGCGCAACGCGATGAAGAGATCGCCCGGCAGGATCGTCCGGCTGTCGGTGGAGACGCGCAGCACCTCGGCGTCCGCGCCGGCAAACGGCACCTCGAGCATGGCTGCGGCTTCGGACAAACGCATCATGCTCATGTCCATGCCTCCAGCGCCTTCTTCGCCACCGCAACATCGGAGAACGGCAGCCGTTTGCCGCCCGTTTCCTGGTAGTCCTCGTGGCCCTTGCCGGCGATCAGCACCACGTCGCCCTGCTGCGCGCCGCCGATAGCCTCGAAGATGGCGCGCGCGCGGTCCGCCTCGACGTGCGGCTTGCCGCTTGTTCCGGCGAGGATGTCGTCGATGATGTGGCGTGGATCTTCGTTGCGCGGGTTGTCGCTGGTGATCCAGACCGCGTCCGCGCCGCGGGTGGCCGCCTGCCCCATCAATGGACGCTTGCCCTTGTCGCGGTTGCCGCCGCAGCCGAAGACGCAGATGACGCGGCCGCCACCGACGATTTCGCGCAGGGTGGCAAGCACCTTTTCCAGCGCATCGGGGGTGTGGGCGTAATCCACCACCACCAGCGGATGCGCGTTGCCGCCGAACGCCTGCATCCGCCCCGGCGGCGGGGCGATGTGCGCCAGCGCCCGGCAGGCGTCGTCCAGCTTCACCTCCGACACCAGCAGGGCGGCGAGCGCGGCCAGCAGGTTGGCAGCGTTGAAGCGGCCCAGCAGCGGCACGTCGAGTTCGGCATCGCCCCAGTCGGTGTGCACGCGCAGATGCAGGCCGCTTTGCGACAGGCGCAGCTTTTCTCCCACCACGGCGCCGCGCTGGAATCCGTAGCCAGCGACGCGCGACGGCCGCGTTTCGCTTTCCAGCTGCCGGCCGAAGGCATCGTCGACATTCAATACGGCCCACTGCAGTCCCGGCCAGTTGAACAGGCGCGCCTTGGCATCGGCATAGCTGCCCATGTCGCCGTGGTAGTCGAGATGGTCGCGCGACAGGTTGGTCAGCACCGCAACGTTGAACCGGGTGCCATTGATCCGCCCTTGCGCGAGGCCGTGCGACGACACCTCCATCGCGCACCCCGCCGCACCTTGCTGCCGGTAGAGCGCAAGGCGCTGCTGCAATTCGACGGCGTCGGGGGTGGTGTTGAGCGCAGGCGTGAGCGCGCCGGGCTGGTCCCCGACAGGGGGAAAGCCGTTGCCGACGGTGCCGATGACGGCGGTTTTCCGCCCCAACTGCGACAACGCCTGCGCCACCCAGTGCGCCACCGAGGTTTTGCCGTTGGTGCCGGTGACGCCGACCATATGCAGCGCGCGCGAAGGCTCGCCATATATGTGGGCGGCGATTTCGCCGATGCGGGTCTTCAGCCCGGCCACGCCCGCATTGGGGACGGCGAGCGCGGGGTCCCACTGGTAGTGGTCGGCCTCCCACAGCACGCCATCGACGCGCTGCGCCACCGCCTGCGCAATGAAGTCGCGGCCATCGCGGGTTTCGCCCGGATAGGCGGCGAATACCGTGCCTGGCACGGCCTTGCGGCTGTCGTTGACGAGCGCGTCGGCCGCGATGCCGAGCCGTTCCAGGATATGCGGCACCGATTCCCGGATTGCCCGGGACGCGGGCGACGCCGGGGCGGACTTGGCGCTTGCGCCCTTCGAGTTGCCCGTTCCCTTGAGGGTTCCTGCCATCACGCGCCCCCGCCCGCCCGCACCGCCACGGGCGTGCTCTGCGTCATCCGCGTCGCGGTTTCCGGGGCATCGGGCGGCAATGCCAGCTGACGCAAGCTGGCCGCCATGACCTGGGCGAACACCGGGCCGGCCACGCTGCCGCCGTAATACACGCCGCCGGACGGCTCGTCGATCGCCACGCCGACGATGAGGCGCGGATTGGAGGCCGGCGCCATGCCGACGAAGGAAGACAGGTAGCGGTCGGGCGCGTAGCGGCCGTCGACGATCTTGTGCGCGGTGCCGGTCTTGCCCGCCACGCGATAACCCGGCACCCGGGTGCGCGTCCCGGTGCCGCCCTCCTGGGTGACCGCTTCCATCATGGCGCGCACTTCGCGCGCCACGTTCGCGGAGAACACCCGCTCGCCGACGATTTCCTGCGGCTCGCGCTTCAGGAACGACAGCGGCATCACTTCGCCATCGTTGGCGAATGCCATGTAGGCGCGGGTCAATTGCAGCAGGCTCACCGAGAGGCCGTAGCCATAGGCCATGGTGGCGTGCTCGACCGGTTTCCAGCTGCCGGCGTCGCGCAGCCGGCCGGCCGTTTCGCCGGGAAAGCCCGAGCCCGGCAACTGGCCGAAGCCGGCACGATGCAATACCTCCCAGTATTGCTGCGGCGTCAGCATCATCGCCATTTTGGCTGCGCCGACGTTGCTCGATTTCTGGATGATCTCGGTCACCGTCATGTGCGGGTGCGGATGCTCGTCGCGCACCAGCTTGGTGCCGACGCGCCAGGTTTGCGGCGTGTCGATCACGCTGTCCGGGTGAAACAGGCCGCGCTCCAGCACCGCCGCCGCGACAAACGGCTTGATGGTGGAGCCGGGCTCGAAGGTGTCGATCACCGCGCGGTTGCGCATCGGTCCCGGCTGGTAATTGCGGCGGTTGTTGGGATTGAAGATCGGCTGGTTGGCCAGCGCGAGGATTTCGCCGGTCTTGGCGTCGAGCACCACCACGCTGCCGCCCTTGGCCTTGTGCGTGGCGATGGCGGCGGCGAGTTCGCGGTGCGCCAGGTATTGGATCTTGAGGTCGAGCGCCAGCGCCAGATTGCCGCCCATTTGCGCGGTCTTGATCGGCGCCAGATCGCGGATGGTGTTGCCGCGGCGGTCGCGCAGAATCTGGCGTTCGCCCGCGCGCCCCGCCAGCCAGTCCTGGTAGGCGCGTTCAACGCCTTCCTGCCCCAGATCGTCCACATTGGTGAAACCCACCACATGCGCGGCCACTTCGCCCGCCGGGTAGTAGCGACGGAATTCGCGCCGCAGGTGCAGGCCGGGCACCCCCATGGCGGCGATCTTGACCGCCTGTTCCGGGGTGACCGGGCGCTGCACGCTGAACTCACCGCGCGTCTTGCGCGTCAGCTTCTCCGACAGCGCCGGCGCGGACAGGCCCAGCACCCTGGCCAGGTGCGCGTGCTGATCGACCGTCAGCCGGAGTTCGGCCGGGCGCGCCCACAGCGACTCGACCGGCGTGCTGATCGCCAGCAGCTGGCCGTGACGGTCGGACACCTGGCCGCGGTGCGCGGGCAGGGTGAGGTTGCGGTTGGCCACCGCGTCGCCCTTGCCCTGCAGATAGTCGGTGTTCAAGCCCTGCAAATAAAGCGCGCGTCCCGCCACCAGAACCAGCCCGGTGAGCAGCAGTCCGCCCACGGTCGCCATGCGCCAGGGCGCGAGGTTGAGCTTGAGCAGCTTGCGCGAGTGGTAATTCATGGTGCGCCCACCAGCGTTTCGACGCGCACCCGTTCCGGCGGCGGCGCCACCAGGCCGAGCTGGGTGCGCGCGAGCGCATCCACCCGCGCCGGATTGGCCCAGGTGCTCTGCTCCAGCTGCAGTTTCCCCCACTGCTCGTCGAGCACGCGCGCCTCTTTTTTCAAGCGTTCCAGTTCCACAAAATATGTACGCGCGCGGTGCTGCGCCTGGATCACGGCCAGCGCGCACGCCACCAGCACCAGCGCCAGGACGATATCGAGACGGCTCATGCCGCCCCGCCCATGCGTTCCGCCACCCGCAACACGGCGCTGCGGGCCCGCGGATTGGCCGCCACCTCGGCGGCGGTCGCGTGCTGGGCACGGCCCACCCGCTTCAGGCGGCCCGGTTTCAGCATGGCGGCGGGGATCGGCAGGCGGCGCGGCGGCTGCTCCCCCTGCGCCTCGTCGCGCATGAAGCGTTTGACGATGCGGTCTTCCAGCGAATGAAAGCTGATCACCGCGAGCCGCCCGCCGGGCTGCAGCCTGTCCACGCATTGCGGCAGCACGGCGCTCAGCTCTTCCAGTTCGCGGTTGAGATAAATCCGAATAGCCTGGAAGCTGCGGGTCGCCGGATGCTGCCCCGGCTCGCGCTTCCTGACCGCTGCGGCGATGAGATTCGCCAGCTGCCCGGTGCTGCGGATGGCTTCTGTTTGCCGCGCCGCAACAAGCGCGCGCGCAATCGATTTAGCAAACCGCTCTTCCCCGTAGGTGCGGATGACTTCACTGATCTCTCCCTCTGCCGCCGTTGCCAGCCAGTCCGCCGCCGACATCCCGCTGCCCGGGTCCATGCGCATGTCGAGCGGCGCATCGAAGCGGAAGCTGAAACCGCGCGCGGCGTCGTCGAGCTGCGGCGACGACACCCCGATATCCAGCAAAATCCCATCCACCTGCGCCACGCCCAGCTCGTCCAGCACGGCACCCAAGCGCGAAAACGCACGCTGCACCAGGGTCAGCCGCGCATCCTGCAGGGCCGCGCCGGCACGGATGGCATCGGGGTCGCGGTCCAGCGCGATCAGGCGCCCGGCCGGCCCCAACTGCGCCAGGATCAGCCGGCTGTGGCCGCCACGGCCGAAGGTGGCGTCGACGTACACGCCATCGGGCTTGATCGCCAGCGCCGCCACCGCCTCCTGTGCCAGCACCGGCACATGGGCGGGCACAATCACAACGTGAACCCCTCCAGTTCGGGCGGCAGCGCGTCGTCGCTGAAGGTCAGCGCCTGGGCCACCTGGGCCTCCCAGCGCGACTCGTTCCACAACTCCACCTTGCTGCCCTGGCCCACCATCACCACGTTCTTATCCAGCTCGGCGAATTTGCGCAGCATCGGCGGCAGCAGCACGCGGCCGGCACCGTCCATGTCCATGTCGTGCGCATAGCCGACGAGCAATTGTTTGAGGCTGCGGGTGCGGGGATTGAAGTCGGACAGGCCGTTGAGCTTCTTCTCGATCGGCTCCCATTCGGGCAGGGGGTAGAGCAGCAGGCACTGGCCGGGGTCGGCGGTGATCACCACGCGGCCGCCGCCATTCACCAGGAGGGCGTCGCGGTAGCGCGCCGGCACGACGAGCCGGTTCTTGCTGTCCAGACTGACTGTTGCGACCCCCCGAAACATGCTTCCCCCGTTATTGAATTTTGGCTGTGCTTGGACGGGCGCATTCTCCCACAACTTCCCACCAATCACCACTTGCACCCACTATAGGGGATAGTTTTGGGGGGGTCAAGCCAACGAACGCAAAAAAACCCCTATGCCTCAATGACTTAGGAGTGGTTTCGGGTTGTGGATAAGTTTCTGGAAAAACCGATGCTTAGCGGCTTGTTTTGCCATCATTTTGAGGACAAAACGCTAAGTGTTTGAATTGCATGAAAAGTGGGAAAGTCGACCGATAAGCCGGGTTCTGTCGTGGACAACCATTCCTCTAGGCCGGCCATTGCTGACCGGCTCCAGCCACCTACCCGCAGACTCAGCGAGCCGCTTCATCG
>NCIH01000119.1:0-7742 GCA_002281975.1 Hydrogenophilales bacterium 17-64-11 | reverse complement strand
CACCTCGACCCCCTGGGCTTCGATCGCCTTGATCGGCGCCGGCCAGTCTTTGGCCTGGGCATTCAGGGGCAGGGCGCCGAGCACGGCCAGGCAGGCGGCGGACAGGAGAGTGGATTTTTTAATCATGGTGTTTCGTTCCTTTGGGTTGACGTGGGAAATCAGGGGGCGCGCAAGGGGCTTAATTTGCTCGCCAGCGACGCCGCCGACAGCGCACCCAGGTGGGTGGCGACCAGCCGTCCGCCGGCGTCGTAGAACAGGGTGATGGGCAAGGTGCCCGAGCCGGCGACGAAACCGAGCCGGGCGTCGCGATCGAGAATGACATTCGCCAGATCGAGCCGGCTGGCGGACAGGTAACGCTGGACGGTCGCCGCGTTTTCGCCCTGATTGGCGAAGACGAAGCTGATCCCGGTTTCGCGTTGCTGCGCGGCGGCGAGCACCGGCATTTCGCGGCGGCAGGGCGGGCACCAGCTCGCCCACAGGTTGACGACCAGGGGCTTGCCGTCGGCCAGCGCGGCGAGGGTGGTCGATTCGCCGGACAGCAGCGTCACCGGCATGCCGGACAGCGCAGGCTGCTCCACCAGGCGCAGACCGCCCTGCACCCCCTGTCATGCCAGCACCCATAGCGCCAGCGCCAGAAAGGTCCGTTTGCGTGCCGACAGGCCGCGCCAGCCGCGCCGGATCGCGCCCGGCATCGCCGCAATCAACGCCCACGGGTTTTTGCGCATCGCGTCAGTCTTTTCCCGCCGCACCGGCGGACGCGCGCAGGGGCCCCAATTTGCTCGCCAGCGACGCCGCCGACAGCTCGCCCAGGTGGGTGTCGACCAGCCGTCCGCCGGCGTCGTAGAACAGCGTGGTGGGCAACGCGCCGGAGCCGACTGCGCGGCCGAACGCGGCGGCGGGATCGAGCAGCACGTTGGCGAGGCCGAGCCGCCCCTCGCTGAGGTAGCGTTGCGCCGTCGCGCGGTCTTCGCCCTGGTTGACGAACGCGAAGTTCACCCCGGTTTCGCGCTGCTGCGCGGCGGCGAGCACCGGCATTTCGCGCCGGCAGGGCGGACACCAGCTGGCCCACAGATTGACGACCAGGGGTTTGCCGTCGGCCAGCGCGGCGAGCTCGACCGGGTCGCCTGCAAGCGACGTCAACGCCAGTGCGGGCAGCGCCGGCGGTGTCATCATGCGTAGCGCACCGAACAGCGCGCCCCACGCCAGCGCGCCTGCCGCCAGCCCCACCGCCAGCGGCTTGCGCAGCGCAGGCTGGCGCCAGCCGCGCCAGAGCGCGACCAGCAGCGCCGCCGCGATTCCGGGTCCGATCATGAAACCGCCGTCGCGGATATCGAGCATCGACCACGGCGCGCTGCGGTACGTGTCAAACCAGAAAGCGACAAAGGCGAGGCGCGCCGCCAGCACCCCGGCGAGCAGCATCTCGCCCAGGGCGTTGACGATGCCGATTTTCTGGCGGCGCCCGGCCAGGCGGCCTGCGCCCGCCGCGATCCCGCCGGCGGCCAGCAACAGCAGTACGTTGCTTGAGAGTGCGAAGGGACCGATGTTCAGCGACAGCATGTTCAGCCTTTCCCTGCCTGTTCCAGGCGGGCGAGAAAGGCGTCCGCACCGAGTTCGCCGACGATGCGTTCGACGCGCCGCTCCTGGCCGTCCGGCCCGATCAGCAGGATGGTGGGCGGCCCCATCACCTGGTGCGCGCGCATCAGCGCCTGGTCGTCCGCATCGTTGGCGGTGACGTCGGGACGCAGCAGCTGCACGTCGGCCAGCGCCTGCTGCACGCGCGGGTCGGCAAACACCTCGTGCTCGATCGCCTTGCACGACACGCACCAGTCGGCGTAGAAATCCACCAGCGTCCACTGCCCGCGCTGTCCGGCCTCGGCGACGCGGGCGGACAGCGCCTGCTCGGTCTTGACCGGGGCGAAGCGGGCCATGAAGTCATCCGCACCCGGGGTCTGCGCCGGCGCGGCGGCCGCGACGAAGGCGAGCGGCCGCAGCGGATCGTTCGCGCCGCCGGCCGCGCCGACCAGCATCGCGCCGCCCCACAGGCCGATCAGCAGCGCCAGATAGCGCGACACCAGGCGGCCTTTTTCGCTGCCGATTTTCTGGATCAGCGCCAGCAGGCTGAGGGCGATCGCCAGCAGCCAGGCACCCCACAAGCCCAGCGTCAGCGCGGCCGGCAACACCCGCGACACGAACACGATCGCGGTGCCGAGCAGAATAAAGCCGAACAGCGCCTTGACCCGGTTCATCCAGTCGCCGGGACGCGGCAGCAGGCGGGCGCCGAGCGTGCCCACCAGCACCAGCGGCACGCCCATGCCCAGTCCCATGGCGAACAGCGCCAGGCCGCCGGTCAGCACGTCGCCGGTATTGCCGATATAGAGCAGCGCACCGGCCAGCGGCGCGGTCATGCAGGGGCCGACCAGCAGCGCCGACAGCACGCCCATGGTCGCCGCGCCGCCGACCGTGCCGCCGCGCTGGCCCTGGCTGGCGCTGTTGAGGCGGTTGCGCAGCGCCGCCGGCAACTGCAGCTCGTAGAAGCCGAACATGGCCAGCGCCAGCGCGACGAATATCAGGCCGAACGCGCCGAGCACCCAGGGATTTTGCAGCGTCGCCTGCAGATTGGCGCCGGCCAGGGCGGCCGCCGCGCCCACGCCGGCATAGGTCAGCGCCATCGGCAGCACGAAGGCCAGCGAAAGGACGAAACCGCGCCGCGGGCCGGCCCCGCTGCCCGCGATCAGGCTGGAAAGAATCGGCAGCATCGGCAGCACGCAGGGGGTGAAGGTCATCAGCAGGCCCAGGCCGAAGAACACCGCCAGCATCCAGCCCGGATTGGTGCGCGACAAGCGGTCGGCCAGATCCTGGTCGGCGCCGAGTACGCCGCTGGGGGCCTGATTTGCATCGTCTGCGGACGCGCTCGATGCAGCATCGGGCGTGGCGGCGACATCGGTCAGCGTCACGCGCAGGCTTTGCGGCGGGTAGCATATTCCCGCGTCGGCGCAGCCCTGCCAGCCGACGTTCAGCGCCCGGGCAGCGGGCGCCGTGGCCCGGACCACCAACTGATCATGATAGACCTCGGATGCGCCAAAGAACTCATCGTTCTTGATGGTGCCGGCTGGCATCGTGACCTCTTGCACGCTGCCTGCCGGGTCGCCTTCGACCTTCACCTGCTTGCGGTACAGGTAGTAGCCTTCGCTGATCTTCCAGTTCAGCCGCACCTGACCGTCACCGTCCTGGCTGACGCTGAGACGAAACGCCTGCTCCACCGGCAGAAAATTTTGCTGGGCATGCGCCGGCGATGTCCACAACAGGGCGAGCACCACCACCGACCAGAACGAACGCAGCATGAGCGACTCCAAATCAACGTGAGCGCGCATCTTGGCAAGGCCGAATTAAGGCACCATTAACAATGCTATTCTCGACGCCCGATAGGGTGCCGAGCACGAAAGAGAAATGTATGCGGGTATTGCTGGTTGAAGACGACGACCTGATTGCCCACGGCATTCAGGCCGGCCTGCACGCGCGCGGCCTGATGGTGGACGGGGTGAGAACCGCGGCGCTGGCCGAGGCGATGCTGTCGACTGTGCATTACCAGGTGGTGATTCTCGATCTCGGGCTGCCCGACGAGGATGGCATGAGCCTGCTGCAGCGCTGGCGCGCGGGTGGCATGGCGCTGCCGGTGCTAGTGCTGACCGCACGCGATGCGGTGGAAGACCGCGTCGCGGGGCTGCGCGCCGGGGCGGACGACTATCTGCTCAAGCCGTTCGATCTCGACGAACTGGTCGCGCGTTTGCACGCGCTGCTACGCCGCGCCGCCGGGCGCAGCGTGGATGCCATTGAGCATGGTGCGTTGCGCCTCGACCCGGAGCGCGGCGAAGTCTCCCTACATGGCCGTCCGGTGGTGTTGTCGCGGCGCGAACTGGCGTTGCTGGTCGCACTGCTGCATGCGCGCGGGCGCATCCTCAGCGTCGACCAGCTCAAGGACAGCCTGTACGGTTTCAGCGAGGAGATCGAGAGCAATGCCCTCAATGTGCATATCCATCATTTGCGGCGCAAGCTCGGCGCCGACCTGATCGAGACCGTCCGCGGTGTCGGCTACCGTTTCAGCATGGGGGACGCATGAGCCTGCGATTACGCTTGCTGCTGATGATCGGTGTATCGCTGATCCTGTTGTGGGGCGGGGTCGCGGTTTGGATGCTGCGCGACCTGGACGATGAAATGCGCCGCACGCTGGATCAGCGTCTCGCGATGTCGGCGCGCATGGTGGCCGGGCTGATCTCGCAGAACCCTGCCGCGTGGGCCACGCGCAGCGGGACAGCAGGCGTTTCCACGCTGACCGTGCCGGCGACGGCAAAAGGACTGGCGTGCCAGGTCAGCTCGCTGCGCGGCGAGGTGTTCGCGCGCACCCCGGGGGCTGCGTCCGCCGCCATCGCAACGACCACGCCCGGTTTTGCCGAGCGCGAAATCGACGGCGAACGCTGGCGCAGCTACACCGTCGAGGCGCACGGTTTGCGCATCACCACGGCAGATCGTATGACCGAGCGCAATACGCTGCTGCGCGACGTGATGGCGGCCGCGATCGTGCCGTTCGTGGTCGCCCTGATCGGCAGCCTGATGATGCTGTGGATCGGGGTCAGAAGCGGGCTGGTGCCACTGGAACGCCTGCGCCAGGCGCTCGCCCGCCGCGCGCCGGATGCGCTGACGCCGATCCCCGATGCGCCGATGCCACGCGAGTTGCAGCCGCTAGTCGATACCCTGAACCAGTTACTGGAAAGAATGCGGGTCACCATCAGCCGCGAACGCCGCTTCACCAGCGATGCCGCGCATGAATTGCGCACGCCGCTCACCGCGCTCAAAACCCACTTGCAAGTGGCCCGCATCACCCACGGCAAGGACGCAGAGACGGCACTCGATTACGCGGAAGAAGGCGCGTCGCGCCTGCAGCACACCTTGCAGCAACTGCTGACGCTGGCACAAGTGGAAGGGCCCTTTTCCTGGGATGAAACGCAGCGCACTTACGCCGACGAAGTCGCCCGCCTGGCGATGCGCGATGCGGCGCCCGATACGCCCGGTCGCATCGTGCTCGACAGCGACGGCCCCCCAGTCGAACTGGCGCTGCCCCAGGCGCTGGCCGTCACCGCGCTGCGCAACTTGCTCGACAACGCGCTGCGTCACTCACCGGCACAACACAGCGTCAGGCTGGAAATTCAATCCGCGCGAGACACTGTATGTTTCCACGTGTACGACAGCGGGCCGGGGCTCAGCGCCGATGAGCTGACACGGGTTACGCAACGTTTCTGGCGGCGCGGCGCGGGCAGGGGCAGCGGACTGGGGCTCGCGATCGTTGTGGCGATCACCGAGCGCTGCGGGGGGGGTCTTGTTCTAACGCAGCGCCCCACGGATGGATTGGAGGCGAAATTGACGTTGCCGAGAGCGAAACGGCTTGACACAAACTAAAGGATATGTTTTTAAACACTTTTTAAGTTTAAGTTTGGCTCTTTCACCGTTGGCTGTTGAAGTCATATCTTGCCCCCTCTGATGAAGCCCCTCCCACAGGGGTGTGCTGTTGTGGGAGGGGCGCCCTCGCCCCGATTTGCGCACCGTCGCAACCTCCACGGCATCGGCCCGGGGGCGGGCCTCCCACAATGCGAGCCCGTGTTGCCAGGGGCTTTGCGGGGAACAACACTTAACGGTGAAAGAGCCTTAAGTTTTATCCGAGTATGCGTCAGGCAGGCGTTCTTTCCATGAAAGAACACCTGCCCGAACACAACGCACATTCGCCAGAAAGTTCGAATGGTTGCGTGAATGTTTCAAATGTTGCTAAGGAAAAATACCTAGTGGGATAGAGAGTCTACCCACTGGCGGCATGGTCTTGGTGCGCTTACTCTGCAAGTGCACGCTCGATAAGGAGTTCGACCATGTCCGACGATACGCTTTCCCCCTCCCGCCGCGCCTTTCTACAGGCGTTACCGGCGATCACCGCCGGCGTGGCGCTACCCATGAACCCCGCCCGTGCCGCCGAAAGCAAGCACCACTGGGCGATGCTGGTGGATATACGCAAGTGCATCGGCTGCCAGGCTTGCACCGTCAGTTGCATCATGGAAAACGCGGTGCCCGAAAACAGTTTCCGCACCATCGTTTCCACCTACGTCGTGCAGCAGGAAACCGACGGCCAGACTACCGCGCGCACCTACATGCTGCCGCGCCTCTGCAACCATTGCGACAATCCGCCTTGCGTGCCGGTCTGCCCGGTGGGCGCCACCTTCAAGCGCGACGACGGCATCGTGGTGGTGGATGGCGACCGCTGCGTGGGCTGCGCCTACTGCGTCCAGGCCTGCCCGTACGACGCCCGTTTCATCAACCACGATACGAACAAGGCTGACAAGTGCACCTTCTGCGCACACCGGGTCGATGCCGGCCTGCTGCCGGCCTGCGTCGAAACCTGCGTCGGCGGCGCACGCATCTTCGGCGACCTGAACGACCCCAAAGGCGAACTGCGGCGCAGGCTGGACGCCGCCAAGAATGCGGATGCCATCAAGGTGCTCAAGCCCGAATCCGGCACCCGCCCCAACGTTTTTTACATCGGTCTCGATTCCCGTTTCCAGGGGCGCGTCGACGGCCAGGCTGCCCTGTGGCAGCCGAATGCGCACGGAGGTTGATCATGAGCCCATCCATTGTCGAAGTTGTAAACGTGTCCCGCGAAGTCGCGTGGCTGCCCTGGGCCGTTCAATATTTTTTCCTGATCGGCCTGTCCGTGGGCAGCTTTCTGCTCACCCTGCCCTGGTTCGTGCTGCGTTGGCCCGCCTGGCAACGGGTGAGCCGCGTCGCCCTGCTGGGCGCGCTGACCTGTGGCCTCACCGCACCCGTGGCCCTGCTCGCCGACCTGCATCAGCCCGGCCGCTTCCTCAATTTCTACCTGCATCCCAATCTCGGTTCCTGGATGGCCTGGGGCGCCTTTTTCATCCCGCTTTATCTGGGGGGACTGGTGCTCTACAGCTGGCTGGTGCTGCGCCCGGACCTGAAACGTCTGGCCGATACCGGTGGACGCTGGGCGGCCGCCTACCGGGCGTTTGCCTACGGCGGCCACGACAGCTTGGGCGCGATCCGCATCGCCGCCGTACTGGCCCTGGCCGGTGCCGCCCTGGTGGCGCTCTACACCGGCATGGAGGTGATGGTGGTCAGCGCCCGGCCCCTGTGGAACACGCCCTTGCTGCCGGTGCAGTTCTTCGTCACCGCGGTGGCCGGCGCCATCGGCTTGGTGCTGGTGCTGGACCGTTTCGTCGGCGACGGCCGCGCGGCGGTGGAGGCGCCGCTGCTGCGCCTGCTGGCAACGACCCAGCTGCTGGTGCTGGCGGTGGGCGCCGCCTGGCTGCTGCTCGGAATAAGCGGCCTGTCCCCGCGGCACGCGGAAGCACTGGCGCAAGTGGCGCCCTCGGCCGCCTGGCAAATCACCGCGGTGTGGGCCGCCGGCAGCGCACTGGCCACGCTCTGGCTCGCCGTCCGGCATCCGGAATGGCGGCTGGCTGCGGGCCTGATCGCCCTGCACAGCGCCTGGATGATGCGCTGGACGGTATTCATCGGCGGCCAGGAAATCCCCAAAACCGGCGCCGGCTACTACGTGTACCACCTCCCTCTTGGCCACGAAGGGGTGCTCGGCATCGTCGGCACCGCCGGCCTGTGGATCGCTGTCCTGATCCTGCTTATCTCAGTACTGCCCTGGGCCGGCCAGCGCCGCGCCCAGGCCTAAG
>NCIH01000013.1:0-44353 GCA_002281975.1 Hydrogenophilales bacterium 17-64-11 | reverse complement strand
AGCGCCGTCACAGTTACAGCAATCGGCTGTCGCCGGTAGACTACGAGAAGCAGTATTTCAACCGGCTCGAAAGTGTCTAGGAAAGCCGGGGCGATTCACAGAGACACAGAGGCAAAGAGAAAGGCAAGGAATCAAAGGCTTGCCGGTCAGCTAGCCTTCACCCATTAGGTGGCCCCGCTAACAAATGTACCGCCTTGTTTTTCCTCTGTGTTCTCTGTGTCTCTGTGTCTCTGTGGTGAGGTTTTTAGGTTTATTCCGCTTCAGCCAAGCGGGGTCCGCGTTAGCCAGCGCGCCTGGCGGCACAAGCGGATGAGTTGCTTGAGGCGGGTGAGATTTTGCGCCCGCGCCAGCGGCAACAGTGCCAGCCACAACTGGGCGGTAGCGTAGGCATCCGCCAGCGCACCGTGGCGCTGGTAAACGCTAATGTGGAAGTAGGCGAGCCAGTCGTCCAGCGGACGGTTGAAACCGGGCCCCTGCGGCGCCAGCAGCGGCGCCAGCACCGCCAGGTCGAGCCAGATGGCGCGGTCTTTCAGGCCCAGCCAGGTCTGGCTGGCGCGTGCCAGCGCCAGCTGGTCGAAAGCGGCATGGTAAGCCAGGCGCGGCTGGCCGCCGGCGTAGTCGAGCCAGTCCAGCAAAGCCTGGGCCGGCTCCAGTCCGTTGAGTTGCTGCCCAGTGGTGATGCCATGCACCAGGATGTTGGCGGTCGCGGTGGCCGCGGCCTGCCGCAATCGCACTTCGCATGTCGGCGCCATGGCAATGGCGCGATCAACGACTGTGACCGCACCGATGGCGAGCAGGGGATCGAGCCGCGGGTTGAGTCCGCCGGTTTCGACATCCACCACCACCCAGCGATCCTCCAGCGTCTGTTCCCTGACCGCGCTGTCGGCGAGCTGCTGCCGGCGAACGGCGAGCGCGGGCGGCAGGGCAGGGCGCAAGCGCTGAAAAGGCCAGATCACAACGGCATGTCCAGGTGCATCCGGTTCGACTGCGGACGGGATCGCGAATGACGCATGGGCAAGAAAATTCTCCTCGACAGGCTGACTCGATGATAGCGGAAGCGCGCCCACCGCCATTATGTAGCTGACGCACAAAATATTTAGATTCAGTCAGTTACGTTTTGGCGCAAACGCCCTTGCGATTAGTCGCCGGGGCGTTTTTATTTTCAGAAAAACCTTACTCCCGGTTGGCCCTGTCCCTGAGCTGCTTTTCTAGTTCCTTCAGGTTGTCAGGCGATTGGTCCTTCACCAAGGCGTCGGCAATCCGTTCCATGAACTCCCGGCTTTCGACGTCCTCTTCGCTTATCAGGGTGGCGTCCACAATGCGGCCGTCCGGCAGTTGCCAGGCTTCCACAGTCAGCCCCTTGCTCTTTCCTACGGGAACACGGACACGAACGGCGCCGGAGACTTTTACCCAATAGTTAATGGCTTGGTATGGCGTTTTTTCGCGGCGTGCGCCGTCGCGCCGCTCTTTGATGTAGATGTGGCTGGGTATTGCAGTACTTGTATTTTGGGTACGGCATATTAGCCCGAGAAACGGTCAGTAGAAAATTCCCCGACCCCATTTGAACAATTCGGTCTCTTGGACGACAGAGGCTCGTCCCTCGGTTATGCTGACTGAGGAATCGTAGAACCCCTTGCCCGGGAGATAGGTCAGGCAACTCAGCGTAACCGAGCCGTCGGCGCTCGTGATGCGCAGACCTGGAGGCACGGTGACCTTTTGTAGCTCTGGCGCTTCTGGCTTGACGCGGTCATTGTCGAGGATGCCGATTGCCTGCTCCAGGCTGGCTACAAGCTGCTGGTCTCTGTCGTACATGCCATGGCCCCAAGCTAATCTGCCTGGAAGCACAGCGCGTAGATAGAAGGCCGCTATCACACCGTCCAGAGACGGCTCGAATATCAGACCATCGGCCAAATCTCCCCAGGTGTCCCCCACCCGTGAACGAATCTCATAATGACCGTCGCGCTCATTGCCGTGGAGGATTAGCTCGAAGTCGGCGTCGTTTAGAAGACGGAGGCCTGCGACAGGCCCTAGCAACGCGGTAATGTTTGCGTCGGTGCCCGATTGCCGAAGCCGCTCTGCAAAATCGGATAGCGGTTTCCATTTCTGCTGTACTGAGCTCGGCTCCAATATCGCCGCAGGCCCTTCACCGTGGCCCTCCAACGTCTTGGTGGAGGGTAAGGGCACCATGCATTCTTCAAGCGCCTGCCTGAACTGGTTGAGGCGGGCCTGCTTTGTTGCAGCCTCCTGCGCTTTCCTTGCGGCCGTCTCCTGTTGTTGCGCTCGCTCTTCTGCCTCACGTTGCGCTTGGCTCACCGCATTCGAGCAAAGCATATTCTCTCGCTCGGCCAGCTGGGCGGCGAGCCGCGCAATCTCTGCGTACGCTTCCCGTTCCGCCAAGGACTCGGCAGATTTGGCTTTATTGGCATACCCCTCAATCGTTACCGTGTTTGGGATGGCCGAGTATCTGATGAGCTGCTCCAGCTCTTGCCGAATCAAGGTGGAGCGGCGCAGCGCATATTTCGCGTAGGCTGCCCTTTCTATATGCGTAAGCAGGAACAAGGACATTAAAGCAACTAGGCCGGCTGCCCCAATGTGGCTGTAGCCAGGTAGCCAAGAAAGGAGGCCGGCTGCTCCGCTGAAGGCAAACGCAGCCCAGCTGGCAACCACCAGGCCCAGATAAATCCGCGAGCCAGTGGTGTGCTCGCGGTCGTGAACGAGGCCTAGATTCATTCTCTCGGGCACGTTAATCGCCGTATGGAGAAAATGAGCGAGAACTGCAGAACCGACGATAACCAAAGCACCGGCGGCAAGTTGAAGAGGCATTTCCATCACAGTGTCCTTAGCTATCCGGAATCAGTTAAGCGTCCCCAACTCACTACTGCATTTCAATGCGGGCTTCGCATCCGATATGGAACGGCGGCAGCTTTTGCGGCAGGCGCTTCCACTGTTTGCCATGATTCTTCTGACAGGCCGGACAGCACTCCTCAGAATTCAGCTCCCAGCCATCTACGGTCCAGTCCTTGCTGGATTCCACCAGCCTTTGCGTATTCAGCGCCGCGCGCAAGGTTCTCAGGATGACCCGAGATACCTCGGCTGAGTATGCGTGGGCCTTCGCCAACTCACCCAGGTCAATGCCCTCGATAGGCTTGAGTTGGAACAGCTCACGGAAGGAAATGGTCTCCTCGAGCCTTTGGCGGATGTCCGGCAAGCTCATCATGAACTCAATGGCCGGTGCCTTTCGGGTGAACTTCTTGGGAGCGTCGGCCCCGGCAATTTCCTGCATCTGCTTCATCGTCATGCCGGACAGGATGTCTTCCAGGGGAATCTCCTGTCCCCTACGCATGAAGCCCTTCTCGGCCAGTTCATCGAAGGTCTTGCGGCGATAATCGCCGGCCTCGGACACCTGCACCTTGGGACCTGCCGAAATGGCGTAAAGCAAGGACGTATAAGTCTTAGGGTTGTCCTTAAAGCGCTCCAGAAGTGCATCGTCGACCGTCAGGTCCTGCGGTTCCTCAAACAGGAGGGTGCTGGCCGAATCACCAAAGCCGGGACGCACTGGAAGCTCGTTCACCGCGTCGTACTGGAACTCCGCCAGCAGGTCTTCCTTGTCCAAGTCAGTTGCAGTCGTCCATTCGGACGAGGCCTGGATACGCTGTTCTACCAGCTTCTTTATCCTGGGCTTGGCGTCAGCCAGCCACTCGTCCAGTTCTTTGCAACGAACGTTCTTTTGGGCCACCAGGTGGTTACACCACTCACCGATTTCGTACTCCTGGCCTTGCTCCATTGCGGAAACCAACTTGGCTGCGTCGTCCCGGTCCAAACCGTAAAGCGTAAGCGGAAATGGCAGGTTCGGCCCGATTTGGAAGCCGCCGTCATTCGTCGCCTGAAAGCCAACCTTGGTTTCTTGGTCACCTGACCCGCCGCTAGATGAGACGGTAATCGTCACATTTGGATTGGAGGCGGCCGAGGCGGCGCCACTTGTATTGTTTTTCTTGAGCAGCCAAAGCACTACAGCAACAACAACTATCAGCCAGAACAGCCACATTTTTACTCCCCCTTGGTTTGGTTATTTGGCGCTCAAGGCGCTCTTATTCGCTGGTCAACTCGATATAGATACGGGACACGACAGCCTCAGCTTCAGTCGCGCTGATGGGCTTAATTTCAACCCTTTCTGAAGGCTGCGGTGTATTTTCAACGTCATCCAGCAAAACCACCGTTATGCCGCTGAGCTCAAACACCTTAACCAACTCGTCCCACGTCGCGCCGACGCCTGTGTACTCCCCTACAAGCAACTGGCGAGTCTTAACAGTTTTCATGGCTCGGAGAATCGACGGGTAATCATCGCCCACGATTGGCTTCACCTCCACGCGGAATGGGAAGTTAACCCCGTACGTTGCAATCCGTTTCTCTTCGCCGACCTCGTTGCTGCCCAATTTGATAGGGACGACGGTCTCTAGGGCTGCGCCGCCAATCACGCAATAGCTCACATCCGCACCATCCTTTTCAAATTCCAGCTCAACGCATGCGATTGGCTTCAACCAGGTTGTGCCCTCCAGGGCGCCAGAGAATGGACCGAACGCGATACGGGAGGCCTGGCGTATCAAGTCATCCCGCAATTCGGGCATTCGGCTAGGGGCATCCCAACGTTGTCGTCTATCGGAGCACTCCTTCTCGGTCGTGAGCTCGTGCCGAACGTAGTCAGCCCAGGCTTCAGTTAAATCGATGTGCTGGAGCGACGACAAGAACCGGAGGAGCGCGGGCGCAGCGGCCATAGCGAAACGGACAGCAAAGGATTCATCTAGAAAGCGATTCTGGAGTCGATTGTGTTCGGGGGTGCTGTCGGGCAGGCCGTAGCGATTCACCAAGAACGCTAGCAACGCCGGATGGTGGCTTTGAAGCTTGGCGTACATGGAGCCCAGCAAATACATGGCGTAGCCAGCATCTGCCAGCAGCACTTCATAGGGCTGGTTTTTGTACTTGCCGAACGGTACCGCCTGCACCGCAGAACGGGTCGATAATCCCGTACTCGCTGCTGCTCCAAACAAATCCTGCTGGTCAGCCATGACAACCCCCTGTTGTCCGTATCGGACGGCAGTGGTTTTATATCACAGGACGCGGCGCCCCTTACCACGAGGCGCCTGCCTCAAGTCAGTAACGAATGCGACGGCAGGGCGTGGATGAAGCTGGTCATGTACGCCCAGTCAGGCTGTCCAGCTTCGTCTACCGGGAGGCGCATCTCCGAGTCCTGCATGCGGCCAAGGCCCCATTTTCGCCCATAGCCATACTTTAGTTTTCCTTCGCGGCGAATGAGCGTGGCGATGAAGAATAAGCCTTCAGCTGGGATTTCACCTTTCGGAACCAAAACTGCTACGTCGGAACTAGCCAGAAATGCTTCTGGTTGAACGAAGCATTCGCCGACGCTCCCGTTCGTAGCTACGGTCAAGCTTCCGCCTGGGTGCTTCGCTTCCAGGGACGTGCAAGCGGAAACCCCATTGTTCTTGTCCGAAGCCGTCACGTACGGAACCGGCCCAGGATTGTCCTGGGCGTCAGCCAACGAGGGGCCCTTGCCGCGAACGATGTCGAACAGGTCCGTGTACTTGAAGGGCTTCCACTCCTTGGTGTCCAACGGAGCCGTATCTGGAGATGCAAGGCCTTGTTTGGCATGCAGTCGAGGCTATGCCCCGACTGCAAATCGGTCAATGTGCGTCAGCTACATAATGGCGGCGCCCACGAAAAAGCCCCGCCGAGGCGGGGCTTCTGCACACATGGATGCGGGGGCTCGATTACATCATGCCGCCCATGCCGCCCATGCCGCCGCCCAGGCTGCCCATGTCGGCGCCGCCGATCTGGGATCCCTTGTCGTCCGGCAGGTCGGACACCATGCAGTCGGTGGTCAGCATCAGGCCGGCGATCGACGCGGCGTTCTGCAGCGCGGTGCGGGTGACCTTGGTGGGGTCGAGCACGCCCATCGCCACCATGTCGCCGTACTCGCCGGTCTGGGCGTTGTAGCCGTAATTGCCCTTGCCTTCCAGCACCTTGTTGACGACGACCGAGGACTCCTCGCCGCAGTTCTTGACGATCTGGCGCAGCGGCTCTTCGATGGCGCGCAGCACGATCTTCACGCCGGCGTCCTGGTCATGGTTGTCGCCCTTGATCGCAGCGGCCACAGCCTTGGCGCGCAGCAGCGCAACGCCGCCGCCGGGGACGATGCCTTCTTCAACGGCGGCACGGGTGGCGTGCAGCGCGTCTTCGACGCGGGCCTTCTTCTCTTTCATTTCGACTTCGGTCGCCGCACCGACCTTGATCACCGCCACGCCGCCGGCCAGCTTGGCCTTGCGCTCCTGCAGCTTCTCCTTGTCGTAATCGCTGCTGACTTCATCGATCTGCTTGTTGATCTGGGTGATGCGGTTCTTGATCGCATCGGCATTGCCGGCGCCGTCGATGAGGGTGGTGTTTTCCTTGCCGATCTCGATGCGCTTGGCGCGGCCGAGATCCTGCAGGGTGGCTTTTTCCAGGCTCAAACCGACTTCCTCGGCGATCACGGTGCCGCCGGTCAGGATGGCCAGGTCTTCCAGCATCGCCTTGCGGCGGTCGCCGAAGCCCGGGGCCTTGACGGCGCAGGTCTTGAGGATGCCGCGGATGTTGTTCACCACCAGGGTGGCGAGCGCTTCGCCGTCGACGTCTTCAGCGACGATCATCAGCTGCTTGCCGGCCTTGGCAACCTGTTCCAGGATCGGCAGCAGGTCGCGGATGTTGGAGATCTTCTTGTCGTACAGCAGGATGAACGGATCTTCCATGATCGCCATCTGCTTGTCGGGATTGTTGATGAAGTAGGGCGACAGGTAGCCGCGGTCGAACTGCATGCCCTCGACCACTTCGAGTTCGTTCTCCAGGCCCGAGCTGTCTTCGACCGTGATCACGCCTTCCTTGCCGACCTTGTCCATCGCGGCGGCGATGATGTCGCCGATGGAGGAATCCGAGTTGGCGGAAATGGAGCCGACCTGGGCGATTTCCTTGCTGCTGGTGCAGGGCACGGAAATCTTCTTCAGCTCGGCGGTGATGGCGGTCACGGCCTTGTCGATGCCGCGCTTCAGGTCCATCGGGTTCATCCCGGCGGCGACGAACTTCATGCCTTCGTTGACGATGGATTGCGCCAACACGGTGGCGGTGGTGGTGCCGTCGCCGGCGATGTCGGAGGTCTTGGAAGCGACTTCCTTGACCATCTGCGCGCCCATGTTCTCCAGTTTGTCCTTCAGCTCGATTTCCTTGGCGACCGACACGCCGTCCTTGGTCACGGTGGGGGCGCCGTAGGAACGGTCGAGCACCACGTTGCGGCCTTTCGGGCCGAGGGTCACCTTGACGGCGTCAGCCAGGATGTTGACGCCTGCCACCATGCGGTGACGCGCGGAATCGCCAAAACGTACGTCTTTTGCAGCCATGTTTTTACTCCTAAATAAATGCATTCACCACAGAGGCACGGAGGCACAGAGAAACCCCATTCAGGGTGTCGTTTGTGTTTTCTCCGTGCCTCTGTGTCTCTGTGGTTAAAGGTTTGGGGCGACCTTGACGGTCTGGCCGGCGTACTTGCCGAACAGCACGCGGTCGCCGACTTTCACGTCCAGCGGAATCAGCTTGCCCTGGTCGTCTTTCTTGCCGGCGCCGACGGCGATGATTTCACCCTGATCGGGTTTTTCGGTGGCGGTGTCGGGGATGACGATTCCGGAAGCGGTCTTGCGCTCTTCTTCCATGCGCTTGACAATCACGCGGTCGTGCAGAGGACGGATTTTCATTGCAAAGTCTCCATTGCGTACGTTGATAAGGGGCAGCGCGGCTGCCCGAAAGAAATAAGCAGGCGGCGAAGCTATTGTTAGCACTCGCCGCCGTTGAGTGCCAATAATAGGGGCGGAAAGTTTCAATTTCAAGTCCATGGACGATTTATTAAGCCGCACCCGTGCCGCCGTGTGGCACCCCTGCACCCAGATGAAACAACTGGAGGCCGTCCCGCCGCTGGCGATTGCGCGCGGCGAAGGGGCGTGGCTGATCGGCGTCGACGGGCGCCGCTACCTGGACGCGATTTCCAGCTGGTGGGTCAACCTGTTCGGCCATTGCAATCCGCGCATCAATGCCGCCATCGTCGACCAGCTCGGCAAGATCGAGCACGTGATGCTGGCCGGGGCGACCCACGCGCCGGTGGTGGAGCTGTCGGAGCGGCTGGCGCGGCTGACCGGGCTCGGCCACGCCTTCTACGGCTCGGACGGCGCCTCGGCCACCGAAATCGCGCTGAAAATGAGCGCCCACTTCTGGCGCAACGCAGGACAGGCGGAGAAAAACGGCTTCGTCAGCCTGCAAAACGGCTACCACGGCGAAACCGTCGGCGCGCTGTCGGTGACCGATATCCCGCTGTTCAAGGACACCTACGCGCCCTTGTTGCGCCATTCGGTACAGGTGCCGACGCCGGATGCGCGGCTGGCCGAGCCCGGAGAAAGCGCCGAAGCCTACGCGCTGCGCTGCGCCGCTGCGCTGGAGGCGCATCTGGCCGAGCACGCCACCACCACCGCCGCCTTCATCGTCGAGCCGCTGGTGCAGGGCGCGGCGGGCATGGCGATGTACCACCCGGTGTACCTGACCCGTGCGCGCGAACTGTGCGACCAATATCAGGTGCATCTGATCGCCGACGAGATTGCCGTGGGTTTCGGCCGCACCGGGACGATGTTCGCCTGCGAGCAGGCGCCCCCGCTCCCGCTTGCGGGATCGGGCATTAAAACAGTCCGCCCCGATTTCATCTGCCTGTCCAAGGGCATCACCGGCGGCTATCTGCCGCTGTCGGCGGTGCTGACCACCGACGCCGTCTATGCCGCGTTCTACGGCGACGCCACCGCGCGCGGCTTCCTGCATTCGCATTCCTACACCGGCAATCCGCTCGCCTGCCGCGCGGCGCTGGCGGTGCTGGACATTTTCGAGGCCGACCGGGTCGTCGACGCCAACCGCGTCAAGGCACAGGAATTCACCCGCGCGCTGGCAGGCGTGGCGGCGCACCCGCGGGTGGGCCATTTCCGCCAGGCCGGCATGATCTGGGCGTTCGACGTGATGGCGGCACGCCCCGGTTTTTCCTCCCGTTTTCATCGGGCGGCTTTGGAACAGGGGGTGTTCATTCGTCCCATCGGCAATACGGTCTATGTCATGCCGCCCTATGTGACGAGTGCCGATGCCATGCGCGCGCTGGCAGCGACCCTGCTGGCCTGTCTTGAGCGCCCGGATATCTGATAGGCGCGGGATTGGCCGGCTCGGCACCAGAGCGGGCGGCAGCAAGATAGCATCCAGTAACTAGCTATATGGCCTGGGAGCCCCGGCCATGTCCGGCGAAGCCGTACGCAAACGGCTGGGCGCCGGCCAGGGGCGCGAAGAGGCCATCCGCGCGACGCTCGACCTGCCGCCCGCCAAGGGATCGACAAAGCGACCCCCGGGGCATGGCGCAGGCGATGGCCGTGGCGCAGGGTGCGGTGTTCCGCCGCTTCCTGGGCGGGCACGCGATCCGGCCGGCCGCCGCGACTCCGGCGTCGTCCGGAGAGCCGCTCATGCATTGCCCGGCGCAGGTTTTCAATCGCGTTGAATGTGCCCGTTGGGGGTGAACAATAAATTTATTGTCTTTAATCAATGGACAAGGGCGGGCGGTTCAAATGGTTGACAAACACAAATCGAGACAGATAATAAGTAACCAATTACTTACTTAGTGCGGCTTTCATGGAAAACCCGGAATGGATGCGCTTATGAAACCCCTGGCACGCCTGCTGCTGTTCGCCTTTCTTCTTTCCCCCTGGAAGACGGCTTTAGCCGGCGATCCGCTCTCTTTGTGGGAGGCGATGGAGCGCGCCGCGCAATTCAACCCGGTCATCAAAAGCCGGCAAGCCGAAGTCGGCCGGCAAACGCTGGAGCGGGATATCGCCCGCAGCCAGCATTTGCCCAGGGTCGAGCTGAACGCGGCTTACACGCGCCATGCCTACCCGGCATTGATCACGCCGATCCGCGAGGCCGGCGTTTTTCCGCCGATGGACAGGGATATCGCCAACATCGGCCTGGCACTGAAGCTGCCGCTATACCGCGGCGGCAAGCTGGTCGCAGGCGAAGCGCTGGCCGCGCACAGCCGCGAGGCGTCGGTCCAGGCCTTGCGCGCCAGCGGGCAGGACCTGCTGTTCAATGTCGTCGCCACCTACACCAAGGCCCTGCATTTCAGGCAGCTCGCGCAGGTTCTCGACTCCCGCATCAAGGCGCTGCAGCGGGAGGAAAAGGACATCGGCCTGCGCATTCGTGAGGGGCGTGCCGCGCAGCTCGACCTGATCCGGCTGCAGACGCAGTTGTCGCAGGCACGCTACGACAAGGTGTCGGTCACGCAGGGCGAGAAGGATGCGCTTTCGCTGCTGCTCGCCCTGCTGGGCGAGCGCGGGCCGGCCCCTGTTCTGGCCGAGCTGGGCGTCACCGCACCGGCCCTGCCGGCTTCGTTCGAAGCGGCGATGAGCCGCGCCCTGCAGCAGCGTCCGGATATCCTCGGGCTCGATGCCGCGGGCCGTGCGGCACAGCAGAAAACCGCCATCGCCCGTGGCGACCGGCTGCCGCAAGTCGATCTGGTGGCAAGGGCGCAGGAGAGCGCCGGCGGCGACTGGAAAGGCTACGACGATGCGCAGATAGGCGTGCAATTGTCCCTGTCCCTGTTCGACGGCAGCATCCGCAAGCGCCGGGTGGAACAGGCGGCGATCGAGCAGCGGCAAAATGCCCTGCTGCAGGAAGACGCCCACAACCGTATCGCCAGCGACGTCGAACAGGCGTTTGGCGCGCTGGCCGAATCGCGTGCCAGGCTGGACGCGGCCGCCCAGGGAGAAACCGAGGCCGGCGAGGCGCTGCGCATCGAGACCCTGCGCTATCGCAGCGGCGAAAACACCATCACCGACCTGCTCGGCGCCGAATCCGCCCTGTGGTCGGCCACGGCGAATCGCCTGCAGGCGGGATACGACATCGCCGTGAGCCAGGCACGGATGCTGCGCGCCACCGGCGAGCTTGCGCCGGACAGCTTCCGGCCCGCCGATGCCGGCAGGAAAACAGGCATGCAACCCTCCTCGTCCGGCATCGGCGCGCGCACCCCTGCGCACTACCTCGCATGGCACGACGGCGTGGCGGCTTGCGGGATCGGCATCGCCGCCGGGGTCGCGCATGCCGATGCTTTTCGCGATCAAGGCCTCGCCGCAAAAAACCTTGCGGGGCACACCATCCAGCAAGGAGCAAGACTATGAACAGGAAGATCGCCATCGGCGGCGTCGTCGCCGCCGGTATCGTGGCCGCAGCGCTGTGGAAATTCGCGCCCTGGGCGGAGCGGCCGGACGAAAGCACGGTATTCGCCTCGGGCACGGTGGATGCGACCGAAGTCGCCGCCGCATTCCGCGTGCCGGGCATCCTGGGCCAGCGGCCGGTGGATGAAGGCAGCCGCGTCAAGGCGGGCGACCTGCTGGCGGCGCTCGACGACCGCGAAGCCGCCGCCCGGCTGCGCCAGGCGGAAGCCGCGCAACAGGCTGCCGAGGCCCGCCTCAAGGATCTGCAGCAGGGCTACCGCGCGCCGGAAATCGCCGAGGCGCGCGCGCAGTTCGAACAGGCGCGCGCCAACCGGGCCAACCTTGACGAAGAGGCGCGGCGTTCCGAGGTGCTCTTCCAGGGCGGCGCCACCAGCCAGCAGCGGCGCGACAGGGACCGCACCGCGGCCGTCGTCGCAGCCCAGCAGGCGAGCGCGGCGCAGGAACGGTTCAAGCTGCTGCAAAGCGGCTATCGTCCCGAGACCATCAACGCCGCGCGTGCGCAAAGCGACGAAGCGCAGGCTGCCGTCGCCGCCGCCCGTGTCGCCCTGGAAGATTTGCAGGTGACCAGTCCGATAGAAGGCGTGGTTGCCCGCAAACACGCCGAGGTGGGCGAAACCCTGGGCGCAGGGCGCCCGGTGGTAACGGTCAGCGATATTTCCCGGCCCTGGCTAAGGGTCTACATCCCTGAAAACCAGATCGGCAAAGTACGCCTGGGCGCCGCCGCCAGGATCAAGGTCGACACCTTCCCCGATCGGGAATTCGATGGCCGGGTGAGCTATGTGTCGTCGCAGGCGGAGTTCACGCCCAAGAACGTGCAGACTCAGGAAGAGCGGGTGAAGCTGGTGTTCGCGGTGAATGTGACCGTCGACAACCAGGACGGTACGCTCAAGCCGGGCATGCCGGGCGATGTGTACATCTCGGCTGCGGGCGGGAACGGGCAATGAGCCCTGCGGCCGCGCGCGGAGAGGTGGCGTGAACGAAATCGCCATCGAGGCCAGCGGGCTGGGCCGCGCATTCGGCGGGCTGTGGGCGGTACGCGGGCTCGAGCTGGAAGTGCGGCGCGGCGAGATCTTCGGCCTGGTGGGGCCGGACGGCGCCGGCAAGACCACCGCCATGCGCATGCTGACCGGCATTCTCGCCGCCAGCGAAGGCGCGGCCACGGTGGCGGGATTCTCCATCCAGGACGACGCGGAGGCAATCAAGGCGCGCATCAGCTACATGTCGCAGCGTTTCGGCCTGTACGGCGACCTCACGGTCGAGGAAAACCTGCGCTTCTACGCCGACCTGTACGAAGTGCCGCGGCGCGAGCGCGAGCCGCTGGAACAGCGCCTGCTCGGCTTTTCCAACCTGACGCCGTTCCGCAAGCGCCAGGCGCGCCATCTTTCCGGCGGCATGAAGCAGAAGCTGGGGCTGGCCTGCGCGCTGATCCACAAGCCGGAAATCCTGTTTCTCGACGAGCCCACCAACGGCGTCGACCCGGTGTCGCGGCGCGATTTCTGGCGCATCCTCTACGCCATGCTGAAGGAAGGCGTGACGATCTTCGTTTCCACCGCCTACCTCGACGAAGCGGAGCGTTGCACCCGCGTCGGCCTGATGCATCGCGGCCGCCTGATCCAGTGCGACACCCCGCAAAACCTCAAGCAGGGCATCCCCGGCCAGTTGCTGGAACTGGCAACTGCGCAGCCGCGGGTCGCGCGCGAGGCGCTGGCCGCGCAGCTGGGCTCCAATCGCGTCAGCCTGTTCGGCGGCATGCTGCATCTGTACAGCGAAGACGCGGCGGAAGCGGAGCAGGCCAGGGCCATCCTGCAACAGGCGGGCATCGCGGTGCTGGCAGAAAAAGTCATCGCCCCGACGCTGGAAGACGTGTTCATCCATCGGGTGACGCGGGATGACGCCGAGGCTGCGGCATGAGCACGGACTACGCCGTCGAAGTGCGCGATCTGACGCGGAGGTTCGGCGATTTCGTCGCCGTCGACCGCGTCTCGCTCAGCGTGGAAACCGGCCAGGTGTTCGGCTTTCTCGGCCCCAACGGTGCGGGCAAATCGACCACCATCCGCATGTTGTGCGGCCTGCTGCTGCCAAGTTCCGGCGCGGGCCGGGTGGCGGGTTTCGACATCATGACCGAGTCCGAAACCATCAAGCGCCACATCGGCTACATGTCGCAGAAATTTTCGCTCTACGACGACCTTTCGGTCGAGGAAAACATCGACTTCTTCGCCGGCATCTACAACGTGCCCCGGGCCCGGCGCAGTGAGCGCAAGGACTGGGTGCTGGACATGGCGGGCCTTGCGGACAAGCGCAACAGCCTGACCCGGTCGCTGGCCGGCGGCTGGAAGCAGCGCCTGGCGCTGGGCTGCGCGGTGCTGCACGAGCCGCCGATCCTGTTTCTCGACGAGCCGACCTCGGGGGTCGACCCCTTGTCGCGCCGCCAGTTCTGGGATCTGATCGCGCAGATGGCGCACCGCGGCACCACCGTGTTCGTCACCACCCATTACATGGAAGAGGCCGAATACTGCGACGAGCTGGCGCTGATCTCGCGCGGCCGGATGATCGCCAAGGGCAAGCCCGCCGAGCTCAAGAGCGCCATTCCCGAGGACATCCTGGAGATCCGGGTCGGATACCCGTCCGAGGCGCTGGAGCAGCTGGAAGACTCGGGACTGGTGAAGGAGGTGGCCCTGTTCGGCGATACCCTGCACGCGGTGGTTGAGGATGCGGAGGCGGCAAGCGCGGCAGTGAGCGATTTCCTGGCCGGGCGCGGGCTGGCGGCGACAGCCATCACCCGGGTCAGCCCCTCGATGGAGGATGTGTTCGTCTCGCTGGTCGAACTCGAGGATCGCCGGAGCATGGAGGGTGCGCCGACATGAAGCCGCGCAGCTTCTCGTGGATCCGGCTGTGGGCGCTGGTGAAAAAGGAGTTCATCCACATCGTCCGCGACCCGCGTTCGCTGGCGATGGCCTTCCTGATGCCGCTGATCCTGCTGATCCTGTTCGGCTACGCCATCACCATGGACATCAAGACGCTCAACCTCGCCGTCTACGACCAGGACAGGAGCGCGGCCAGCCGTCATTATGTGGAAGGATTCCCGGCCTCCAGCTACTTCAACGTGGTCGCGACGGCGGAAAGTTACGCCGACGTACGCGCCCTGCTCGATGCGGGCCGCGCCCACCTGGCGCTGGTGATCCCGCCGCATTTCGCGCGCGACCTGGAGCGGGGGCGCAGCGCCCGGGTGCAGGTGCTGGCCGACGGCTCGGACGCCAACACCGCGACCATCGCGCTGGGCTATGCCGAGGCGATCACCAGCCGCTTCAGCGCGGCACAACAGGGCAGCAAGATCGAACTCGCCGTGGATAACCGCCTGCGGGTCTGGTACAACCCCGAGCTGAAAAGCCGCTGGTTCATCGTTCCCGGCCTGATCGCGGTGATCATGACGGTGATCACCGCGCTGCTGACCTCGCTCACCGTCTCGCGCGAATGGGAGAGCGGCACCATGGAACAGCTGATCGCCACGCCGGTGCGGCCGATCGAGCTGTTTCTCGGCAAGATGGCGCCGTACTTCGTGATCGGCGTTCTGGACGTGCTGTTCTCGGTGGCGATGGGGGTATGGGTGTTCGACGTGCCGCTCAGGGGCAGCTTCCTGTTCCTGCTCGGCGTCACCGCGATGTTCCTGGTGGGGGGGCTCAGCCTCGGCATCATGGTCTCCACCATCGCCAAGTCGCAGCTGGTGGCGAGCCAGCTGGCGATGGTGGTCACCTTCCTGCCGGCCTTCCTGCTCTCCGGCTTTCTTTATTCCATCGACAACATGCCGCGCTTCCTGCAGGCGGTCACCCACGTGGTGCAGGCGCGCTATTTCGTCGAGGTGCTGAAGAACATTTTTCTCAAGGCCAGCCCGCCTGCGTTCGTGGCGGGCGACCTGATCTTCCTGGGGCTGTTCGCGGTGGCGGTGTTCGCCGTCGCCCTCGGCAAGTTCCGCAAGAAACTGGCCTGACGGAGGCGGTATGTGGGAACGTATCTATCGCATGCTGGTGAAGGAGTTCATCCAGGTGCTGCGCGACCCGCGCATGAAGGCGCTGATCTTCGTCATGCCGGTGATCCAGCTGATCATGTTCGGCTACGCCGTGACCACCGACGTCGACCACATCAAGACCGCGGTGTGCGACCTCGACAAGAGCCCGCAGAGCCGCGCACTGATCGAGCGCTTCACCGCCTCCGGCTACTTCACCGTGGTGGACAGCACCGACCGGCCGGAGCGGCTGGGCGAACTGCTCGACCGCGGCCAGGCCGCCATCGGCATCCAGATCAACCGCGGCTTCGCCGACGACCTGAAATCCGGACGGCAGGCGGCAATCCAGACCCTCGTCGACGGCACCGACTCCAACACCGGCACGGTGGCGATGGATTACGCCCAGCGCATCACCCAGGCATTTTCCCGGGCGCGCGCCGTGCCCGGCGAACTTGCCCAGCCGGCGCCGCCGCAGACCGAGCCCATCGAACTGCGTTCGCGCGCCTGGTACAACCCCGACCTGAAAAGCCGCTATTTCAACGTCCCCGGCGTGATCGCCGTGGTGGTGCTGCTGATCTCCCTGCTGCTCACCGCCATGGCCATCGTGCGCGAGCGCGAGATCGGCACCATGGAGCAGCTGATGGTGACGCCGATCCGCTCCTTCGAACTGATCCTCGGCAAGACCCTGCCGTTCGTGCTGATCAGCTTCATCGACGTGCTGGTGGTCACCGCGATCGGGGTCAGCTGGTTCAACGTGCCGATCCACGGCAGCCTGGCGCTGCTGCTGTTCGGCGCCGGCCTGTACCTGATGTCGACCATCGGCATCGGTCTGTTCATCTCCACCATCTCCCAGACCCAGCAGCAGGCGCTGATGTCGTCGTTCTTCTTCTACCTTCCCGCGGTGCTGCTGTCCGGCTTCATGTTCCCGATCTCGAACATGCCGGAGCCGGCGCAGTGGCTCACCTATCTCAACCCGCTGCGCTACTTCCTGGTCATCATCCGCGACATCTTCCTCAAGGGCAGCGGCTGGGACATCCTGTGGCCGCAGTTCGCCGCGCTGGCGGTGCTGGGCACCGCGCTTCTGACCATGAGTTCGCTGCGTTTCAAGAAAAGGATGGCCTGACATGCGCATCGCGCCTCGTCCGCTCCTGGCCTGCATGATGCTGTCCCTCGCGGCCCCGCCGCCTGTATGTGCCGCAGGGGACATGGTGCTGAGCAAGGTAATGGAGACGCAGGGGAGAAGCATGCAGCTGATCGCAGGTGCGATCGCGCGCGAGGACTACGGGGAGGTCGTGGCGGGCGCCATGGCCGTGATCGGCCCTTCCCATCCGCCCGCGGCTTTGGCCGAGAAGTTCGAACTGATACGTTTCCTCGGCGGAAAAGCCGGCCGCTTCAGGGGGCTGGACAGGGATACGAAGGAACAGGCGGCAGCCCTGGTGAAGGCGGCTCGCGCCCGGGACGGCGAGGCGACGATCGGCGCCTTCCAGCGCCTCCAGACGAGCTGCCTCGCTTGCCATGCCGAATTCCGGAAGCCGTTCCGGGATCATTTCAAGCGTGAGTAAAGTGAACCCCCATGCGCCGTTTCGGCCGTGCCCCGTCGACCTTGCTATTCGCCGGAACGCTGTCGTCGACAGCCGCCCCGACCCTGGACGCGCAGCATGCGCCACCACCATCATGGCGAGGGCGGTTCGGCAGCGCTTTCGCTGCACAATGGCGCCAAGTGAAGGACGCCGACGCCATGCTGCACCTGGTGCTCGCCGAGATCAGCACGGGCACCGAGGGGCTGGCCGGCAAGAACCGGCAGCCCGGACGGCACGGCGGTGCAGTGAAGATCTTGTTCAGCCGTCAAGCGGCATGTTCGCCATAGATACACCGAATGCCGGATGAAGCCGGTGCGGAGAGCTGGAGACTTCGCCATGGTGCGCGGACCCTCCTGCGGATGCGCTGAATCGCATCGCGTGCTGCCCGAGGCCGTGCGCCCGGCGCGGATTTTGCACGGAACAATTTTGCTGTGATGATTTGAACTGCGCGGTTGGCGGAGCGATGATCGACGCTGCGGCAGGGGGGAACGGGGCCGATTCCGCGAGGCAGGCCGTTCTCGGGTTCTTCGACTACGGGCGCTTGCGCGAGCAGGCCCTTTCAGGGAGAAATTCATGAGAACAGGATCTGAATTGCCTGAAACCGACCCCGCGACGCCGGCCTGCAACGGGGGCCGGAGGTGCACGCTCCTTGTCGTCGACGACGACGCGGAGCTGCGGGATCTTCTGGTTCGCTATCTGCGGACGAACGGATTCGACGTGGCTGCAGTCCCCGACGGTCTCGCCATGGAAAAGCATCTGCGCGGCCATCCTGTCGACCTGGTCATCCTGGACCTCATGCTGCCCGGCAAGGATGGCCTCGCCATCGTGCGGGAACTCCGCAGCGAGGGCGACCTGCCGATCATCATGCTGACCGCCCGCGGGGACGAAATCGACCGCATCGTCGGCCTGGAGGTCGGCGCGGACGATTATCTCGCCAAGCCTTTCAACGCGCGCGAACTGCTGGCGCGCATTCGTGCCGTGCTGCGCCGCGGGGCGGTGGGGGGGCGGCCGGGTGTGCGCGCCGGGGAAGGGCAGACATATAACTTCGGGCCTTACCGGCTCGACGTGAAAGCGCACCGGCTGACCCGCGGCGAGACCGAGGTCTCGTTGACGGCCGCCGATTTCAAGCTGCTCTGCCTGTTCGCACGGCATCCCTACCAGTTGTTGAGCCGCGACACGCTGATGGACATGCTCAAGGGCTACGAGCGCGCGCCCTTCGATCACAGCATCGACGTGCGGGTCACCCGGCTGCGGCGGAAGATCGAAGACCATCCTGCCGGCCAGGTGCTCATCCGGACCGTGCGGGGCGAGGGTTACATGTTCACCCCGGATGGGGAGCCAAGATGATGCGCATCCGCCTTCCTGTGACCATGTTCGGCAAGACCGTGCTTACCATTGCCGTGGCGCTGGTCCTGTTTCAGCTCTTCACCACCCTCGTCATCGCCTACTACCTGCTGATTCCCGTCGCGCGTCGCTCCGCCACCGACCTGGCGGACTTCATGCTGTTGTCCTCGCAGGTGTGGGTGAGCCTGCCGCTGAACGAACGTGCCGGCTTCGAGGCGGCGCTGTACGAGGATACGGGGCTGACCCTGTCCTCCGCGGAAGACGCACTTCCCGGGGAAACGGCCTATCTTCCCTACGCGTTGCTGCTCGACGAGGCGCTTGCGAAGCATACCCGGCATCCCACGCAGATCAGGGTGGAACGCAAGGATGGCACGGACATCTACCGGGTCAGCTTGCACGCCGGGGAGCATCGCCTGCAGTTCGGCTTTCCCGGCCAGCGGATCAACATCCATGCGCCGCTGGCCATATTCCTGATTCTCCTTTCGGGCACGGTGCTCACACTTCTCACCACGCTGATACTGGTGCGGCGCTGGACCCAGCCGCTGTCCCAGCTCACAGCCGCCGCCGACCGCATCGGCCGGGCGGGCGTTCCGGAGCCGCTCCCCGAGATCGGGCCGTGCGAACTGGCCAACCTCGTGCGCACGTTCAACCGGATGGTGCACCAGGTCGAAACCCTGCTCGCGAACCACTCCATCCTCATCGCCGGAATCGCCCACGATCTGCGGACGCCCATCGCCCGCATGCGGCTGGCCCTGGAGGTGCTCCCGCCCTCGGCCGACCCGGAGCTGGCGGAACGCCTGCTGCGCGGCCTCGACAACATGTCCCGGCTCGTCGACCAGTCCCTGGAGTTCGGCCGTGGCGCTGCGCACGAGCCGAGCCAGGAAGTGGATGTCGCCGAAACGATCGAAGAGTTGGCCGAAGAGGCTCGCCGGGAGGGCGCGGATATCCGCGTGCACGCCGACGACGGATGCACCGCGACCGTTTCGCCGATGGCACTGCGGCGCATCCTGGCCAACCTGGTCGAAAATGCCGTGCGCTTCAGCGCGGGCAGGCCGATCGACATCGTATGCGCGCGCGACGGCACTCGCATGACAATAAGCGTCGCCGACCGCGGCCCTGGGATTCCCGTGGACGAACTCGAGGCGGTGTTCGAGCCGTTCTACCGGGTGGACAAGTCGCGCAGCAGCGTCACGGGAGGCAGTGGGCTGGGCTTGGCAATCGCGCGGCAGCTCGTGGACAGTCACCGCTGGTCGCTGACGCTGGCGGCGCGCGAGGGTGGCGGACTCGTTGCGAGCCTGGAGCTCCGGCCTCGCTGAAATGTCGTCTGGCCGCACTGGCCGGGCACGACAGGAACCCTGCCCAAAAAAAGCTGGCAGCCGGAAGGCTGCCAGCAACGCACTGCTTGAGGAGATGCATCAGGACGTCATGCGTTGCCGCATGACGCGTCATGCTCCTTGAAGCCCAGCTTGCGCAGCGCGAAGCTCAGCGGGCATATTCCGGTAAAGCCGCTTTGCGCAAGGCTGAGGCCAAGGAACCCCGCCACCCATCCCCATGCCGGGCTGGAGAAATGCATAAGGAGAACGCTGATAAATACCGCGAGCCCGACGACGACGTGCACGATTTGGTCGACCGACATGTTGCTGTCCTTTCGCATTCGCTAGTGGGTATGGCCTTCCGGCTGCGCGCCGCTGAAGATCGGGAATCGGTCGGTGGCGTGCTGGCTGTGGCAGCTCTGGCAGCTTTCGACGAGGCGTGAGTAATAGAAGCGCTGCAGTTCATAATCCTTGTGCTGCGCCGCCTGGGCCAGCTTCCCCGCCGTTTGGTGGAATTCGCCATCGAGCTTGAGAAATTCTGGAGAGGCGGCCTTCATCAGGTCCTTCTTGTCCTGCTCGGTCAGGCTGCGTTCCAGGATGAAGCTGTCGTGGATTTGCTGTGCCTGGGTGGCGACCATCGAATGATCGCCGGCGAGCAGGCCGTCGAGGATCATCTTCGCGGACTGCTTCACCGAGAGCATCTCCTCCGAAAGCATCTGCTTCAGGCGGGGCGTCAGTTTCGGGCCGATCGGCTCGGCGGCCGCGTAGACCGGCTGCGTGACCGTTGCCATGAAGAAGGCTGCGCCTACGGCCGCGGCCGCGATGCAAGCTGCCAGGCGTCTAGTGTTCGTGGTTTTCATTCCTCACCTTTCTCGTCGGATTAATCGTCCAGCTTGATCCTGATGGACAGGGCACCGCGCAGGTCGCCGACTTTGTAGCCACGGGCGGCGTCGTGCGGGTATTTCTCGGACAGCTTCTGCATCACGCCGGGCGGGATTTCCTTGTCGCCGTGGCAGGTCAGGCACACTGGCTCGATGCGGATGGCTTTCATGAAGCGCGCGTAGTGCACGCCGCCTTCGTCGACCACTTCGTAGCGGCTGGCGTCTTCCTTGCCGCCGGCGATTTCCTTTGCGAACGCCTTGAGGGTCTCGTGCTCGTAGGCATCCGGCATGGCGAGGGGATTTCTGGCCTGGGTGGATACGCGCCGGACCGACCAGCCGGTCAGGGCTGCAGTCTCGGCGCCAAGCTGGGCGGCCTGTGCCGAACAGGCGGCGATGCCGCCTTCGGGGCCGTTCGAGCCCATCTGTGCCATCAGCCCGGACTTGAGCTGCTTCGCATAGCTCCCGGCGACTGCCTTGACGCTGTCGACAGGCGGGGCTTCCGCGCTCCAGGCTGAGGTGTGGAGCATGACCGCGGCAAGTGCCGCCATTGCAATCGGTTTGATGATGATTCTCCTCGGTCGGGTTTCGGGCTGCCGGGCCGCGGGGCGCGGCCCGGCTTCGTTCTGCAGGGCGTTCAATATTCCGTCTGGAAGTTGCGCACGATGTGCCAATCCATCATGCCGTTGGCCAGATAACTAGTCTTGTAGCCGGCCTTCGCCAGTGCGGTGGCCGGTGCCAGCCCCTGTGAGCCGAACATGTCGACGATGATGATTTCCTTGTCCTTCGGCAGCGTCTTCATCTTCGTGTCGAGTTCTTCCGGACGGATGTGCTTGGAGCCGGGGATATGGCCCATGATGCGGTACGCGATGTCGCTCTGCACGTCGAGGATCACCACGTCGCTGTTCTTGGCCTTCCAGATGCCGTGCAGATCGGGCGTGTTGTAGAACTTCACCCCGGCCTTCTTCGCCTCCGCCTCGCCGCGGCGCACGTTCTTCGGGTCCGCCCAGTGGTTTTCCCAGCTGCGAATGTGCTGCGTGATCGCCCAGATCTGGTCCTCGGTGAGCTTGTCGCCGAAGGTCGGCATCACGATGGGGGCGCCGAGTTTTTGCGGCGGCCCGGCCTTGATGATCTCGAAGTGCTCGTGGTCGCTGTGCAGCGAGAGATAGGACTTCATCGCGATCGGTGGGAAGCGGCCCTGTCCGTCCACGCCGTGGCATGAGGCGCAGATGCCGTCGAACAGCTTCTTGCCGTCGCCCGCGTTCTTGCCGCTGATGCGCTTCACGCTTTCCGGGATGTAGAAGTCGTCCTTGTCCTTGGCGGCGATCGTTTCCGGCGGGGCGATCTGCTCATGGAAATCGTTGACCGCATACTCCATCAGGGCGAAGGTCGGGTGCTTCTTCCAGTCCACGGCGTAGAGCGCCTGGTGGTGCTGCAGGTAGTGCTCCATGTCCTTGCGGGTGAGGGCCATCTTGTCGATGCGCGCCACCAGTTCCGGCTTGATGACGGACCTGATGCGCTCCATGTATGTCTTCTCGGCGTTGGGGTCGTCGCCCGCCCTCACGAGATTGGGGTTGGGGTCATATACGCGGCGCATCGGGCGCAGATAGAGGGCCAGACGGAAAACCTGCGACATCTCGAACGCGTTCCGCTCCTTTTCGAGCAGCAGCGCCGTTCCCAGAACAAGGTTCTCTGCCGGGGTGAGGGGCGCCGATTTGGAGGCGGGCGCGTTCGCGGCCAGCATCATTGGTTTCGATGCCGCGGACGGCGGGGCGTCCGCGGCCCAGGCCAAGGCGGGCAGCATGACTGCGGCAAGTGTTGTCAAAGCGAATTTCTTCATTATGTCTCCTTACGATTGCTGGGTTTGTGAGCCAGTTGCCTGGCCCGAATGCTTTCCGGGGAGCGGGGGGCGGTTGCTTCCCTGCGGAATCCGAAAAAACGATGCATGTCCTCAATAGCTGATCCTCGATCGTTCCTGGCTGGAAAGGGCTCGTCGCCGCGGCCTAATTCTTGTTGAGGGCCTCCACGGCCTTGGTCGCGGCAACGTGGTCCGGGTTGAGGTTCTTCATGCCGCCCTTCGGGATCCTGACGCCGCTCGACATCATGAATCCCATCAGGTCGCCACGGCGCAGCCGCTCCTCCTTGATCTTGTCGAGCAGCCCCTTGTCCAGTGCCGCCTCCACATTGAGCCTCGCGCGGCTGATGTCTCCCGGCCCGGCGCTGCTCTTGATCAGGTCGGCAAGTTTCTGCCAGCGTTGCGCGATATCGGCCCGGCGGCTCGGGGGGATTGTTTCGGGATCGTCCTTGAGCGCCTGCATGACACCGAGCGCGAGCTGGGTGTGCGGACTCAGGGCGTCCTCGTAGCTGGTGTCCCATCCGGCATCCGGCACGGCCGGGCCGATCTTGGGGCCCATGCAGCCGGCTGTCGCGAGGGCAAGCACGGCGGCGAGTGCCAGCGGAAGCGTGGGTCTTCCCAGGGAAAGAAAGCTGCGATGCCTCATTTCGTTCTCCTCCGGATGCTCAGTCGTTGTAGGTGAATTGCAGGCTCAAGAGATTCGTCTCGAAGCTCACGGTCGTGGGAGGCCCCACACTCGCGGTCATTTCATTCTTGAAGCCGTGAATGAGCGACAAGGTGAGCGCCGAATGGTGGCTGACCTTGGCGGTCACGCCGGCGGACAGGTGGTGTTCGACGATCGCCGTGACGCCGGCATTGTTGTTGATGTCCTCCTCGGAGATCGGCGAGGCGCCGTAGTTGTAGCCGGCCATGATCGAGAGGCGATCCGACATGTCGTACTTGGCGCCCAGCGCGACCACCGTCTGGTCGTCCCAGCTGTAGGCGATCAGCTTGTTCTTCGCGGGGGTCGGGCCATACAGGGTGGCGGTGTCGCGCACATCGCTGTAGTTGAGCCACTTCAGATCGGCCGACAACATCAGCTTGTCGGTCAGACGATGGGAAAGCCCGATCGCGACGGTCTGGGGGTCCTCGAAATTGAGCCGCCATTTGCCGTCATCCATGTTCCATACCAACTCCTCGTTGTACGACTTGCTCGTATAGGAGAGGCCCACGCTGGTTCGCTCGCTGAGCTTGTGCATGGTTCCCAGCACGAACGAGACGCCGTAGGCGACGTCGTTCGGGAAGTTGTCGGAAATGACCGTGGGAGGCATTCCCGGAACGAGCGTCATGTTCTTCATCGACATCTGGTTGAGCGACAGGCTCAGGTTGGCGCCGATCGAGAATCCGTCGTTGACCTTGTAGGCGGCAGCCGGGCCGATGCGCATCGACATCCGGTTGGCGACAATCGCCGCATTGGAGGTGCCCAGCCTGAACGCCGCCGCCGGAAAATCCACGCCGCCGCCGGAAATGGGGTAGGCGCCGATGCCGAGGACCAGGTCCGGTCCGAGCAGTTCGCTCTGGAATGCAAAGCCGCCGGTTGCCATGACGTACGCGTTGCTGTCGCTTTCGACGCCGTTCATGCTGCGGATCGGATTAAGCACCGACACCGTCATGTCGAAGCGCGTCGCCCGGTCGCCCAGTTTCAGGAATGCCAGGCCGGCCGGGTTGGTGAGGCTGGTGGTGACGTCGAGCGGCGCGGCGACGACCGCCCCTCCCACGGCATTGGTGATGGCGCTGTAGCCGACCATCTGATCGCCGTTGTTGGCGAAGGCCATGCCCGAAGCCAGAAAGCTTGCGCAGATTGCAGCGGTTCTGTAGTTCACTGGAAGGCTCCCCCTGTTGTTGTTGATCGGAGCAAGGGCGGGATCCGTATTCCCTCCTGCTGTGGTTGCCAATCTAGGGGGCGGCGGTTTCCCGCTTATTTCCAGGTTGAAACAGTTCGGTTTCAGTTGGTTACTGAAAGCGAGCAAGAAAGCGGAATGTTCCAGTTTCTCCGTGCTTCGACAGGCATCTTGGACTAGCCATCCGATCATTGATAAGTTAGCGACCCGTTGCTATCTTGATTGTCGATCAAGGAAGGAAACCCGATATTTCAAAACAGCAACGTGGATTCTGCTTCCAGGTGGTTTCGCTCGTCGCCGTCGGCTTCGAGCCTGCCGACGATCCGCGAGGGTGGGCGGTCCGGTTCGGCAACCCGGCAGCGCGCGCTGCCGCGCACGCATCGACGCCTTGCATCGTGAATGCGGCGGCTGCCGATTCACTGCCGGCGGCCCCGCCTCGGGCGGCGTAAAACGCTCCCGGCGCGCCCATGCGGTCGCGGCACTCGCGTCCGGAAATTTCGAAATCAGTGAAACACGGGATATGGAAATCAAGAAATGAGCGAACGCAGGCAACGACTATCGGCGGAAGAGCGCCAGGAGGAAATCATCAAGGCCGCCGTGGAGCTTGCCGGCGAGCAGAGCGTGGACAAGGTGACGACGCAGGACATGGCCAGGGCCGTGGGCGTCACGCAGGGTGCGATTTTCCGTCATTTCCCCACCAAGGACATGATCTGGCTGGGCGTCATCCACTGGGTGCGCGGCCGCCTGATGGGCGTGCTGGATATGGCGGCGGATCAGGGCAGCGATCCGCTCGATTCCCTGGAGAAAATGTTTTTCGCCCATCTGGGCTTCGTCGACAAGGTGCCGGCGATTCCGAAGCTGATATTCACCGATCAGCTGCTGAAGAAAAACCCCAGGATCAAGGAGCTGATACGCAGCATTCTGGCGGACTACGAGGCCAGGGTGAGCAATCTCCTGGCCCAGGCCAAGGCACAGAATCTTGTCCGCCCCGATCTCGACGAGCACAGCGCCGCCGTGATGTTCACCGGCATCATCCAGGGCCTGGTGCTGCGCGTTTCCATCATAGAAGCGCAAAAATCGCTGATATCAGAGGGAAGGCTGGTGTTTCCCATTTTTCTTCAAGGCATCGGCGACACGCGTGCGAGCGATGCGAAGCCGGATTGACGCGAAACACAGCGCCCCGGAATCGGCGCGCAGCGGGAAGGAATGGGCGTCGTGCCGGTGTAAGATTGAGACCTCTGCCTGACCCCGCGAGGCGGGCGCTACGCGGTGCTCCACCATGAAACTGACTTTTCTCGGCGCGGCGCGCGAGGTGACCGGCTCCAGCTATCTGCTGGAAGCCGACGGCGTGCGCTTCCTGGTCGATTGCGGCATGTTCCAGGGAGGGCGCGAGACGCGCGAGAAAAACCGCCGCGCCTTCAATTTCGACCCGGCCACGATCGATTTCGTCATCCTTACCCACGCCCACATCGACCATTCTGGATTGCTGCCGCGGCTGGTCGCGCTCGGCTTCCGCGGCGCGATCCACGCCACCCGCGCCACCTGCGACCTGCTCGCGGTGATGCTGCCCGATTCGGCGCACATCCAGGAAAAGGAGGCCGAGTACGCCAACCTCAACCGCTTCCGCCAGGGCATGGCCAAGCGCGATGCCGCGCGCGGACTGCCGCCGCGCGACACGGCCCCGCTGTACACGGTGGCGCAGGCGCAGGCCTCGTTGAAGCGCCTCAATGCGGTCGATTACGATCTGGAAATCGCACCGCACCCGCAGGTGCGCTGCAGTTTCCGCGATGCCGGCCATATCCTCGGCTCGGCGATCGTCGAGGTGTGGGTGGGCGACGGGCCGCGCCGCCGCAAAATCGTCTTCTCCGGCGACCTCGGCCAGCCCGCGCGGCCGCTGCTGCGCGATCCCACGCCGATTTTCGAGGCCGATTACCTGCTGGTCGAGTCGACCTACGGCGACCGCGACCACAAGAGCATGGAAGCGACGCAGGACGAACTGGTGGAGGCGATCAACGACACCATCGAAAGAAAAGGCGGCAACGTCATCATTCCCGCTTTCGCGGTGGGGCGCACCCAGGACATGCTCTATCTGCTGGCCGACCTGACGCGGCAGGCGCGCATTCCCAAGCTTTCCGTGTTCGTCGATTCGCCGATGGCCACCGCCGCCACCGAGATCACTTTCAGGCACATGGAACTGCTCGATGCCGAAACCCATGCGTTGATGGGGCGGCACGGCGGCGCGGCGCATTTTCGCAAGCTCGAATTCGTCGAGGACGTGGAGGAGTCGAAGGCGCTCGACCGCATCGCGGGGGGCGCCGTCATCGTCTCCGCCAGCGGCATGTGCGAGGCCGGCCGCATCAAGTTTCACCTGCGCGCCAATCTGCCGCGCCGCGACTCGACCGTCCTCATCACCGGCTTCCAGGCCGCCGGCACTTTCGGCCGCCGCCTGGTCGATGGCGCCAAACGGGTGCGCCTGCTGGGCGAGGACATTCCGGTGCGCGCCGACCTCTACACCTTGGGCGGGCTGTCGGCGCATGCCGACCGCAGCGCGCTGCTCGCCTGGCTCGGCCACTTTCGCGGCAGGCCGCGCCAGGTGTTCGTGGTGCACGGCGAAGACAGCGTGGCAACCGGTTTCGCCGCCGATTTGCAGAGGCAGTTCGGCTGGGACGCGCAGGCGCCGCTGCCGGGGCACAGCGTGGTTCTCGACTGAGCGCCGGGTGCGGACGCGACCGGCGAGACCTGCGTGCGGCGGAATTCCGCTGGCCCTGCTGTGCGCGGGCTTGCTGGGGAGCGCGCAGGCCACTTCGATTGCCGACTGGGAAGGCTGCAGCGCGATTGCGGCGGATGCCGAGCGGCTGGCGTGCTACGACCGGCTGGCCGGACGGCTGCCGCCCGCGGCCGTTTCCGGGGCCGAACTGCAAGCGGCCCCGGAGCCTGTCGCGGCACAACCCGCGCCGCCGGAGCCCAAGGATCCCAAGCTGCTTTCCGCGCTGTCGCGCCACTGGGAACTCGACGACGCAGCCAAGCGGGGCGCTTTCCTGTTCCGCCCGCATCGGCCCAATTATTTTCTGCCGCTCAAGGTCAGCGACTCGCCCAACAACGCCTCGTTCCCGGCCACGCCCGGGCAGACCGACATCAGGCTCGATCCCGTCGAGACCGAATTGCAGCTGAGTTTCAAGATCAAGGGCATGCAGGGCGTGTTCGGCCACGACAACGTCGACCTGTGGTTCGGCTACACCGCCACCTCGTTCTGGCAGGCCTACAACGGCAGCATGTCCTCGCCGTTCCGCGAGAACAACTACGAACCGGAGGCGATGCTGGTGTTCCGCACCGATTACGATCTGGCCGGTTTTCGCGGGCGCTTCCTCAACCTCGGGCTGGTGCATCAGTCGAACGGCCGCGGCGCGGCGCTGTCGCGCAGCTGGAACCGGGTGTATGCGCAGTTCGGATTCGAGCGCGGCAACCTGGCCTTGCTGGTCCGCCCCTGGTACCGGATTCCGGAACGCGACAGCGGCGACAATCCCGACATCGAGGACTACCTCGGGCACGGCGATCTGCTGGCGGTCTATAGCAAGGGGCGCAATACGTATTCGCTGCTGCTGCGCAGCAATTTCGGCACGCCGGCCCATCGCGGCGCGCTGAAGCTGAACTGGAGTTTTCCGCTGGTCGGACGCTTGAGGGGCTACGTGCAGTATTTCAACGGCTATGGCGAATCGCTGATCGATTACGACCACAGCCAGCAGTCGCTCGGCCTCGGCGTCAGCCTGACCGGCGGCATGTAGGCGCTCAGGGCGCTTTGGGCAGCGCCTGCTCCAGCAGCTGATGCACATACTTTGCCGGGATCGCGTAGCTGATCCCGCTCGGCGCCGCGAGCGCGGCCTCTTTCGCCCCCTTCACATACACCGAGTTGACCACGCCCAGCACCTCGCCGGTTTCCGGGTGCCACACCGGGCTGCCGCTGTTGCCGGGGTAGGCGATGGCGTCGAGCTCGAACACCTCGTAGGGCTGCTGCGCCTGTTTGAGCGCGCGCGCGTTCAGTTGCGAGGCGCTTTGCACCGGCGTGAAAATGGGAATGACGGCGGCCAGTCCGGCGCGGTGGGTGGAGGGGTTGAGCCCCAGCACCGAGCCGATCGGATAACCGGTGAAATACAGCTGCCAGCCTTCGCGCACGCTGTCCGAGTCGCCCAGCCTCAGCGCGGGCAGCGGATCGCCGGCAATTTTCAGCAGGGCCAGATCGCGCGCGCGGTCGGTGGCGATCAGCTGCGCGGTACGCACCGCCATCTGGCGGTCGCGCCCGACGAAAATGGCGTGGGTTTCCCTTTTCTCGCCGTCCAGCGGTCTGAGAAAGATGTGCGCGCACGACACCACGTAGCGTCCGTCGAGCACCGCGAAGCCGGTACCCTGCAGGTTGGCGCGCGGACTGCCGCTGGGATTGAAGGTGCCGACGCCGACCACGCCCGGCTTCACCGCGAGCAAGGTGTCCGCCACGTCGGCGTGGGCGGGCAGCGCGGCAAGCAGGGCCAGCAGCGCCCAACTGGTATGCCGCTTGCTGGCGAAGTGGCCAGTCAGCCGCTGGCGGTGGCCTAGGAGCGTCGCGCAAATTCGATACAATCCGGGCGGCAGCAAAAACTTTCTATTCATAGGGGAATCCAAGCATGAGCGTCGTTGCGGTTGTCGGGCTGGGCTATGTGGGGCTGCCGCTGGCGGTGGAATTCGGCAAGAAGATGACCACCATCGGCTATGACCTCTCGGTTGAAAAAATCGAACATTACCGTCGATTCTGCGACCCCACCGGCGAAGTGTCGACGGACGACCTCAAGGCTGCCACGCAATTGACGGTGACCACCGACCCCGCCGACCTGGCGCAGGCCGACTTCATCGTCGTTGCGGTGCCGACCCCGGTCGACGCGGCGCACATCCCCGATTTCTCGCCGCTGGTCGGGTCAAGCACCACGGTCGGCAAGTACATGAAAAAGGGCGCCACCGTCATCTATGAATCCACAGTCTACCCCGGCGCCACCGAAGAGGTGTGCATCCCGATCCTGGAAAAGAACTCGGGCATGAAATGGCGGCAGGATTTCCACGTCGGCTACTCGCCCGAGCGCGTCAATCCCGGCGACAAGGAACGCACCATCACCAGGATCGTGAAAGTCGTGTCCGGCGACGATGCCGCCACCCTGGACAAGGTGGCCGAACTGTACGGCAGCGTCATCGTCGCCGGGGTGCATCGCGCAAGCAGCATCAAGGTGGCCGAGGCCGCCAAGGTGATCGAGAATACCCAGCGCGACCTCAACATCGCGCTGATGAACGAGCTCTCGCTGATCTTCCACCGCCTCGGCATCGACACCCTGGAGGTGCTGAAGGCGGCCGGCACCAAGTGGAACTTTCTGCCCTTCCGCCCCGGTCTGGTCGGCGGCCACTGCATCGGCGTCGACCCCTATTACCTCACCCACAAGGCCGACATGCTCGGCTACCACCCGCAGGTCATCCTCGCCGGGCGCCGCATCAACGACGGCATGGGCGCCTACGTGGCGCAGGAAACGGTGAAGAAGATGATCGCCAACGGGGTGCAGGTGAAGGGCGCCAGGGTCAACGTGCTCGGCCTCACCTTCAAGGAAAACTGTCCCGACCTGCGCAACTCCAAGGTGGTCGACGTCATCCGCGAACTGCAGTCGTTCGGCTGCGACGTGCATGTGCACGACCCGCTCGGCGAAACCCGCGAAGCCGAACATGAATACGGCATCAGCCTCACCGCGTGGGACGACCTCCCCCAATGCGATGCCATCGTCGCGGCCGTGTCGCATAGCGCTTACCTGGAGAAACCGTTTGCCGAACTGACAGCCAGGCTCAACAAGGGCGGCGCGTTCACCGACGTCAAGTCGGCCTACGATCCGGCTGCGGTGGAAGCCGCGGGCTTCGCGCTCTGGAGACTGTAATGGCCGCGTTCGACGCGCTGAAGACGCAGCTTCGCGCTGCGCCGAAAACCTGGCTCGTCACCGGCGCCGCCGGCTTCATCGGCTGCAATCTGGTCGAAGCCCTGCTGCAGCTCGACCAGCGCGTCGTTGGGCTGGACAACTTCGCCACCGGCCACGAAAAGAATCTGGCGCAGGTGCAGGCTGGCGTCGGCCCCGAACGCTGGGTGAATTTCAGCTTCAAGCGCGGCGACATCCGCGATCCCGTCACCTGCCACGCGGTATGCAAGGGCGTCGATTACGTTTTGCACCAGGCCGCGCTCGGCTCGGTGCCGCGCTCGATCGAGGACCCGCTGTCGACCCACGCCGCCAACAACACCGGCTTCCTCAACATGCTGGTCGCCGCGCGCGACGCCGGGGTCGCGCGCTTCGTCTACGCGGCGTCCTCCTCCACCTATGGCGACCATCCCGGCCTGCCCAAGGTCGAGGACGTCATCGGCAAGCCGCTGTCGCCGTATGCGGTGACCAAGCTGGTGAACGAACTCTATGCCGACGTGTTCGGCCGCTGCTACGGCATGCAATCGATCGGCTTGCGCTACTTCAACATCTTCGGCCGCCGCCAGGATCCCGACGGCGCCTACGCCGCGGTGGTGCCGAAGTGGGTGGCGAGCATGATCCACAACGAGCCGGTGCACATCAACGGCGACGGCGAAACCAGCCGCGACTTCTGCTACATCGACAACGTCATCCAGGCCAACCTGCTCGCCGCCACCAGCACCCACGCGGACGCGGCCAACCAGGTCTACAACGTGGCGGTGGGCGACCGCACCACGCTGAATCAGCTGTTCGAAGCCATCCGTGCCCTGCTCGCGCCGAAATTTCCGCATCTGGCCGGATTCAAACCCGTCTACCGCGATTTCCGCGCCGGCGACGTGCGCCATTCGCTGGCCGACATTTCCAAGGCGCGCGCGCGGCTCGGCTATGCGCCGACGCATCGCATCGGCGAAGGCCTGGCCGAGGCGATGGACTGGTATGTGCAGGATCTGGGATAGTCGTGCCAACGGCCGCAAGGCCGTTCAGCAGGTTGGCGCGCGGCGGCGTTGCTACATCCGCATGTGCAGTTCGACCAGATCGATATAGCCGCAGGCCACGCGCGCGCCCGAGTTGCCGGCGGGGTCGGAGAAGTCGTCTTCCTTGGCATGGATGACGATGCTGCGCTCGCCGATCGAGCTTTTACCCATCAGGGTGATGGTCAGGCCGTGCGCCATCACGTCGACGTCGGCCACGCCTTCGGCATTGGCGACGATGTTGCCGAGGTCGCCCGGATGGTGTTCCTTGTCGGTGGGGGCGCCGTGGCGGCCGCCGGTGGGGGCGAAATGGCCGCCCGCGCTCATGCCGTCGGGAGAGTCGCAATTGCCGTTGGTGTGGATGTGGAAACCGTGCTTCCCGGGGGTCAGTCCGCTCACCCGCCCTTCGATGTGCACGCCCTTGCCGGGCATTTCGTGGAACGTGAGCTTGCCCTCGACGGCGCTGCCGGACTTGGCTTCCAGTTCCGCGATCGCAGTGAGGTTGCCGTGCGCATGCTGCGCCAGGGCATTCAACGGCGCTGCCGGCATGGCCGCCGCCAGGACCAGGGCAGCGAACCGGGCGATGCCGGACGCAGGCTTGTTAAGGTGATGCATGGTCTTCTCCCTTTGAATAATTGAGATGGATTCAAGAATACTCCGTCTGCAAACCGGGCGCATCGGCTCACTCCCGTTACATTGCTACCATTCGGCATGAGCCGTATCTACGCCGTGTCCGGCTCGGCACAGCGGGCCGGCGAGGATGAAATAAAAACCGCAGTCCTCTGGATAAATCCGCTCCGGCGCCGATTCCTTTAGCGGGGGCGGCAATGCGGTCCCCGCTTGCTCGCCGGGTTGTGGCCCGGCTCGTGTCTAAAACAAAAAAACAGCATGTCGAATGTGAACCCAAAAATGACAAACCTTGACGACGACCCACCAGCGGGCGGCGATGTCAGGCAAAGCGCGCTGAATGTCCTGCTGCGGCGCATGCGCATCGAAAGCGATTTTCCCGCCTTGTCCGAGGCCATTGGCGCCATCAATCGCATCGCCTCTTCGGACAGGGAGGGGGTCGGCGCGCTATCCAACAATATCCTCAAGGATTTTGCGCTGACCAACAAGCTGCTGCGGCTGGCCAACGTGGCGTTCTACAACCAGGTCGGCGGGGGGGCGATCAGCACCATCTCGCGCGCGGTGGTAATTCTCGGTTTCGATGCGGTGCGCTCGATCGCCCTGAGCCTGATCCTGTTCGACAACCTGGAGAACAAGGCGCACGCGCAGCAGCTGAAGGAGGAATTCGTCAAGGTGCTGTACGCCGGCATGCTGGCGCGCGAGATGGCGGACAAGGCGCAGGTGAAGGATGTGGAGGAGGCGTTTATCGGCGCCATGCTGCACAACCTGGGGCGCATGCTGGCGATGTTTTACTTCCCGGCGGAGACGGCGGCGATCCGGCAGCGGGTCGAGGCCGAGGGCCACAGCGATGTTCGGGCCTCGACCGAGGTGCTGGGGGTGTCGTTCGAGAATCTGGGGATGGGCATAGCCAGGAGCTGGGGCTTTCCGGATCAGCTGGTGCAGAGCATGAAAAAGCTGCCGGGAGGAACGCTTAAGCCATGCGCGAGCAATACCGACCGGCTGCGCGTGCTGGCGAGCTTTTCCAATGAATTGTGCGAGGTCATCCTCAGCACGCCGGATGACGATCGCGGCAAGGTCCTGGCCAAACTCACGGCGCGTTTCTCCGCCGCCTTGCCGGTGGCGGAGAAACAGCTTTCCGGGGTGATGGAAAAATCCATGCAGGACATTGCCCAGTTCGCCCTGGCGGTGAATGTGAACCTGAAGCACAGCGCTTTCGCGCAGCAAGCGTCGAAATGGGCCGGTGCGGCGGCGCCGGCCGCACCGTCGGCCGCGCCGGAAGCGGATGCCGGCACGCCGCGGAGCGGCGTGTCCGCCATCGAGCCCGAACTGGGCAGCAGCGTGCTTCACGAATCTGCCCCGATCCTCGATGCGGCGCCGGGCGAGGATGGCGGCAAGCCGCAGCGCAGCAGCGAGGAAATTCAGTCCGTCCTCACCTCGGGCCTGCAGGACGTCGGCAATTCGCTGATCGACGACAACATTTCAATCAACGATATTTTGCGCATGATCCTCGAGGCCATGTATAGCGGCATGGGTTTCGCGCATGTGGTGCTGTGCATCAAGGATGGCCGCCACAACACCCTGCGCGGGAAATTCGGTTTCGGCGACGACGTGCAGAACCTGATCAAGGCATTTGATTTCTCCCTGGCGGGGCAGCCGGATGTGTTTCTCGTCGCGCTCCAGAACAATGCCGACATCCTCATCACCGATATCGACGATCCTAAAATCGCGACGCGGATTCCGGCGTGGTACCGGCAGAACGTGCCGGCGCGCACGTTCGTGTTGTTCCCGATCATCGTGAAAGGCAAGCCGATCGGCCTGATCTACGCCGACCAGCCCGATCCCGGCGGCATCACGATTCCCGAGAAAGAGCTTGCCCTGCTCAAGTCGCTGCGCAACCAGGCTGTGCTGGCCATCAGGCAGTCGCTGTAAGAGGCGCGTGCCCGGGGGGGAAGCGACCCGAGCCGCCGGGGGCGTTGGTTCACCAGCAAGGAGACGACCATGAATCTTGTACCCGCCTTATTCCTTTGCACGCTGCTGCTCGGCAGCGTCGCTCAGGCCGACGACGTGACTTACCGCAAGGACATCCGCCCGCTGTGGGAGCAGAAGTGCATGGCCTGTCACGGCGAAGGCTCCCCCTATCTGGCCGAATTCGATGAAAACAAGGACAGGTACAAGGAACTCGGCCGCGGCCCGCGCATGGATACCTACGCCAACCTGGTGGCCTTCGTCGGCTGGCCGGACAGTGGCGCCCTGATGCGCCGGCTGGACGATGGACGCAACACCAAGGACGGCGAGCCCGGGAACATGTATCGGCACCTGGGCGCCGATGAGCGGGAGCGGCAGGAAAATCTGGCCTTGTTCAAGGCCTGGGTTGGCGAGAAGGGCTGGGTGCTGAAGCGCTTCGACGAGCTTACCCGGAAAGAGCTTGGCAGGATGCGGGTCGCCGAATAGGCGACGGAGGCCGCTGCCGCCGCGGGGCGCAAGGCCGCGCAGCGGAATTCGGCATAATGGCGGGATGCCGTCTGCCCGAATCGCCTTCCGCTTTTTCGCCGGCCTGCTGCTTGCGGGCCATATCGTTTCTGCCGGCGCCGCCGAACTGCCCGCCGCTTTCACCCGCGCGCTGAAGCAGGCCGCCATTCCGCTCGATCACGTGGCAGTGGTGGTGCAGCCGCTGGAGGCGGCGCAACCCGTGCTCAGCCACAATGCCGATGCGGCGCTGAATCCGGCTTCGGTGATGAAGCTGGTGACGAGCTTCGCGGCGCTCGACCGGCTGGGTCCGGAATACGTGTGGACGACCGATGTCTGGGCGGACGGCCCCGTCGTGGACGGCGTGCTGGCGGGCGATCTCGTCGTCAAGGGGTACGGCGACCCGACCCTGACGCTGGAGCGCATGTGGCTGCTGCAGCGCGAACTGCGCGCACGCGGAGTGCGCCATATCCGCGGCAATCTGGTGCTCGACCTCAGCCACTTCGACCTGCCGGCGGCAGATCCCGGCGCGTTCGACGGCGAGCCGCTGGCCTTGTACAACGCCGCGCCGGGGCCGCTGGCGGCCAACTTCAACGCGATGACGCTGCGCTTGAAGCCGGGCGAAAGCGACGTGTCGATCGTGCCGGACATCGCGTTGCCGGGGGTGACGCTGATCTCGCAGCTGGTGCTGGATGAGGGGGCGGCATGCAATGGCTGGAAGGACGCGATCGCGCCATCGATTGCCGAAGGCGGCCCCCCCGTGCTGGTGCTGCGCGGGCAATACGCGCGCGGCTGCGGCGAGCGGGCCCTGTCGCTGAACCTGTTCGAGCCGGCGGCCACGTTCGATTTCATTTTCCGCGGGCTGTGGACGGAAGCGGGCGGCACGCTGAGCGGCGCGACGGTGCCGGGGCTGCCGCCCGCTGCGGCACCGCTGCTGAGATTCGCCTCGGAGCCGCTGGCCGATGCGCTCACCCGCCTGAACAAGCATTCCAATAATCTGATGGCGCGCAACCTGTTCCTGACGCTGGGCGCGGAAGTCCATGGCGCGCCCGCGACGCTGGACAAGGGCGCGCGGGCGGTGCGCGAAATTCTGGAGCGGCGGGGGATCGCGACCGCCAAGCTGGTGCTGGAAAACGGCGCCGGCCTGTCGCGCATCGAGCGCATCAGCGCGGACGCGCTGAACCAGCTGTTGCGCGCAGCCAGCCGCAGCCCGCTGTCCGCCGAATTCGAGTCGGCGCTGCCGATCGTCGCCATCGACGGCACGCTGAAGCACCGCTTCAACGGCAGTTCGCTCGCCGGCAGCGCGCACCTGAAAACCGGCACCCTGCGCGACGTCAGCGCGTTGGCCGGCTACGTGCTCACCGCCAGCGGCGGACGCGTCAGCTTCGTGATGCTGGTCAACCACGCCAATGCGCGCCGCAGCGAAGCAGCGCAACGCGCGCTGCTGGAGTGGGTGCAATCCGGCGAGGCAGCCGGCGGGGCGGAGCGATGAGTCCCGGTTGCCGCGCGGTGGGGCTGTTTCTGGTGCTGTTGGCGCTGTTCCAGTCGTTGCCGGTGGCCGTGGATGCCTGGCAGGCGCGACAGTGGCCGGACACGGCGGCGGAATGGCTGCGGCTGTCGCTGTTGCCGGGCGCGTTGTGGCTGTATCTGCGCTACTTCAGCATCCTGGGCTGCCGCCGGTGCGGAGACGACGATGAACTTCGATAAGCTGCCCGAGTGGGTGAGATGGCCGGTCGGTGAGCGTCGCCGCCCGGCCGCGTGCAGCGCCCGCCAGATTCAGGGCGCTGCAGGCGCGTTGAGCTGCAGCTGCCCGTCCTTCACCGGAATGCGCGGACCGGGCTGGCGATCCATGCGCACCTGGCCTTCTTCCTTGCCCAGACGGTAGCGCACGTCATAGGCCACGGTTTTGGTGCGCGCATCGTAGACGGTCTTGCAGCGCGTTTCGGTGCGGCTGGCTGTGTCTTTTTCCTGCATTCCCTTCTGTACCTGGTGGCCGGCGTAGCCGCCGGCGGCGGCACCGGCGACGGTGGCGACCGTGCGGCCCTTGCCGCCGCCTATCTGACTGCCGAGGAGGCCGCCCGCGACCGCGCCGATCGCGGTGCCGGCGATGCGGTTGGGATCCTTGAGCGGCGCCTGTTCGTTGACAACCACGTCATGGCAAACCTGCCGCGGCGTTTTGGTGGTTTCGGTGACCGGCTCGACCGCCAGCACCTCGGCAAATTCCGGCTTCGGGTTGAGCGCCTTGTACCCGGCCACGCCGCCAATCGCGGTGACGGCAACGGCGCCGGCTATCACACCGGCCAGCATGGATTTATTCATGATTTCTCTCCCGAAGGTTGAAAATGGCGACATGAGGCATGCTTCAAATCATAGTTCATGGCGCGGCAATCCCCGCCGCCGCAAGGCGGCGTCATTCGGGCTGCAGCAGATCGATCCTGAAGCGGGCCTCGTAGGGCGGGACGTTGCATTCGATGACGTCCGAGGGGGCGACGTCGAGGCGCACGCCGACGATGTCCGTGCGCACCGGCAGCTTCGCGGCGCCGCGGTCGACCAGCACCACGGTGCGGATTTCCTCCGGCTGCTTGCCGGCAAGGTATTCCACCGCGCGCAGCATGGAATGGCCGCGATACATGACGTCGTCCACCACCAGCACCGTGTGGCCGGCAAGATCAAGGGCCGCGTGCGTCGGGTTCTCGGTCAGCGGGGTGTCCGGGTGCAGCAGCGTGAGGTCGTCGGCGTAGCGTTCGATCTTGAGATCCAGCCGCACGCAGTCGGTCAGGCCCCAGGTTTCGCGCAGCCGCGCATGCAGGCGGTCAGCCAGCGGCGCGCCGCGCCGCAGGATGCCGACGACCGCGACGCGCGTGCGTCCGGTCAGCAGGCCGGCCGCCTGCCGCGCCATGTCGGCGACGATGGCATCGAGCTGCTCGGGCGTGTAGAGGCAGGTGCGCCGGCCCCTGGGCTTTTCCGTCATGGTTGCGGTCTCGCAAGCCGGTTTCGGGGAGGGTTCATGCTGTCGCCTCGGCAATCTGGTTGGCCCAGGACATGGCGTCGATCTCGGCCACCGTCAGGTCGGACAGCGACAGGGCGCTGCTTTGCGCCAGCAATGAACGCGTGTCTTTCAGGTCCGGGTGTTCGACGCTTTCGACCAGCTTGAGCAGGCTGCCCAATTCGCCCTCACGCTGCAGCAGGGCCGCCGCAAGGCGCTCGCCCAGATTGAGTTCGCTGACGATGTCGGCCAGCGGCTTGCCGATGAGGCTTTCGATCAGGGACAGAATCCCGGTCATGAACGCCTCATCGCAGTAATCGGCATTGCGTTGCTGTTTCATGGCCAGCAGTTCCATCATCTTGCCGCGCGTGGCGGCCAGCAGCAGCAGCGGGTTGGGGTAGGTCGAGCCGCTTTGCAGCGTGAACAGCAACAGTTGCAGCCAGCGCTGCAGCTGCTTGCGGCCCAGCACCATGATCGCCTGCGATACCGAGGGAATGCTGCGGCGAAGGCCGCTCGCCACCGAGTTCACCAGCCGCATCAGGTTGTAGGTCAGATTGGGGTGCTGCTTGAAAAGCTGTTCGATCTGCGGGGTTTCGGCGTCGCGCAGCACCAGCCCCAACAACTGGATGAGCGCCATCTGGCTCGGGTCCGCGCGTTTGGCGGAGAGCACCAGCGGACGCGCAAAGTAGTAGCCCTGGAACAGGTCGAAGCCGAGCGAATGGCAAAAGGCGGCCTGTTCGGCGCTGTCGACCTTTTCGGCCAGCAGCCTGACCGGCCATTGCTTCAGGTGGGTGACCACTGAACGCAGTTCATCGGGGCTGTGCAGCAACAGGTCCACCTTGACGATGTCGACCAGCGCCAGCAGCGGGCGGTAGCTTTCGTCGAACACGAAGTCGTCGAGCGCCAGCGTGAAGCCCTGCTGCTTGAGTTCGCGGCAGCGTTCGATCACGGCGTCGGTGATGTGGATCGTTTCGAGCAGTTCCAGCACGACTTGCGTCCGGGGCAACAGCTCCACCAGGTCGGACAGCAGCATGCCGGCGCTGACGTTGATGAAGCCCTGCTGCGTGCCCAGCACGGCCTGCACGCCCATCTCGCTGAACGCGTGATGGATGACGCTGGCCGTCGCCTGCATGTCGTCGGTGACGGTCACGCCAGAGGTGTCGCCGGCACGAAACAGCAGTTCGTAGGCGACGATGCGCTGGTCGCGATCAAGGATGGGCTGGCGGCCCAGGAATATGTCGGCGGTTGCCATGCCTACAGGCCCAGGTCTTTCCAGATGGCATCCACCCGCGCCTTCACTGTCGCGTCCATCACGATCGGCGTGCCCCATTCGCGCGCCGTCTCGCCCGGCCACTTGTTGGTGGCGTCGATGCCCATCTTGCTGCCGAGTCCGGAAACCGGGCTGGCGAAGTCGAGGTAGTCGATCGGCGTGTTCTCCACCAGCAGGGTGTCGCGCGCCGGATCGACGCGCGTGGTGAGCGCCCACATCACTTCCTTCCAGTCGCGCACGTCGACGTCGTCGTCGGTGACGAGGATGAACTTGGTGTACATGAACTGGCGCAGGAAGCTCCACACGCCGAACATCACGCGCTTGGCGTGGCCGGGGTAGGCCTTCTTCATGCTCACCACCGCCATGCGGTAGGAGCAGCCTTCCGGCGGCAGGTAGAAGTCGGCGATTTCGGGGAACTGCTTCTGCAAGAGCGGCACGAACACCTCGTTCAGCGCGACGCCGAGGATCGCCGGCTCGTCGGGCGGCTTGCCGGTGTAGGTGCTGTGATAGATCGGGTCGCGCCGCAGCGTGATGCGCTCGACGGTGAACACCGGGAAGGTTTCCTGCTCGTTGTAGTAGCCGGTGTGGTCGCCGTAGGGCCCTTCGAGCGCGGTTTCATTCGGATGGATCACGCCTTCAAGCACGATCTCGGCGGATGCCGGCACCTGCAGCGTGCTGCCGAGGCATTGCACCACTTCGGTCTTGGCGCCGCGCAGGAGGCCGGCGAATTGGTATTCCGACAGCGAGTCCGGCACCGGGGTGACGGCACCGAGGATGGTCGCCGGGTCGGCGCCCAAGGCGACGGCGACGGGAAACGGCTCGCCCGGGTGCGCCTGCTGGTGCTCGCGGAAATCCAGCGCGCCGCCGCGATGCGCCAGCCAGCGCATGATGAGCTTGTTCGGGGCGATCACCTGCTGGCGGTAGATGCCGAGGTTCTGGCGCTTCTTGTGGGGGCCGCGGGTGACGGTCAGCCCCCAGGTGATCAGCGGCGCCACGTCGCCCGGCCAGCAGTGCTGGATCGGCAGGCGGCTCAAATCGACGTCGGCGCCCTCCCACACGATCTCCTGGCATGGCGCGCTCTTCACTTCCTTCGGCGCCATGTTGAGCACCTGCTTCAGCACCGGCCATTTGTCCCAGGCGTCGCGCAGGCCTTTCGGCGGTTCGGGCTCTTTGAGATAGGCCAGCAGCTGGCCGACTTCGCGCAGCCGCGCCGGATCGTCCTCGCCCATCCCCAGCGCCACCCGCTTGACCGTGCCGAACAGGTTCGCCAGCACCGGCATCGTGCCGCCCCTGGGCTTTTCGAACAGCAGCGCCGGGCCGCCGGCGCGCAGCACGCGGTCGGCGATTTCAGTCATTTCGAATCTGGGGTCGACTTCGACGGCGATGCGTTTCAGTTCGCCCATCGTTTCGAGTTGCGCGATGAAGTCGCGCAGGTCGCGATAGATCATGGGAGGCCGCTCACGGCACGCTGCCGGGCCGCGCACGCGGCGAACGCGGGCAGAGGCATCAGTTGATATGTTCGAACAGGGTGACGACCTTGGCCGCGCCCGAGGTGGTGCGTGCGATTTCGGTGGCAATGTCGGCTTCGCCACGGGTCACCAGTCCCATCAGGTAGACCACGCCGGCTTCGGTGACGACCTTGATCTTGGTGCCGGGCACGCGTTCGTCGCGCAGCAGGCGGGTTTTGACGCTGCCGGTGACGGCGGTGTCGTTGGTGCGCGAGGTCAGCGAAATGACGCCCGAGACGCTGAGTTCGTTGAATACCGTGCGCACGTCGGGCACGCCCTTGACGACCTCGTCGGCGCGCGCGCGGATGGATTCGTCCGGCACCTGGCCGGTCAGCAGCACCTGGCGGTTGTAGCTGGTGACGGAAATCCGCCCGGTATTTTCCGGGATGGCTTCGCGCAGGCGGTTCATTGCGCGCAATTCGATTTCCTGGTCGGCGACGAAGACGCCGGTGGTGCGGCGGTCCGTGGCGGCCGCCGCACCGGTGGCGGCGCCGCCCACGACGACGGCCGCGCAGCCGTGCAGTTGCACCAGCGCCGCACCCAGCAGCGCGCCATATATCAGTTTGTTCATTCCTCGACTCCTAGTAAAACGCTGTCCACCGCATCGCACAGGCAATGGATGGTCAGCAGATGGATTTCCTGAATGCGCGCCGTGGATTCGGCAGGCACGCACAGGAAGACGTCGTCGTCCTGCATTTGTTCCGCCAGGCCGCCGCCGCTGCGGCCGGTCAAGGCGATGACCGGCATGCTGCGCGTACGGGCGGCGGCCGCCGCCTGCAATACGCTGGGCGAGTTGCCGCTGGCCGAGACCGCCAGCAGCAGGTCGCCCGGCTGCCCCAGCGCTTTCACCTGCCGCGCAAACACCTGATCGTAGGCGCAGTCGTTGGCGATCGACGTCAAGGTCGACGTGTCGGCGGTGAGCGCAATCGCCGCCAGCCCGGGGCGCTCCTGTTCGAAACGGTTGATCATCGCGGCAGCGAAACGCTGCGCAACCGCCGCCGAACCGCCGTTGCCGCAGGCGAGGATTTTCCCGCCCTGGGCGAGGCAATGCACCATGTGGCGTGCGGCTTGTTCAATCGCCGGCGCAAGCGTCGCGGCAGCCTCCCGCGCGGTCTGCGCCGAAGCCTGGAAATGGCCGAGAATTCTGTCGTGTAAAGGCATGGTCGGCTGGAATTATCCCACATCGTCGAATGCGTTCATGATCCACTCGGGCGGGGCGCCGCCTGACAGCGCCACCACGTCGAAGCGGCACGGCGGCAGCGTTTTCAGCGCGGCCAGATACTGCCGCGCAGCGGCGAGCAGTTTGCGCTGCTTGTTCGCCGTGACGCTGGCGGCCGCCCCCCCGAAGTCGGCACGGCTGCGCAGCCGCACTTCGACGAACACCAGCGTGGCGCCGTCCTGCATGATGAGATCGATTTCGCCGAAGCGGCAGCGCCAGTTGCGCGCCAGCAGCTTCAGGCCGTGCGCTTGCAGGAAGGCTTCGGCACGCGCTTCGGCGGATTGCCCGAGCAGGGATTTCAACCCCGGCGCCCCAGTTGATCGCTCATCATCCTTTGGATCACCTTATGAATTTCAGCTTTATCGACTTTGGTACGCTCAACATTTGTGGGACCGCTACACACCTGATTGCGCGGCTGCCGCGCTGTCTGGCTGCGTTGCTCCTCTTTGCGGGGGACGGCCCCGCCGCATCGTCGCGCCTTGCCAGCCAACGTGTCAGCCGCACACTCAGGCGCGTTCAACTGGGGAGCCCGGGTTGAACATCTGCGACAATGGCGGCACATGAACGAAACGTCCCATCATACCCCCCTGCTGCCCGCGCTTTACGTGGTCGCCACGCCCATCGGCAACCTTGGCGACATCACCCTGCGGGCGCTCGACATCTTGCAGCGCGTGGACCGCGTGGCGGCGGAAGACACCCGTGTGTCCGGCCAGCTGCTGGCGCATTTCAATATCTCCAAGCCGCTGGTCTCGGTCCGTGAACACAACGAGCGCGCAGCCGCCGACAAGGTGACCGCATGGATTGCGGGCGGCGATGCAGTCGCCTATGTGTCGGATGCCGGCACGCCGGCGGTGTCCGACCCCGGCGCGCGGCTGGTGGCGGCGGTGCGCGCGGCGGGGCTGAGGGTCGTGCCGATTCCCGGCGCCGCCGCGGTGACCGCAGCGCTGTCGGCCGCCGGGGTGGAGTCGGGGACGTGGCTGTTCCATGGGTTTCTGCCGCCCAAGGCCGGTGCGCGCCGTGCGCAACTGCAAACCCTGGCGGCGCTGCCGGCGGCGCTGGTGTTTTACGAGGCGCCGCACCGCATCGAGGAAACGCTGGCCGACATGGCCGCGGTACTGGACGCTGGCCGGTTGGTGACGCTGGCGCGCGAGCTGACCAAGAAATTCGAGAGCATCGTCACCCTGCCGCTGGCCGAGGCGCCCGCCTGGCTCGCCGCCGACCCCAATCACGTGCGCGGCGAATTCGTCGTCGTCGTGCACGCGCCGGCCGCCGCCGCCGCGATGGTCGATGCGGAAGCGCTGCGCGTGCTCGACATTCTGCAGGGCGCGCTGCCGCCCACGCTCGCCGCCAAGCTCGCCGCGCAGATCACCGGACGCAGCAAGGCTGAACTCTATAAAATGGCGCTGGCGCTCAAGCCGCATGAGCAGGACAAAGCATGACCGACATCCTCACGATCACCCGCCCCGACGACTGGCACATCCACTTCCGCGACGGCGCCGCGATGCGGAGCGTGCTGCCCGACACCGCGCGCGTGTTCGGCCGCGCCATCGCCATGCCCAACCTGAGGCCGCCGGTGCTCGACGTGGCCGGGGCGGCAGCCTACCGCGAGCGCCTGCTGGCCGCCGCACACGGGACGTCATTCGAGCCGCTGATGACGCTCTATCTCACCGACAACACGCAGCCCGATGAAATCCGCCGCGCGCGGGCAAGCGGCTTCGTGCATGCGGTGAAGTATTACCCGGCCGGGGCGACGACCCATTCCGATTCCGGCGTCACCGAGCTGCCCCGCGCCTACCAGGCGATCGCCGCGATGGAGGAAGCCGGCATGCCGTTGCTGCTGCACGGCGAAGTGGTCGATCCCGAGGTCGACGTGTTCGACCGCGAGGCGGTGTTCATCGAGCGCCACCTGATCCCGCTGCTGCGCGATTTCCCCAAGCTGAAAGTCGTGCTGGAGCACATCACCACCCGCCAGGCCGCCGAATTCGTCGCCGCCGCGCCGGCCAACGTCGCGGCGACGGTCACCGTGCATCACCTGCTGTACAACCGCAACGCCATGTTCAAGGGCGGCATCCGCCCGCACCTATACTGCCTGCCAGTGCTGAAGCGCGAACAGCACCGCCAGGCGCTGGTGGCCGCAGCCACCTCCGGCAATCCCAGGTTCTTCCTCGGCACCGATTCCGCGCCGCATGCAGTGGGCGCCAAGGAAGCCGCCTGCGGCTGCGCCGGCATCTATACCGCGCATGCCGCCATCGAACTGTACGCCGAAGCGTTCGACGACGCCGGCGCGCTCGACAAGCTCGAAGCCTTCGCCAGTTTCCACGGTGCGGACTTCTACGGCCTGCCGCGCCACGCCGACACCCTCACCCTCAAGCGCGAAAGCTGGGAGGTACCGGCCAGTCTCAAACTGGGCGAGGACAGCCTGGTTCCGCTGCGCGCAGGCGAAGCCATCCGCTGGCGCGTCGTCGCATAAATCGGAATTCGATGATCTGATTTCTGGGGGATGCCTGTTGCCCAGCGAGTAGCGTTGGTCGCCGCAGGGGAAATGCCCGTAGCTGGCCAACTTTGGTTAGTGTGTAAGCCGAAACCTACGTTCCTGGACGGCCGGTATACCTTGGCAAACTGCCGGCGACTGAGCTGGCATGGTTGGCAAGGGGGCAACTAACTCCGAGGGGGCAAACACACCTAGCTAGCCGGGCAGATTGTCTTTAAATCAAGACCATCGTCGCGGATTTTTGAAAACCTCCTCATTGAGAACCCCGACGTTCGCCGCTCCGTTTCCCGGGCGACAAATTTCCCTTGAAAATAAATTTGCTAGCCCTATGGTGCATGAACTGGCTTGCGCTATGTGACCGGCCGAGGAATACCCAATCAGCGGACAACAGCGAATAGCGATTTGGGGCATCGGGGCAGTGTGGTCTGCAACATGCATCTTGTAGTCGCATAGCTATTTCGTACACGAAGGGCCCGTGTCCGTATTTTTGTGACCTGAGGGGACCTGAACCCATGATCGCTAGCTGTGTAACCCCACCAGGTTATTCAGCGAATTCAAGCGGCTGACGGGAGGCAAGTATCCCAGACTGGCGTGGGGTCGATGCCAGTTGTAGCGATG
>NCIH01000012.1:0-37692 GCA_002281975.1 Hydrogenophilales bacterium 17-64-11 | reverse complement strand
GGGAAGCGCTTGCGGGTCTTGCCGGAAGGCGAATAGATCACGACCGCCGAGGTGCCGACGACACTGGATTCGACATCGGTGAACAGGCTGGTGGCTTGAGGCATGCTCAGTGCGTTTTTTTCGGGATGCTGCTGATCTTGATGGCGTGGGTGTTGGGCGTCTCGTCGCTGAAGTGCGGGCGCTCTTCAAGGGTGCGGCCGGTGAGCTGGGCAAGTTCGGTTTCGCGGCCGGAGATCACCAGCAGGCAATCCTTGATGCCGAGCACGGTGGCCTCGGATAGTGGGCTGGGGTTGCCGTCGCGCGGCGCGGTGTCGCGCACGATGGAGGTAAGCGTTTTGCGCATCATGCGCATCAGGCGCTGCTCGTCGTGCAGGGCTTTTTCGTCCATGGGGAATACTCCGGAAACCAGCAAAGGTTCAATATTGTCGGCGCCGGCCGGGGCTTCGTCAACGCAAGTCCTTGGTGAAAGCGGGGGGATAAAAAGCCTGACTGGGGGCATAAGCAGAATGAACCGCCAGCACCGGGCGGCTGCTTTATGCTTCCCGGCAAAGGAGAAACCGCATGTCAGACCCGAACGCCCCGGACAATAGCAGCGAAGTCCGCGAAATCCGTATCAATCCCATCGTGCCGAGCGAATCGGTGCTGGTCGCCACCGCGCGCAGCATGCGCCCGAAAAAAGCCGAGGAACTGGCGCCACGCGACACCCGCAAGCACGTCGAAACCTGCCCGTTCTGCCGCGGCAACGAGGACAAGACGCCACCGGTGATCCTGAGCTGGCCGCCGGAAGGTGACTGGCAGATTCGCATGGTGGAAAACCTCTACCCGGTGCTGGGCGACGATCGCGAACAAGCGAACTTCAACTTCGGCCTGCAGCAAACCATCGACGGCTACGGCCGGCACGAGGTCATCATCGATCACCACGAACATGGCATTGCCGTGCAGGACATGGCGGAAAGCCATTTGGCCGCGCTGTTCGGCGTCTACCAGGCGCGCATGCAGCAGCTGTTCGCGTCCGATGAACGCCTCAAATACGTGCTTGTATTCAAGAATTTCGGCCCGGCGGCCGGCGCGTCGATTCCGCATACGCACAGCCAGGTGATCGCGATGCCGGTGGTGCCGGAGAACGTCGACGCCGAGGTGAAGAACAGCGCCGCGTATTACGCCAAGCACCACCACTGCATTTTCTGCGCGCTGATCGACGAGGCGCTGACCTTCGAGGCGACGATCTACGACCGCAATTCGGGCGCAGTGCGGCGCAAGATCAACGTCGGTCAGTATGTGGTCGAGCGCGGCGAGAAGTTCATCGCGATCAAGCCCTTCGCCAGCCGTTACGAATGGGAAGTGCACATCCTGCCGCTGGCGCACCAGGCCGATTTTCTCGACGTGCGCAGCGAGGATCTGGCCGACCTGGCGCGGGTGGTGAAGCGCACCATGGCGCGGCTGGATGCCGTCATCGGCGGCGCGCAGTACAATTTCTTCCTGCACTCCGTGCCGCATGGCGGTACGGACTCGAAACATGGCGTGCCGCACGGCGCGTACGCCGCGAGCTACCACTGGCATCTGGAAATCTGTCCGCGCACCTCCATTCCGACCGGGTTCGAACTGGGCTCGGGGCTGTTCGTCAACACCATCAACCCGGAACAGGCCGCCGAGCGTTTGCGTGCAGTGGATTTGTAACGGTCGCGACAAGGCTAGAATGGCGCCTGTTAACCAGCTTCAACGGCGATCATGCAGCCAGTCAACCAATCCAGTCAGCGCGTACCATTGCCCAGCCATGGCGATACACATGTCGATCGCCTGAATGCCTTGTGGAAACTGTCGGTACGGCGCGGCCTGGGCGATACCGAGCGCATCCGCGCCATGCTGGCGATGGCGGCCGGGGTGCTGAACATGGATCTGGTGGTGCTGAGCGAGCTTGGCGAGCACTGCACCGCGCGCTATGTCAGCGATCGCCTGGGAGTGTTTCCGGAAGGCAGCAGACAGACGCTGGAAGCGTCGCCGTTCCATGTTGTCATCCATGCCCGTGCGCCGTCCCATATCGCCGATCTGTCCGCGCACCCCCTGTATGCCGGCAATCCGCTGGTGACCGAGTTTGGCATGCGCACCTTCTCCGGGATTCCGGTGTCGGTTGGCGACGAGACCGAGACGCGCTGGGTGCTGGCCTTTTTGCGCAGGTGTGGCGAATCGTTGCCAGGCACGGTGGATGTCGCCTACATGAGCCTGATCGCCGACTGGCTCGGCAATGCCCTGCATCAGTCCGCGCAAAAGGACCTGCTGCAGCGCATCGCGCTGACCGATCCGCTGACCGGCCTGCCCAATCGGCGGGCGGCCGAAGAGCGCCTGCAAAAGGAACGCGCGCGCACGCCGCGCGACGGCCATGGTTTCGCGCTGGCCCTGGTCGACCTCGACCATTTCAAGATGGTGAACGATCGCTACGGCCATGCCGTGGGAGACGAAGTGCTGAAATCCGTGGCGCGCCGCTTCGAGACCGGGCTGCGCGAAGGCGACTGGGTGGCGCGCTGGGGCGGGGAAGAATTTTTGTTCGTGCTGCATGGCGGCACCGTGGATGAAGCTGCCGGTGTCATGGAACGGTTGGCCGGCCAGGCCCGTGCGGCGCCCATCCAGACCAGCGTGGGGGCCATTTCACTGAGTTTCTCGGCGGGCGTGGCGGCCTTTGGCGTGAACGACAGCGAAACCCTGCCGATGCTGGAAAAAATCGACCATGCCTTGTATCGGGCCAAGGCCGATGGCCGCGACCAGGTCAGGATGGCGGCGCTGGCCAGCCTGCCGTGGAACAGCGGGTTGCTGCGCCAGGCGCTGGCGGACAACCGGGTCAGGCTGGCCGCGCAGACCATCGTCGATCTGCAGACCGGGCAGGCCATCGCGGACGAAGCGCTGGCGCGCATCGAGACCGTGGCCGGCGAGATCGTCGAGGCCCAGGAGTTCGTCGACATGGCGGAAGGATTGGGGCTGATGGCCGAAGTCGACCGCCAGGTGATCCGCCAGGTGATGCAGTATTGCGTGGTGCGAATAAATGAAGGCGGTGCGACCGATTTTGCCCATTTCGTGAACGTGTCGCCGCAATTCCTGGCGCGCCGCGATCTGGTCGAGGAGATGCTCGACAACGCCATGGGCTATTGTCAGACCTGCAGCGCGATGCTGGGGCCGGTCAAGCCCATCGTGCTGGAACTGACCGAGCGCCAGCGCATCGTCAGCCTGGAGAAATTGCGCGCCGATTTGCAACCCTTCATCGACTTCGGCTTCCGGTTGGCGCTGGATGATTTCGGCAGCGGCTATTCGTCTTATCTGTACCTGGCGCACCTGCCGGTCAGCTTCCTGAAAATTGAAGGCTGGCTGGTGTCGCATATGCGACAGGACCGCAAGGTGGCGGGCATCGTCGAGAGCCTGGCGAATTTTGCGCGCAAGGAGGGTATGCATACCGTGGCCGAGCACGTCGAGGACGCGGAGACTGCACGCATCCTCGCCGACATGGGCGTGGACTACGGGCAGGGCTGGCATTTCGGCCGCCCGCAACTGGCTTGATCCCGAGTTGGAGTCAAGCGCCGCAACCAACAGGAAATGAGAAGTTTGCAATGCATGCCAGGCCGCAATGTCTCAGGATGCCTCTGTATCGATATGGCCCATTTCGTAGCACCGGCAGGCGAGTGTGCCCGGTGAGCGCGCGTGCGCGGAGACGGGGAGAGCCCCTTTGATCGAGCGGCACGCGGGCGGGGAGCGCGTCATCCTGGTGGCGCTCGATTTCGGGACGCCGGATTTTGCCGAAAGCACGGCCGAACTGCGTTTGCTGGCAGCCGGCGCCGGGCTCGATATCCGGGGCGAGGTCCAGGGCAAACGCAGCCGTCCGGATGCCGCGCTCTTCGTGGGCAGCGGCAAGGCCGACGAAATCGCTGCGCTGGTCGCCGCCACCGAAGCCGACGTTGTCATCTTCAATCACGAACTGTCGCCCGCGCAGGAGCGCAACCTGGAGCGCCGCCTGCAGTGCCGGGTGATCGACCGCACCAGCCTGATTCTGGATATCTTCGCCCGCCGGGCGCAGAGCGCCGAAGGCAAGCTGCAGGTCGAGCTGGCCCAGCTGCAGCACCTGTCGACCCGCCTGGTGCGCGGCTGGACCCACCTCGAGCGCCAGCGCGGCGGTGTCGGCATGCGCGGCCCCGGCGAGAAGCAGCTGGAAACCGACCGTCGCCTGCTCGGCGTGCGGGTCAAGGCGCTGCGCGAACGGCTCGCCAAGCTGGGCAAGCAGCGCCGCACCCAGCGGCGTTCGCGTTCGCGCCAGCAGGTGCTGTCGGTGGCGCTGGTGGGCTACACCAATGCGGGCAAGTCCACCCTGTTCAATGCGCTGACGCGCGCCGGCGCCTATGCGGCCGACCAGCTGTTCGCCACGCTCGACACCACCACGCGCAAGATCTATTTGCCGCGCCTGGCTGAAGCGGCCGGCGCCGAGCCGGCGAGCGGCGAAGTGGTGCTGGCCGATACCGTCGGCTTCATTACCCGCCTGCCGCACGACCTGGTGGCCGCTTTTCGCGCCACCCTGGAAGCCACCGCCGAAGCCGATTTGCTGCTGCATGTGATCGATTCGGCCAGCCCCGGGCGCGAACGGCAGATCGAGGCGGTCGACAAGGTGCTGGGGGAAATCGGCGCGGATGCCGTGCCGCAACTGCGGGTTTACAACAAGCTCGATTTGACGGGCGTTGCTCCGGGGGTGGGGCGCGACGAATATGGTAAACTGCAGAGCGTATATATATCCGCGCAAACGGGTGCGGGGCTTGAACTTTTACGCGAGGCGCTGTCGGAAATCCTGCTGGCCGGCCGGCTTCAGAATGAAGCCGGCAAACCAGGCGACCCCTCTCCCCAAACCACAGTTTTCTCTACATAAACGATATGGCCTGGAACGACCCGCAATGGGGCAACAACGGTAACCGCAACAAGAACAGCGGACCGCCCGACCTGGACGAGCTTTGGCGGCGCATCAACCAGCGTCTCAATGGCATGTTCGGCAACAAAGGCACTGGCGGCGGCAGCGGCGGCGATGGCTTTTCTTCCGGCGGATTGCCGGGGGGCGGCAACCTGGTCGGCTTGCTGGTCGGCGCGCTGGTTGTGGTGTGGGCGGCGAGCGGGTTCTACATCATCGACACCGGCCAGCGCGGCGTGGTGCTGCGCTTTGGGCAATATGTCGAGACCACCGAGCCTGGCCCGCGCTGGCATCTGCCGTGGCCGATCGAATCGCGCGAAGTGGTCAACGTCGATCAGGTGCGCACCGTTGAAATCGGCTACCGCAACACGGTAAAGAGCAAGGTGCTGAAAGAGTCCCTGATGCTGACCGACGACGAGAACATCATCGATCTGCAATTCGCGGTGCAGTACATCCTGAAGGATCCGAAGGAGTTCCTGTTCGTCAACCGCGCGCCTGAAGATACGGTGTTGCAGGTGGCCGAGACCGCGATGCGCGAAATCGTCGGCAAGAACAAGATGGATTTCGTGCTGTATGAAGGCCGTGCCGATATCGCTGCACGCGCCAAGGTGCTGATGCAGCAGGTTCTCGACCGCTACAAGACCGGCATCAGCATCAGCCAGGTGACCTTGCAGAATATCCAGCCGCCCGAACAGGTGCAGGCCGCGTTCGACGATGCGGTCAAGGCGGGACAGGATCGCGAACGCCTGAAGAACGAAGCTGAAGCCTATTCCAACGACGTGGTGCCGCGTGCCCGCGGCCTGGCCTCGCGCCTGAAAGAGGAAGCCGAGGGCTACAAGCTGTCGGTGATTGCCAACGCCGAGGGCGAGGCCAGCCGCTTTGCGCAAATTTTTGCCGAATACCAGAAAGCGCCCCAGGTGACGCGCCAGCGTATGTACCTCGATACCATGCAGACCGTGATGAACAACACCAGTAAAGTGCTGGTAGACCAGAAGGGCGGCAACAGCCTCCTGTATCTGCCGCTCGACAAATTGCAGCAGATTGTCGGCCAGCCCTACAGCGGCGCGCCAGAAGTGCTGTCGCAGCAGCCGGCCGCGACGGCGCCCGCCCCCGTGGATGCGCGTTCGCGCGACGCTTTACGCAGCCGCGACCGGGAGGATCGGCCATGAGCAGGAATCTGGGTCCCGTACTGATTGGCCTGATCGTGCTGCTGGTGGTGTTGAGCGGCAGCATGTTTACCGTCGACCAGCGGCAGAACGCCATGGTGTTCCAGCTGGGCGAAGTGGTGTCGGTGAAGAAAACGCCGGGACTGTATTTCAAGCTGCCGCTGGTGCAGAACGTGCGTTATTTCGATACCCGCATCCTGACGCTGGACGCGGCCGACCCGGAACGCTTCATCACGTCGGAAAAGAAGAACGTGCTGGTCGATTCCTTCATCAAGTGGCGCGTGATCGATGCAAAGCAGTTCTACGTGTCGGTGGGCGGCGACGAAATGCGGGCGCAGATCCGTCTGAACCAGACCGTCAACGACGGGCTGCGCGCCGAGTTCGGCAAGCGCACCGTCAACGAGGTGGTATCGGGGCGCCGCGAGGAAATCATGAGCATCATCCGCAGCAAGGCCGACGCTGACGCGCGCAAGATCGGCGTGCAGGTGGTGGACGTGCGGATCAAGCGGGTCGACCTGCCGGAAACGGTGTCGGAAAACGTCTACCGCCGGATGGAAGCCGAGCGCAAGCAGGTGGCCAACGAGCTGCGTTCGACCGGCGCGGCCGAAGCCGAAAAGATCAAGGCCGATGCCGACAAGCAGAAGGAAGTGATCGTGGCCAATGCCTATCGTGACGCGCAGCGCGTCAAGGGTGAGGGCGATGCCAAGGCCTCGGCCGTGTATGCCTCGGCCTACGGCAAGAACGCCGAATTCTATGCGTTCTATCGCAGCATGCAGGCGTATCGCGAGAGCTTCAAGAGCAAAAGCGATGTCATGGTGCTCGACCCCAGTGCCGACTTCTTCAAATACATGAAGAACCCGCGTGCCGCCGGCGGTCAATGACCGGCTTCGACGGGCTTGCCGCAATTGGCTTGCTGCTGGTGATTGAAGGTGTCCTGCCGTTCGCTGCGCCCGCCGCATGGCGGGATGGTTTCCGCCGGATGCTGGAACTCAGCGACGGCCAATTGCGTTTTATCGGTGCCACCTCGATGTTGGGTGGCCTTTTTTTGTTGATGATGTTGAATTGATGTGGCTGAACCGAGATGACCGCCTGGCTGCTCCCTGAAAACGTCGAGGATGTATTGCCGCCGCAGGCCTGGCGCATGGAAGACATGCGACGCGCGCTGCTCGACCTGTTCCGCAGCCGCGGCTATCAACTGGTGATCCCGCCGCTGATGGAATACGTCGATTCGTTGCTGACCGGTGTCGGCGCGGACCTCGACCTCAAGACCTTCAAACTGGTCGACCAGCTCTCCGGGCGGCTGATGGGCGTGCGCGCCGACATCACACCGCAGGTGGCGCGCATCGATGCGCACCTGCTGGCCGCCAACGAGGTGAATCGCCTGTGCTATGCGGGCAGCGTGCTGCATACCCAGTCCGCTGGTTTCCATCGTTCGCGCGAACCGATCCAGATCGGCGCGGAGTTGTATGGCGAAGCCGGCGCCGAGGCGGACCTTGAAATCCTCACGCTGATGCTGCAGGGCTTATCCGCGTGCGGCGTTAAAACGGTGCAGCTCGATATCGGTCACGTGGGCGTTTACCGCGCGCTGGCGCAGGAAGCCGGCTTGAGCGGCGATATCGAGCACCAGTTGTTCGGCGCGCTGCAGACCAAGGACGGCAGCGCCGTGGCGGTGCTGACTGCAGGCTTGCCCGTGGCGTTGCGCGATGCCTTTGCCGCGCTGCCGCAGCTGTATGGCGACCGCAGCATGCTGGCCGAGGCGCGTGCGCGCCTGCCGCGGCTGGCGGCAGTCGATGCGGCGCTGGATATGCTGGCGGCGCTCGACCAGGGATTAAGCGGCGTCGAGGTGGCGTACGATCTGGCCGAACTGCGCGGCTACGGCTACCACAGCGGCGTCGTCTTCGCGGCGTATACCGGCGGACGCAGCCATGCGATTGCGCAGGGCGGACGCTACGATGAAGTGGGGCGGATATTCGGCCGGGCGCGTCCGGCCACCGGTTTTAGCCTGGACTTACGCGAACTGGTTATCGCCAGTTCGGGTGCACAATAAAGGGAGATCGCAGCATGGCAGCAAAAAACGTCGTCGTCATCGGCACCCAGTGGGGCGATGAGGGCAAGGGCAAAATCGTCGACTGGTTGACCGACCGCGCGCAGGGCGTGGTGCGTTTCCAGGGTGGCCACAACGCCGGCCACACGCTGGTGGTGGCGGGCAAGAAAACCGTGCTGCACCTGATTCCGTCAGGGATCCTGCGCGACAGCGTCACCTGCTACATCGGCAACGGCGTGGTGCTGTCGCCGACCGCGCTGATCGAGGAAATGGACATGCTGCTGGCCGCCGGCGTCGACGTGGCGAGCCGCCTCAAGATCAGCGAAGCCTGCCCGCTGATCATGCCGCACCACGTCGCGCTCGACCGCGCCCGCGAGATCGCCAAGGGCGCCGGCAAGATCGGCACCACCGGGCGCGGCATCGGCCCCGCCTACGAGGACAAGGTGGCGCGCCGCGCGCTGCGCCTGCAGGACCTGTTCCACCGCGAGCGCTTTGCCGCCAAGTTGGGCGAGGTGCTCGACCACCACAACTTCATGCTGAAGAACTTCTACAAGGCCGATACCGTCGACTTCAACCAGTCGCTCGACGAGATGATGGGCCTGGCCGAGCGCCTCAAGCCGATGGTGGCCGACGTGCCGCGCAGCCTGTACGAGGCCAACAAGGCGGGCGAGAACCTGCTGTTCGAGGGCGCGCAGGGCACCCTGCTCGACATCGATCACGGCACCTACCCGTTCGTGACCTCGTCCAACTGCACCGCCGGCGGCGCCGCCACCGGCGCCGGCGTCGGCCCGAATACGCTGCATTACGTGCTGGGCATCACCAAGGCCTACACCACGCGCGTCGGCTCCGGCCCGTTCCCCACCGAACTGTTCGACGATGTCGGCCAGTATCTCGGCGAGAAGGGGCATGAATTCGGCGCCACCACCGGACGCGCGCGCCGCTGCGGCTGGTTCGACGCGGCCGCGCTCAAGCGCTCGATCCAGATCAACGGCGTGTCCGGCCTGTGCGTGACCAAGCTCGACGTGCTGGACGGCCTGGAAACCGTGCGTGTATGCGTCGGCTACAAGATCGACGGCGAGGTGTGCGACATCCTGCCGGTGGGAGCGGAATCGATCGCGAAGGTCGAGCCGATTTACGAAGATCTGCCGGGATGGAGCGAGTCGACCGTCGGCGTGCAGGAATTCGACAAGCTGCCGCAGAAGGCGCAGACCTATCTGAAGCGGATGGAAGCCTTGTGCGAAGTGCCGGTGGACGTGGTGTCGACCGGGCCGGACCGGGTGGAGACGATCGTGCGTCGCCACCCCTACGAAGCGTAATGTCTGCAATAAACCGTAGCAAAGCAAAAAGCCGACACGAGGTCGGCTTTTTGCTTCAAGCTAATTTCTTAGCTGCGTTTGGTGCCCAGAAGAGGACTCGAACCTCCACAGTGTTGCCACCGCTAGGACCTGAACCTAGTGCGTCTACCAATTCCGCCATCTGGGCAGGTAAGGCGCGCATTCTAGAGAGCACCGAATAAATTGTCAACGAAGATGACTTCAAAAAAATCGCGCAGTCGCGCAAGCAAGCACAAAATCCCGGCGATTCGCCTGGCCGACCCGTTCTACGAACGTGAAACCGAGCGCTACGAATCGCCGCTGCCGAGCCGCGAATACATCCTCCAACTGCTGACCGAAGCGGGCTGTCCGGTCGACGCCGATGCCTTCGCCGAGCAACTGCACATCACCGAGGCCGAGCACGACCTGTTCCAGCGCCGTCTCGGCGCGATGCAGCGCGACGGCCAACTGATGCTCAACCGCAAGCGCCAGCTGTGCCTGCCGGACAAGCTCGACCTGATCAAAGGCCGCGTCGAGGGGCATCCCGACGGCTTCGGCTTCGTGGTGCCGGAAGAGGGCGGCGACGACCTCTATCTGTCGCCCAAGGAAATGCACCGCGTGCTGCACGGCGACCGCGTGCTGGTGCGTGTTGCCGGCTTCGACCGGCGCGGGCGGCGCGAGGCGAAGATCGTCGAGGTGCTGGAGCACGTCAACAAGTTCGTCGTCGGCCGCTACTACCTCGAAGGCGGCGTCGGCTTCCTGATCGCGGAGAACCGCCGCATCAACCAGGACATCCTCGTCCCCGCCGAGCATGCCGGTGCCGCGCAGCCCGGCCAGGTGGTGACGGTGGAAATCCTCACCCAGCCCGGCGCGCACAACGAGGCGGTGGGGCGGGTGTCCGAGGTGCTGGGCAGCTTCACCGGCCCCGGCATGGAAATCGAGATCGCGCTGAGGAAGCACGACCTGCCCTATGTGTTCCCGCCGGAGGTCGAGGCGCAGGCATCCAAGCTGCCAGGCAAGGTGCTGAAAAAGGACATGGCCGGCCGCGAGGACATCCGCCACCTGCCGCTCGTCACCATCGACGGCGAGACCGCGCGCGACTTCGACGATGCGGTGTACTGCGAGCCGCTTGGCCGCAGCGGCTTCCGCCTGGTGGTGGCGATCGCCGACGTCAGCCATTACGTGCGGCCCAGGGATGCGCTCGACAGCGAAGGCTTCAACCGCGGCAACTCGGTGTACTTCCCGCGCCGCGTCATCCCCATGCTGCCGGAGGCGCTGTCCAACGGCCTGTGTTCGCTCAACCCGGATGTCGACCGCCTGTCGATGGTGTGCGACGTGCGCATCACCACGGCGGGGGCGATCAAGGAATACCGCTTCTACCCGGCGGTGATCCATTCGCACGCGCGCCTTACCTACAATCAGGTGTGGGACTGGCTCTCCGGCGCAGCCAAGCCGGAGAAGAAGCAGGCCGCGCTGATGCCGCACCTGGAAGCGCTCGACAAATTGTTCCGCACCTTGCTGAAGGCGCGCGCCAAGCGCGGCGCCATCGATTTCGGCTCGACCGAGACGCAGATCAATTTCGACGACCAGGGCAAGATCAAGGAAATCGTGCCGGTGATCCGCAACGACGCCCACCGCATCATCGAGGAATGCATGCTGGCGGCCAACGTCTGCGCGTCTGACTTCCTGCACGAGAACAAGCAGCCGGCGCTGTTCCGCGTTCACGAAGGCCCGACCGCGGAAAAGCTCGCGGCGCTGCGCGGCTTCCTCGCCGAGTTCGGCCTCGACCTCGGCGGCGGCGACAAGCCGCACGCCAAGGATTACGCCACGCTGCTCGACAAGATCAAGGACCGTCCCGACCACGGCCTGCTGCAGACCGTGATGCTGCGCTCGTTGAAGCAGGCGATCTACAGCCCCGACAACAAGGGGCATTTCGGCCTGGCTTACGAGGCCTACACCCACTTCACCTCGCCGATCCGGCGCTATCCCGACCTCTTGGTGCATCGCGGCATCAAGGCGGTGCTGAACGGCGAGAAATTGCCCGCCAAGGGGCTGGCGGAAATCGGCCTGCACTGCTCGATGACCGAACGCCGCGCCGACGATGCCACCCGCGACGTCGACGCCTGGCTGAAAACCTATTTCATGCGCGACCGTATCGGCGACGAGTACAACGGCACCGTGAGCGCGGTGACCAGCTTCGGCATGTTCGTCGCCATCGACGAGATCTTCATCGAGGGTCTGGTCCACGTGTCCGAACTCGGCCAGGATTATTTCCACTACGACCAGGCCAAGCACATGATGCTCGGCGAGCGCACCGGCAAGAAATATCGCCTGGGCGACCGCGTGCGCATCAAGGTGATGCGCGCCGACATCGAGACCAGCAAGATCGACTTCGCCCTGGTCGAAGTAGTCGAGACGGCGGAAGAAATCGCCGCGCCGAAAAAGAGAACGGCCAAGGCCAAGGGTAGCAAGCAGAAATGAGCGATAAACCCGCCGGCAAGCATACCGCTGAAAAACTGATCTACGGCTTCCATCCCGTGCTGGCGCGCCTGCGCCAGGACCCGTCGGGCATCTTCGAAATCTACCTCGACCTGACCCGCCGCGACGCGCGCGCGCGCGACCTGGTGCATCAGGCCAAGGACAACGGGGTCAAACTGGCGCAGGTCGAAGCCGACCGGCTGACTCGATTAGTGGGCAAGACCGCCAAGCACCAGGGCGTGGTCGCCCGCGTCAAGCCGGTGGCACTCACGCACTCGCTCGACGAGGTGCTGGAAAATATCCAGGGTCCGCCGCTGCTGGTCATCCTCGACGGCGTCACCGACCCGCACAACCTTGGCGCCATCATGCGCTCGGCCGACGCCTTCGGCGCCCACGCCGTCATCGCGCCGAAGGACAACGCGGTCGGCATCAACGCCACCGTGGAAAAGGTCGCCTCCGGCGCCGCGGAGACCGTGCCCTACATCATGGTCACCAACCTCGCGCGCACCATCGAAGACCTCAAGGAACACAACATCTGGGTCATCGCCGCCGACATGGACGGCGAGCAGCCCCTGTCCGGCATCGACGCCAAGACCGGCATCGCCTGGGTGCTCGGCGCCGAAGGCGCAGGCATCCGCCGCCTGGTCAAGCAAAGCTGCGATCAGGTCGCGCGCATTCCGATCGGTGGCACGGTGGAAAGCCTCAATGTCTCGGTGTCGGCGGCGTTGTGTTTATATGAAACAGCGAGGCAGCGCGCGGCAGGCTAGAATGGATGGCGTTTCAACAGGTTTTACAAGGAATCACCCCATGCAAACTGTCAAACAAATCGTCCACGATATTGCTGACCACTTGCCAGACCAGGCGAGCTTCGACGATGCCATGTATGCCCTCTACGTGCGCCAGAAACTGGAGCGCTCGCTGAAAGCGGCTGAAGAAGGCAAGATCACCTCGCAGGAAGAAATGGAAAAACGCTATCTCAACCATGAAGGTTGAGTGGTCGGATTGTGCGCGGGACGATCTGGACGACCTCGTTCGCTACATCAGCCGGGATTCCGGATTCTATGCCCGGCGCTTTGCCGAAAGAGTTGTCCTTGCCACACGGCGGTTACAAGCCTTTCCAGAGAGCGGTCGCATGATTCCCGAGGCGGAAGACAAAACCCTGCGGGAAATCATCGTTCAGGGGTATCGAGTCATGTACCGTCTTGAACCTGACCGTGTACTCGTGCTTGCGGTGATGCACGGTAGTCGTGACGTTGACGGGATGGTGGACAAGCCCTGGGATGAGAAGTAGATCGATCAACTCCGGATCCTTGCTGATCGCCATCGTTCAGGGGTGAATGGCGGAACCGTGGTCTGTCCCTTGTTCTGTGCAGTCATCACCGTCCTGGTTTTGACTTTCCTCCCCTTGCAGCCCCGCCGGAAATCGAGCCTGCCGGGCGGATCAGCGGCGAAGGTGTTTGAGCCCCGCTCACAAAATTAAATCAACCCAGCAAAAGCGGGCGAGTTCTTCGCCGTCCGTCCGGCAGGCTCAATATTCGGGAATTCGGGGATGTCGGGGTCGCCTTTTCTTGGGCCACTTTCTTTTGGCGAGACAAAAGAAAGTGACTAGCTGCCGGGCTACCCCCGGCCAACGGTCAGCAGCAGTACTAACACCTCAACTACAACGACCAGGCCTTCAACAAGCTCAGGGCGAACGGTGCGCGGGGCAGCGACTCACGCCCCCTCGCCGCAAAGAAAAAATGAACTATGTTGAATAGCTTGCTTGATTTCGCATTGGGATAAACCATGGATCAAGCCACTGCCCGCTGGGCGATTCAACTTAAAGGAGAAGGATGATGCGTACTCCATTGATGATTGCAGCGATGCTGACGGCGGCTCTGAGCGCACCGCTGGCTTTTGCACAAACACCCGCCAAAACCGGCAAAGCCGCGCCGCCAGCGGCGAGCGATGCCGAGATGGACAAGTACTACGCGGCGATGCAGGAGCGCTACAAGAAAATGCAGGATCAGATGGCGCGTTTGAGCAAAACCACCGACCCGAAAGAGCGCCAGAAAATTCTCGAGGAACACTGGAAGACCATGCATGAAGGCATGGATACGATGATGGGCCGCGGCGGCATGGGGCGCGGCATGATGATGGGTGGAATGGGAACGATGAGCCCCGGCAGCGGCGGGGGCATGGGGATGGGGCCGGGCGGCAGAATGGGCGCGGGTCCTGGCCCTGGCATGGGGCCGATGTCGCCAGAAATGCTGGAGCAGCGTCAGCGCCGCATGGAACAGCGGATGGACATGATGCAGATGATGATGGACCAGATGATGCAGCATCAGGGTAGGAGCGGGCCGATGCCCCCCGCCAAATAAGTCATGCCGAACCCCGCTACTCACGCCCCGGCAAATCGGGGCGTTTTCATTCAAGTCCGCGTAGCTTGGGCTGGATGAGGCGGTCCAAGGCCCGCGCACATAGGCGGACAACCTGCATGGGCATTAACCGGACGGGGGGTCACGCCAGTTCCTGCAAGCGCAACAGGCGCGCAGCCTCTTCCTCGCGCGCGTCATCGATCTCGCGCATCACCCCCTCCAGATCGACCGGCGGCATCTCGCATTCATACAGCCCCGTGAGTTCGGCCTCGGGATGCAGATTGCCGTGCTCGTACAGCGCCCAGATTTCCTCGGCGTACTGCGTCGCCAATAGCGCCGGTGCGAACTGGCCAAAATAGGTTCGCAGGTTGTTGACGTCGCGCGCCAGCATCGTCTGGGCGTGGTTGTTGCCGGCGGCGTCGACCGCCTGCGGCAGATCGATGATCACGGGGCCGTCGGCGCCGACGAGGATGTTGAATTCGGACAGGTCGCCGTGGACGACGCCGGCACAGAGCATGCGCACCACCTCTCCGATCAATGAGCGATGGTGGGCAAGGGCTTCGGCTTCGGTGAACGACACGTCGTTGAGGCGGGGCGCGGCATTGCCGTCCGCATCGGCCACCAGTTCCATCAGCAGGACGCCTTCGTGGAAGTTGTACGGTGTGGGTACGCGCACACCGGCAGCAGCCAATCGATACAGCGCGTCGACTTCGGCGCTTTGCCAGGCGGCTTCCTGCATTTCGCGGCCGTATTTGCTGCCCTTGGCCATGGCGCGTGCCTGGCGGCTGTTCTTGGTCTTGCGGTTCTCGGTGTAGTCGACGGCCTGGCGGAAGCTGCGCTTGTTGGCTTCCTTGTAGACCTTGGCACAGCGGATGTCGCCGCCGCAGCGCACGACGAAGACCATGGCTTCCTTGCCGCTCATGAGCTGGCGCACGACGCCGTCGATGAGGCCGTCTTCGAGCAGGGGTTCGAGGCGCTTGGGGATTTTCATCGGAGCGTGCTAGCCGCGCACCTTGCGATACGCCTCCAGCAGGCGCCGATGCATCGTGCTGCCCTCGAAGTTTTCCCCCAGCGTCGTCAACCCGAAAAAGCGTTCGTCCTGGTTGAACAGCGCGAAGGCCTGCTCCAGCGTCTCGCGGCCGTACAGCAGGGCCAGCGCGGGCTCGAAGTAGGTGGGCGCGTCGAGCTGCGCAAGGTCGGCGATGCAGCGGTAGACCTTGAGGCGCGCTTCGCTGCGCTGGCCGTACTGGGCGATCCAGGTGCAGCCTTCGAGGATCGCTTCGTCGTCGCCGAGGGCCAGCGCGAGCAGCAGCTTGAGTTCGCCGATGCGCAGATCGGTCCACGGCGAATCGGCATCCGGCGCCAGGCCGATCAGCACCGGCACCAGGCGGTCGTCGGCCAGCTCCAGTTCGGTTATCAAATCGAGCAGCTCGGCGCATTCGTCGTCGCTGAGTTCGGGCAGGCGCGCGAGCGCCGGGCGGATCAGGTTGCCGACGCTGTTGTTCTCGAATTCGAGCTCCTCGAACGGATAAATCTCGGACACGCCGGGCACCAGGATGCGGCAGGCGTAGACGCCCAGATGTTCGAAGTCGGCGATGTAGATCTCGTGCCCGTCGCCGTGCAGGGCGTCGACCGACCACGCGTAGTCCTCTTCGGTGGTGGTGCCGAAGTTCCAGTCGACGAATTCGAAGTCGGGGGAGTCGCGCAGGAACTGCCAGGAAATCACGCCGCTGGAATCGACGAAGTGGATTTCCAGGTTCTGCGGGTCGGAGATTTCGGTCTGGTCGAAGCCGGGGGCGGGGAAGCCCGCCAGCGAGTCGAGCGCGCGGCCCTGCAATAATTCAGTGAGCGCGCGCTCCAGCGCCACTTCGAGGCGCGGGTGCGCACCGAAGCTGGCGAAGCAGCCCTGGTCCTTGGGATGCAGCAGGGTGACGTTCATCACCGGATAGCGGCCGCCGAGCGAGGCGTCCTTCACCAGGATGCCGAAGCCGGCGCAGCGCAACGCGCGGATGCTGGCGGCGATGCGCGGATAGCGGTTGATCACGTCCTCCGGCACGTCGGGCAGGCACAGGCCTTCCTCGATGATGCGGTACTTGGTGTGGCGTTCGAAGATTTCCGACAGCGCCTGGGTGCGCGCCTCCATCGGCGTGTTGCCGGCCGACATGCCGTTGCTGACGTAGAGGTTGCCGATGAGGTTGACCGGGAAGTACACGGTTTCGCCGTCGGAAAGCCGCTGGTAGGGGATGGCGCAGATGCCGCGTTCGATGTTGCCGGAATTGAGGTCGATCAACTGATCGGCGCGCACGCTGGCTTCCGGGTTGTAGAGGCCGTGCAGCGCGGGCGTCAGCAGGCCGCTTGGCCAGGCATCGTCGCCGTCGTCGAGCGCGAACCAGCGCTCGGCGGGATTGTGGACGTAGGAGCGGTTGGCGATGGCGTCCCCCAGATAGAAATGGGTCCAGAAATAGTTGCTCGACAGCCGCTCGAAATATTCGCCCAGCGCGCTCGCCCGCGCCGCCAGTTCCGAAGCGCCCTTGCCGTTGGTGAACAGCAGCGGGCAGTCGCGGTCGCGGATGTGCACCGACCAGACGCCCTCCACCGGGTTGAGCCAGGAACGTTCCTCGATGTGGAAGCCGATCGCTTCGAGCCTGGATTGCAGGGTGGCGATCGACGCTTCGAGCGAGGCGTCCTTGCCGGGAATGAAGTGCTCGGTGGCGTGCATGAGATGACTCTTTTCTGAACAGCGAACAGCATAAGCGATGCGTCAAGCGCGGCGTAAAATGAATGCCGACGATCCGTCATCCTGCCGGCTGTCTCCTGCCCATGCCCAAGCGCCTCTCTTACTTGTTGTTGTTGCCCGGTCTTGCGTTTGCAGGCCCGGCGGCGGCTGCCGCCCAGACCTTCGGCCTGGACGGCGGCCAGGCCGCGCTGGCCGCCCGTCCGCAGGCCGAGTGGGTGCGGCAGGCGCAGACGCTGGAAAAACACGCCGACTGGCCGGGCCTGCTGGCGTGGGGGCAGGCCTGGGCGCTGGCCGATGCGGGAAATGCGCTGGCCTGGTTCGTTCAGGGGCGCGCGCTGGGCGAGCTGGGGCGGTTCGCCGAAGCGATCGCGGCGTATCGGCGGAATCTGCATCTCGACCCCGGCGATGTGCATGCGCGCAACAATCTGGGCAATGCCTACCGCGACAGCGGACGCCCGCGCGAGGCGATGCAGGCGTATCGCGCGGCGGTGGAGATCGACCCCGATTATGTCCAGGCCTGGCACAACCTGGGGCTGACGTTTTATCTGCTCAAAGGGCAGGCGGGGGTGACGCAGGCACTGCATAAGCTGCAGGCCACCGACCCGGCGCTGGCCGAGGTCTGGCGCGCGCTGGCGGTCGAATATTCGATCACGCGCGACGCACGGGTGGCGCGCGCAGCGGTGCGGGTGCTGCGCGGCCTGAGCGCAGCCGAACGTGCGCGCATGTTCGGGATTCTGTTTGCCGAGGGCTGACAGTCACCCCGCGCTCTGCTCGAACTCCGCCACCGCCTGCCGCAACCGGCTGGCCTCCTGTTCCGGCCGCATCAGGCCGCGCCGGGCACGCGCGTGACCGAGCAGATCGGCATAGAAATCGGGGCTGGCCTCGGCCATGGCCATCAGCCGGGCCAGCCGCCTTGCGTCGCCCACCGGAAAATAGCCGGGGTAATCCTCGCCCAGCATGCCGACGTTGCCGGGCATGTGCGAAGCCAGCACCGGCACCTCCGCCGCCAGGGCCTCGCAGATCACGTTGGCGCCGCCTTCCATCACCGATGGGATGACCATGAGATGCGCGCGCGACAGGCGCTTCAGCACCGTCTTGTGCGGCACCTCGCCGAGCCAGTGCCAGCGCGGCAGCTTGCTTTGCGCCAGCGCCGCGGTGTCGGCCATCTCCTTGCTCAAGGCGCTGCCCAGATGCGTCACCCGGATGCGCGAGCGCGCGGGCAGGTAGGCGGTCGCCAGCGCCACCCGGAACGGATCTTTTTCCGCACGCAGGTGGCCGATCACCAGCACCTCGAAGGTGTGGGCAGGCGAGGGCAGGCGGGCAATGTCGGGCGACGACTGGTAAATCACCCGCGTCTTGGCGGCCAGATGCGGGGCCAGCTCGTCGACCCCGCGATCCTGCAGCACGATCAGCCGGTGCGCGAGTTCCAGCGCCTGCCGGGCGTCGCTGTCTTCGTGGATGTCGCGATACAGATCGGTGCCGGTCAGCGCCAGCAACAGGGGGCGGCTCGGAAAGCGCCCGGCAAAGGCGCGGATCGAGGCGAAGCTGCGCCGCGCATGCAGCGCCAGCATCAGGTCGGCCGCGCGCCCATCCCATTCCACCTGCACCTGCACGGTATGCCCCGCCTCGCGCAGGAAACGCGCCCAGCGTGCGGCGGTGTGCCAGTTGCCGTTGCGGTGTTCGCGGCCATACGGCGTGATGAGGGCGATGCGCATCGTGTGAGTGTAGCTTGCCGGACGGATCGCGGATAATCGGCGCATGACCGAAACACCTATTACTTCGCGCGACAACGCGATTTTCAAGCGGCTGAAGAGGCTCGCCGAGTCCGCCCGCGCGCGACGCGAGGCGCAGATGACGCTGCTCGACGGCGAGCATCTGCTGGCGGCCTATCTCGACGCCGGCGGCCAGCCGCACACGCTGGCACGCGCCGCCTCGTTCGGCGGGGAGCGATTCGCGCAGCTGACGGCGCGCTGTTCCCGCGCCAAGGCCATCGTGTTGCCCGACGGGTTGTTTGCCGAACTCGCCCCGGTCGCCACGCCGACCGGCTTGCTCGCCGAAGCGGCCTGGCTCGCGCCGGCGCAGCCGGACGGCATCCCGCTCGCCGTCGTGCTGGAGGACATCCAGGACCCCGGCAATCTCGGCGCCATGCTGCGTACCGGCGCCGCGGCAGGGGCGACGCTGGCGGTGCTGTCCAAGGGCTGCCACGATCCCTGGTCGCCCAAGGCGCTGCGCGGCGGACAGGGCGCGCAGTTCGTGCTGCCGATGCGGCTGGGGGCGGACCTGGTGGCGTGGCTGCAAGGGTTTGCCGGCCGCAGCGTCGCGCTCGCCCCGGCCGAGGACAGCGATTTCTATGCGCTCGACCTCGGCGGGCCGCTTGCCCTCGTCGTCGGCAACGAAGGCGCGGGGCTGTCCGCCGCGGTGCGTGGCGCGGCGCAGTTGAGCGCGCAGATTCCGATGGCGGGCAGGATCGAATCGTTGAATGCGTCGGCCGCGCTGGCGGTGGCGCTATTCGAGGCCGCGCGGCAGCGCAGGCGCTAGGCGGCCTGCGCCGCCCGGGCGCGCGCCTCAAGCCTGGCCGAACTCCCGCAGCCAGTCGCGGCCCAGCAGCGCGATGACCTGCTCCGCCGGGACCGGCCGGCTGATGAAATACCCCTGCACGATGTGGCAGCCGAGTTTGCGCAGCGATTCGAGCTGGTCCCTGTTCTCCACCCCCTCGGCGACGGTGCCGAGGCCCAGCCCCTTGCAGAGGGCGAGAATCGAGCCAATGAGCGCTTCGTTGACCGGGGCGTGCTGAATGTCCTTGACGAAATAGCGGTCGATTTTCAGGACGTCGAGCGGGAAGCGCTTCAAGTGGGCCAATGACGAATAGCCGGTACCGAAATCGTCGACGGCCACGGCGATTCCCAGCGCCTTCAAGGCGAGGATTCTCTCTACGGCCGCATCGACGTTTTCCATGAAAATGCCTTCGGTCAGTTCGAGCTGCAGCGATTGCGCAGGCAGGCCGGACTGCTCCAGCGCGTCGCGTACGTTCGCGAGCAGCGATTCGTGCCAGAACTCCTTGCTGGAGACGTTGACGGCAACGCCCAGGTCGGCGAACCCGGCGGCATGCCAGTTGGCGGTCTGACGGCAGGCCGCCAGCAAAAGCGACCGCCCGATGCCGACGATCCCGCCGGACTCTTCCAGCAGCTCCAGAAAAACAGCCGGGCCGAGCAGGCCCTTGTCCGGGTTGTTCCAGCGGATCAGCGCCTCGACGCCGTGGATGCGCCCGGTTTCCAGGTTGAGCTGGGGCTGGTAATGAAATACGAACTCGTTGCGCTGCAGCGCATAGTGCAGCTCGGTTTCCAGCTGCAGTCTTTCTTCCGCCATGGCGTTCATCGCCGTGTCGTAAAGCTGGAAGCGGTTTCTGCCGCCGCTCTTGGCGGTGTACATCGCCGTGTCGGCATTCTTCAGCAGGCTGCCGGAGTCGGCGCCGTCATTCGGATAGACGCTGACACCGATGCTGCAGCTGCCAAAAATCTCGCGTCCGGCGATCTGGTAGGGCTTGCCTACGACAGCCAGGATTTTTTCCACGACCTGCAGGATAGGGTTGACCTTGGCGGCATCGATGACCACGACGAACTCGTCGCCGCCCAGCCGCGCCACGATGTCCTCGGCGCGCGTGGCTGCCCGCAGGCGCCCGGCCACCTCGCTGATGAGCGTGTCGCCCATGGCATGGCCGAGGGTGTCGTTGACGCGCTTGAAGCGGTCCAGATCGATGAACATGACGCCCACCAGCGTTTTGCGGCGCTGCGCACGCACCAGTGCCTGCTCCAGGCGATCCATGAACAGCATGCGGTTGGGCAGGCCGGTCAAGGTGTCGTGGGTGGCGAGATGCTCGCGTTCGCGGCTGACGCGATTGGTGTAATGAATGACGGCCGCAGCGACCAATATCCCCAGCAGCAGGGCAATGCCGGACAACAGATACATCCAGAAGCGCGCAACCCCGTGCGCTTGGTGCGCCTCGCGGCTGGCCGCCAGCGCGATTTTCTGGGTTTCGGCATCGAGTTGCGCGAGCACGTCCAGGACATTGTTCTGCGCCGGGATGGCATCGGCGAGAATCCGTTCTTCGGCGTTCCGGCCGGCGTCGTTGCGAAACGTGTCGACAATCCGGTTGTGAATCTGCATGGCAATGCCGGTCAACTGTCCCTGCAGGGCAATCAGCTCGCGTTCCCGGCTGCTCAGGGGCATCCTCAGCAGCGCTATCCGCGCATTGGCAAAGTCCGAACCGCCCGCGTTGAACTGCATGAAAAATCCGTCCCGCTCGAACGGGTCGTCGCTCTGGGCCAGCCTGAGCATGCTGAGCGTGCGTTCGCGGGCGGCGGTCATCATGGTCTTGGTGAGGCTCAGCTTGCGCATGTGGACGTCGACAACCGTGCCGAGGTTGTCGGCGGTCATCCTGAGCTGCTGCAAGCCGATGGCGGTTACGAACAGGATCAGCAGCAATTGGGCGACAAAGCCCGCGAGCAGCGCGCGCCGCCAGGCTGAGGGACGAGCCGGACGCCGCCCGACCTTCGCAGGGGCGGCGATCTCGGTGTGCATAGGGTTCAAACTGTGATTTCTCGGGCGAAATTCCCGGTGCTTGCGATCGTCAAGCCGTCCGCAAACCTGCTGCGACGGCGCGTGAACGGGGGTTCGATAAATGGCCGGACATCTGCAAACTCCTGGTGTTTGAACAAGGGCAGGGATGCGCACCGCAGGCTGCATCGACGCCAAGACGCCTGTTCAAACGGTCGAGCGGCGGAAAACTTGAGAGCAGGCGGTCTAACCGGCGCCGTTCAGGGGTGCCGCAGGCGCGCCGCGATTTCCTCCACCGACATGCGGGTGGTATCGAGGACGGGCAGGGCATGGCGTTTGAAGAGCGCCTCGGCGGCAACCAGCTCTGCGCGGCATTGTTGCGGACTGGCGTAGCGGCTGTCGGGGTAGCGCGCCTGGCGGATGGCGGCAAGGCGCCCGGCCGACAGGGTCAGGGCGCGCAGCCGCGGCAGATGGGCGAGCAGGACGCCAGGCAGCGTGGGATGGGCAAGGTCGTCCGGGGTGAGTGGATAGTTGGCGACGCGCAGGCCGTATTGCAGGGCGAGGTAGAGCGCGCTGGGGGTTTTGCCGACGCGCGAGACGCCGACCAGGATGAGATCGGCCTGGCCGAGGCGTTCGGGGCTGAGGCCGTCGTCCAGGTTGAGCGCAAAGTTGACGGCGTCCATGCGCGCCTCGTAGTCGGGCGCCATGCCGTGGGTGCGGCCGCCGCTGGGGATGGCGGTCTGGCCGAGCGCGGCCTCGACGGCGGGAGCGAGCAGTTCGAATACGTCGAACAGGCCCGCACCTGCGCTGCGCAAGACGCCGCGCAGCACAGGGTCGGTCAGAGTGGAAAACACCAGGGCGCGGGGCGCGGCGGCAATGCGCGCGGCGGCGGCCTGGGCTTTCCCGGCGCTGTCGACGAAGGGCAGCGTAATCAGGCTAAACTCAAGACGCGGGAACTGCGCCAGCACGCTCTTGGCGACGGCTTCGACCGTCACGCCGGTGTGGTCGGACACGCAAAATACGCTGTAATCATTCATGGAGCCCACCTATGTCTGCTGACTATATTGTGCCGCTGGATGCCTTGTCGATCGCGGATGTGCCGCGCGTGGGCGGCAAGAATGCCTCGCTCGGCGAAATGATCCGCCATCTGGCGGGCGCGGGGGTCAAGGTGCCGGGTGGGTTTGCCACCACCGCCCAGGCGTTCTGGGATTTTCTCGACCATAACGATTTGCGCGCGCGCATCCATGCGCGGCTGGCGGCGCTCGACGTGTCGGACGTGACGGCGCTGGCCGCGGCCGGCGCGGAGATCCGCGCCTGGGTGGAAGCGGCCAGCCTGCAGCCCGCACTGGAAAGCGGCCTGCGCGCCGCCTATGCGGCACTCGGCGATGCGGTATCGGTGGCGGTGCGCTCGTCGGCCACCGCCGAGGACCTGCCCGACGCCTCGTTCGCCGGCCAGCAGGAAACCTATCTGCACGTGCGCGGCGAAGACGCGCTGCTGGCGCACGTGAAAAAGGTGTTCGCCTCGCTCTACAACGACCGTGCCATCGCCTACCGCGTGCATCACGGTTTCGACCATGCCGAGGTGGCGCTGTCGGCCGGGGTGCAGCGCATGGTGCGTTCCGACATCGCGTGCTCGGGGGTGCTGTTCACGCTGGACACCGAATCCGGCTTTCGCGACGTGGTGTTCATCACCGCGGCCTACGGCCTCGGCGAAACCGTGGTGCAGGGTTCGGTCAACCCGGATGAGTTCTACGTGCACAAGCCGATGCTGGCGCAAGGCTTCCCCGCCGTGGTGCGGCGCGAACTGGGCGAAAAAGCCATCCGCATGGTGTGGCGCGACGGCGCCACCGCGGTCGAGGAGACCCCGCCGGGACTGCGGCGGCAGTTTGCGCTGACCGACGCCGAAGTGCTGGAACTGGCGCGCCAGGCGGTGCAGATCGAACGCCACTATGCCCGGCCGATGGACGTGGAATGGGCCAAGGATGGCGAGACCGGCGAGCTCTTCATTGTGCAGGCGCGGCCGGAAACGGTGAAGGCGCGCGAGAAAAGCGGCGGCGAGCGCTATGTGCTGGAGGCCACCGGCGAGGTGCGCATCAGCGGCCGCGCCATCGGCCAGAAAATCGGCACCGGCGTGGTGCGGGTGATCGCCAGCCCGGCGGAAATGAATCGCGTGCAGCCGGGCGACGTGCTGGTGAGCGACATGACCGACCCCGACTGGGAGCCGGTGATGAAGCGCGCGGCGGCGATCGTCACCAACCGCGGCGGCCGCACCTGCCACGCCGCCATCGTGGCGCGCGAACTGGGCATCCCCGCCGTGGTGGGCACCGGTGAGGCGACCACGGTGTTGAAGGACGGCGAGACGGTGACGGTGTCGTGCGCCGAGGGCGACACCGGCAAGGTCTATGCGGGCAAGCTGGCGTTCACGGTGGAAACACTGGCGAGCGAAACCCTGCCCGAGCCCCCGGTGAAGCTGATGATGAACGTCGGCAACCCGGAGCGCGCCTTCGAGTTCGCGCAGATCCCGAACCACGGCATCGGCCTGGCGCGCCTCGAATTCATCATCGCGCGCATGATCGGCGTGCATCCGCTGGCGCTGCTCGACCATGCCGGCCAGACGCAGGCCCTGCGCGATGAAATCGACCTGCGCACCGCGGGCTATGCCGATCCGGTGTCGTTCTATGTCGACAAGCTGGCCGAGGGCATCGCCACGCTGGCGGCGGCGTTCTGGCCGCAGCCGGCGATCGTACGGCTGTCCGACTTCAAGTCCAACGAATACGCCAACCTGGTCGGCGGCGAGCGCTACGAGCCGAAGGAGGAGAATCCCATGCTGGGGCTGCGCGGCGCGGCGCGCTACGTGTCGGCGTTGTTCCGCCCGGCGTTCGAGCTGGAATGCCGCGCGCTGAAGAAGGTGCGCGACGTCATCGGGCTCACCAACGTCGAGGTCATGATGCCCTTCGTGCGTACCGTCGAGGAATGCGCGGCGGTGGTGAAGCTGCTGGAGGAAAACGGCCTCAAGCGTGGCGACAACGGCCTGCGCCTGATCATGATGTGCGAGATTCCCTCCAACGTCCTGCTGGCCGACGATTTTCTGCGGTACGTCGACGGCTTTTCCATCGGCAGTAACGACCTCACCCAGCTCACGCTCGGTATCGACCGTGATTCGGGGCTGGTGGCGGAGAGCTTCGATGAGCGCAATCCGGCGGTGAAGAAACTGCTCGTCGAGGCGATCGCCGCGTGCAACCGGCATGGCAAGTACATCGGCATCTGCGGCCAGGGGCCGAGCGACCATCCCGATCTGGCCGACTGGCTGGTCGAGCAGGGCATCGGCTCGATGTCGCTGAACCCGGATACGGTGGTGGCGACCTGGCGGCGGCTGGCCTGTGCACAATAGATCTTCGAACGCAGGAGAACGCAATGCAGACAACAACACCGCGGCGCAGAAGCGGGCGCAAATGGCTGGTCGGCGTGGCACTGCTGCCGCCGCTGGCCTTCGCCCTGTACCTCGCCTTCGTGCTCAACTGGTCGTATTCTTCCGGCGAGCGCGCCGGTTACCTGCAGAAGTTCTCGAGCAAGGGCTGGATCTGCAAGACCTGGGAAGGCGAGTTGGCGATGACCACCGTGCCGGGTGTCGCGCCAGTGCTGTGGAATTTCACGGTGCGCGACGAGGCGGTCGCGGCGCAGCTCAACACGCTGCTCGGCAGGCACGTGGTACTGCACTACGAGGAGCATCGCGGCATCCCCACCCACTGCTACGGCGACACCAGCCACTTCGTCAGCCGGGTTCAGGCGATCGATGAACACGCGCCGTTCCTGGGTGCACCGGTGGCACCGCGCCCCTGAGGGGCCGGGTGCGGAAAAGCCGTCACGGTTTGAGCAGTAGGGTGGGATGGAGTAGAATCCGCCATCACCCGCCCCCGCTTATAAAATGACGAAGTATGTGTTTGTCACCGGCGGGGTGGTTTCTTCCCTCGGGAAAGGGATCGCCTCTGCTTCTCTCGCTGCGCTGCTCGAATCGCGCGGTATCCGTGTCACCCTGTTAAAGCTCGATCCGTACATCAACGTCGACCCCGGCACCATGAGCCCGTTCCAGCACGGCGAGGTGTTCGTGACTGACGACGGTGCGGAGACCGATCTCGATCTCGGCCATTACGAGCGCTTTTCCAGCGCGCGCATGAGCCGGCGCAACAACTTCACCACCGGCCAGATCTACAAGTCGGTGATCGACAAGGAGCGCCGCGGCGACTACCTCGGCGGCACGGTGCAGGTGATCCCGCACATCACCGACGAGATCAAGCGCTCGATCCGCGAGGGCGCGAGCGGCGCCGACGTCGCGCTGGTCGAGATCGGCGGCACCGTCGGCGACATCGAGTCGCTGCCTTTCCTGGAGGCGATCCGCCAGATGGGCTTCGAGGACGGTCCCGAAAACACCTGCTTCATCCACCTGACGCTGCTGCCCTACATCGCGACCGCGGGCGAGCTGAAGACCAAGCCGACCCAGCATTCGGTGAAGGAACTGCGCGAAATCGGCATCCAGCCCGACATCCTCTTGTGCCGCGCCGACCGCGAGATCCCCCTGGACGAGCGGCGCAAGATCGCGCTCTTCACCAACGTGAGGCCGGAAGCGGTGATCGAAGTACTGGATGCCGACTCGATCTACAAGATCCCGGCGATGCTGCACGAGCAGATGCTCGACGAGATCGTCTGCCACAAGCTGAATATCCTGGCGCGCGCGGCCGACCTCTCTGTATGGAAGAACCTGGTGCACGCGCTGGAGCACCCGCAGCACACCGTCGACATCGCCTTCGTCGGCAAGTACGTCGACCTCACCGAGTCCTACAAGTCGCTGTCGGAAGCGATGATCCACGCCGGCATGCATACAAAGAGCCGGGTGAAGATCCATTACATCGATTCCGAGCAGATCGAAAAGAGCGGCGTCGACTGCCTGAAGGGCATGGACGCGGTTCTGGTGCCCGGCGGATTCGGCAAGCGCGGGGTCGAGGGCAAGATCGCCGCCATCCGCTATGCGCGCGAAAACAAGGTGCCGTATCTCGGCATCTGCCTCGGCATGCAGCTGGCAGTGGTCGAATTCGCCCGCGACGCCGCCGGCATGGCGGACGCCCACTCGACCGAGTTCGATCCGGCCACCGCCCATCCGGTGATCGGCCTCATCACCGAATGGCTGGATCGCGACGGCCAGGTCGAAAAGCGCAGCGAGCAGTCGGACCTCGGCGGCACCATGCGCCTTGGCGGCCAGCCGTGCGAGCTCAAGGACGGCACCCTGGCACGGGAGATTTACGGCGCCGCCAGCATCGTCGAGCGCCACCGCCACCGCTACGAAGTCAACAACACCCTCTTGGCGGAGCTCGAGGCCAAGGGCCTGGTGGTGGCCGGACGCGCGCCGGGCACCGATCTGTGCGAAATGGTCGAGCTGCCGGCCTCGGTGCATCCCTGGTTCGTCGGCTGCCAGTTCCATCCCGAATTCACCAGCAACCCGCGCAACGGCCATCCGCTGTTCATCGCCTTCGTGCAGGCGGCGCTGGCGCACCAACAGGAGGGCAGCAAATGAAACTGTGTCATTTCGAGGCAGGCCTCGACCAGCCGCTGTTCCTGATCTCCGGTCCCTGCGTGATCGAGTCCGAGCAGCTGGCGATGGACACCGCCGGCACACTCAAGGAGATGTGCGCCGAACTGAACATCCCCTTCATCTACAAGTCCTCGTTCGACAAGGCCAACCGCTCGTCGACCCAGTCCTTCCGCGGACTCGGGCTGGACGAGGGACTGCGCATCCTGTCCGAGGTGAAGAAGCAGATCGGCGTGCCGGTGCTGACCGACGTGCACGAGGACACCCCGCTGGAGGAGGTCGCGTCGGTGGTCGACGTGCTGCAGACGCCGGCCTTCCTGTGCCGCCAGACCAACTTCATCCAGAACGTCGCGCGCCAGGGGCGCCCGGTCAACATCAAGAAGGGCCAGTTCCTGGCGCCGTGGGACATGCAGAACGTGGTTGACAAGGCGCGCGCGGTCGGCAACGAAGAGATCATGGTGTGCGAGCGCGGCGTCAGCTTCGGCTACAACACGCTGGTGTCCGACATGCGCGGGCTGGCGATCATGCGTTCCACCGGCTGCCCGGTGGTGTTCGACGCCACCCACTCGGTGCAGCAGCCGGGCGGGCAGGGCGCGACCAGCGGTGGCCAGCGCGAGTTCGTGCCGGTGCTGGCGCGCGCCGCGGTGGCCAGCGGGGTGGCGGGGGTGTTCGCGGAGACGCATCCGAATCCGGAATGCGCGCTGTCGGACGGCCCTAACGCGTGGCCGCTCGGCATGCTGAAGGAACTGCTGGAAACGCTGAAGGAAATCGACGCGCTGGTGAAGCAGCGCGGCTTTATTGAACACAAGTTGATGAAAACCTGATCCGCGAAGGACGCGAAGAAACGCGAAGAAAACCCGGAGTTTGGTCTTGTTTTTCCTTCGCGCCCCTTAGCGTCCTTCATGCCCTTCGGGTATTCGCGGATAAGAATTGAATTTGAAGGATAGAAATTGAGCGCAATCATTGATGTCATCGCCCGGGAAATCCTCGACTCCCGCGGCAATCCCACCGTCGAAGCCGACGTGCTGCTGGAATCCGGCGTGCTGGGCCGCGCCGCCGTGCCGTCGGGCGCGTCCACCGGCAGCCGCGAGGCGATCGAGCTGCGCGACGGCGACAAGTCGCGCTATCTCGGCAAGGGCGTGCTGAAGGCGGTCGAGCACGTCAACACCGAAATCTGCGAAGCCATCATCGGCCTCGACGTCGAAGACCAGGCCTTCATCGACCGCACCATGATCGAGCTGGACGGCACCGAGAACAAGTCGCGCCTCGGCGCCAATGCCCTGCTGGCGGTGTCGATGGCGTGCGCGCGCGCCGCCGCCGAGCAGGCCGGGCTGCCGCTCTACCGCTACCTCGGCGGCGCCGCGCCGATGGCTTTGCCGGTGCCGATGATGAACATCATCAACGGCGGCGCGCATGCCAACAACAACATCGACATGCAGGAATTCATGGTGATTCCGGTCGGCGCGCCGAGTTTCCGCGAGGCGCTGCGCTACGGCGCCGAAGTGTTCCACGCACTGAAAAAGCTGCTCGACGACGCCGGCATGGCGACCACCGTCGGCGACGAGGGCGGCTTCGCTCCCAACCTGGAATCGCACGAGGCGGCACTCAAGCTGATCGTGCAGGCGATCGAAAAGGCCGGCCTGCAGCCCGGCATCGACGTCGCCATCGGGGTCGATTGCGCCGCGTCCGAGTTCTACAAGGACGGCCTCTACCATCTCGAATCCGAAGGCCTCAAGCTGACCTCCGCCGAACTCACCGATTACCTCGCGGCCTGGTGCGACAAGTACCCGGTCATCAGCATCGAGGACGGCATGGCAGAAGGCGACTGGGACGGCTGGAAAACCCTCACCGACAAACTCGGCGAGCGTGTCCAGCTGGTGGGCGACGACCTCTTCGTCACCAACGCCAGGATCCTCAAGGAAGGGATCGACAAGGACATCGCGAACTCCATTCTCATCAAGGTCAACCAGATCGGCACGCTGTCGGAAACCTTCCAGGCGATCGAGATGGCCAAGCAGGCGGGCTATACGTCGGTGATCTCGCACCGTTCGGGTGAGACCGAGGACACCACGATCGCCGATCTGGCGGTCGCCACCAACGCGCGCCAGATCAAGACCGGTTCGCTGTCGCGCTCCGACCGCATGGCGAAATACAACCAGCTGCTGCGCATCGAGGAAGAACTCGGCGACACGGCGAGCTACCCCGGACGCGATGCGTTCCGCCAGCGCGGCTGACCACAACGCGGCTAGGCTGGTCGCGCATATCCGCAGCCAGGGCTTGACCTGGGTGCTGGCCGCTGCGATTGTGCTGTTGCAATACCCGCTGTGGCTGGGCGAAGGCGGGTGGTTGAAAGTGCGTGAAAGTGCGCACAGAATCGACACCCAGCAGGCGCTGAACCAGCGCCTGCAGACCCGCAATGCCGGCCTGCTGGCCGAGCTGGGCGACCTCAAGCAGGGACGCGACGCCATCGAAGAGCGCGCGCGCAATGAACTGGGCATGATTGCGCCGGACGAATGGTTCGTCCGGGTGGTGTCTGCCCACACCGTTCAGTCGGGAAAAACGAATGAGTGACTTGCAAATCGGCTTGTTGGTGATTGGCGTGGCCATCGTGGCGGTGGTGCTGCTATTCAACTGGATTCAGGAGCGTCGCTTCCGAAAACAGGCCGACGCGGCTTTTCAGACGCCGGCGGGCGATGCGCTGATGCAGCCGGGGACGGTGTCGCGCGAAACGCACAGCCGGCCTGAACGGCTTGAGCCGGCGCTGCGCGAACCGGTCTTCGATGACGGCGACGGCGTACGCGACGTCGCCGAGTTCAACGAGCCCCATGTGCGGATCGATGCCGACCTGCCGCGGGCGGACGCCGCCCTGGAAGACGACCTGCCCAGGCGCGCGGCGCCTGCTGCGCCTGTCCCGCCGCCTTCCGCTCAGGCACGCCCGTCCTCTGCCCCGGCGGCGGCGCTTCCGGCGCCCTACGACGAGCTGATCGAATACCGCATCCGCGTCGGCGGCGATGGCGTCCTGGCGAATGTGTTTGCCGACACCTTCAATCATGCGCGCACCCTGGGCAAGGCGGTGCGCTGGGCCGGATTGCCGGCCGGCGCTGCGGAATGGGAAGAAGTCCAGCCCTGGCGCGACGTGCACTATCAGCAGGTGGCGGTCACCATGCAGCTGGCCGACCGCAATGGTGCGGCGCAGGAAGAGCAACTCTCGGCCCTGTGCGCCTTGCTGCAGAACGTGGGGCAGAGTCATGGCCTGCGCGTCGCCTGCGACGACGTGGCCGATGCGATGGAGCGCGCGCAGGCCATCGATCGTTTCTGCGTCGATGTCGACGTCCTCATCGGTCTGAATGTGGTGGCGCGCGGCGAGGGCGCGGTGAACCTGGCGCGCATCGTGCACGAGGCCGAAGCTTGCGGCATGGTGCTGGGCATGGACGGCGTATTCCAGTTGCTCGACAGCCGCGGCGAGCCGCTCTATGCGCTGTGCAACCACGATGCCGAGCCTTTCAATGCCACCGTGGTGGAAGGACAAACCTCGCAGGGGGTAACGTTGCAATTCGACGTGCCGCGCGTACCGGATGGCCTCAGGGTATTCGACGGCATGGTGGCGTTCGGCCGCAAGCTTGCCAGCGAAGTCGGCGGCATTCTGGTGGACGACAACCTGCGCCCGCTGACCGACAGCGGCATCGAAAAAATCCGCACTCAGCTCACGCAAATCTACGAGCGTATGGAAGCGCGCGGCGTGCCATCCGGCTCACGGCGGGCGCTGCGACTGTTTTCCTGATGATGTCGCCCGATGTGCTGGCGCGCGCAGCGGCGCTGCGCCAGGAAATCGAACGCCACAACTACGCCTATTACGTTCTCGACGCGCCGACCGTTACAGACGCGGAATACGACCGCCTGTTCCGCGAGCTGCAGGCGCTCGAAGCGGAACATCCCGAACTCGTCACCCCCGATTCGCCTACTAGGCGTGTTGGCGGCACGCAACTCTCAGGGTTTGAAGTGGTACGTCATGCGGTGCCGATGCTGTCGATCCGCACCGAGACTGACACCACTGACGCTGGCGCGCGAGCCTTCGACGCGCGGGTGCGCAAGGAACTCCAGCTGACAGAATTCGATCCGCCGGTCGAATACAACGCTGAACTGAAGTTCGACGGCCTGGCCATTAACCTGCGCTACGAACACGGCATGCTGGTGCATGCCGCCACCCGTGGCGACGGCGAGACCGGTGAGGTCGTTACGCAAAATATTCTTACTATCCATTCCATTCCACTGCGTTTGCATACCAAAAAACCGCCAGAGGTGTTCGAAGTGCGCGGTGAGGTGTACATGCGACGTGACGATTTCGAGCGCTACAACGCGAAGCAGCGCGAGGCCGGCAAGCCCACCCTGATGAATCCTCGCAACGGAGCGGCCGGTAGCATCCGCCAGCTCGATCCAAGGCTGGCGGCGCAACGCCCGTTGTCATTCTTCGCCTACGGCCTCGGCGAGGTGCAGGGCTGGAGTGAGGCACCCGCCAGCCATAGTGCAACGCTCGATGTGCTGGAGAAACTGGGCGTGCCGGTGTGCGCGGAACGCCGAGTGTGCCGGGGGGGGCAGGAACTTGTCACCTTCCACGACGAAATCGCCGCGCGGCGCGATCAATTGCCGTTCGACATCGACGGCGTGGTGTACAAGGTCGACCGCATCGATCTGCAGCGTGAACTCGGCTTCGTCACCCGTGAGCCGCGTTGGGCGGTGGCGCACAAGTATCCAGCAGAAGAACTGCCGACAAGGGTGCTTGGTATTGATGTGCAGGTCGGTCGCACCGGCACGCTGACGCCGGTGGCGCGACTGGCGCCTGTGTTCGTCGGCGGCGTGACGGTGACCAACGCCACTCTGCACAACCAGGATGAGATCGATCGCAAGGATGTGCGCGTCGGCGACACCGTGATTGTTCGGCGCGCTGGTGATGTTATTCCTCAAGTTGTTTCCGTCGAATTAGATCGGCGCCCACAGCCCGCGCCGCCGCGTTTCAACATCCTGCAGGCCTACCCCGTTTGCCCTGAGTGCGGTTCGCACGTGGTGCGGCTGGAGGGCGAGGCGGCGGCACGCTGTACCGGCGGCCTGTATTGCCCGGCGCAGCGCAAGCAGGCCCTGCTGCATTTCGCGGGACGCCGCGCCATGGACATCGACGGGCTGGGCGACAAGCTGGTCGACCAACTGGTCGAGCGCGGCCTGGTGCGCACACCCGCCGATGTGTATGCGCTGAACCTGGAGACGCTTGCCGGGCTGGAACGCATGGCCGAGAAATCGGCCGCCAATCTGCTCGCGGCCATCGAGGCCAGCAAGGCCACCACGCTGGCGCGTTTCATTTTCTCGCTGGGCATCCGTAATGTCGGGGAGACCACCGCCAAGGATCTGGCGCGGCATTTCGGCGCGCTGGACAGGCTGATTGCCGCGAGCGAGGCCGATTTGCTGAGGGTGCGCGACATCGGGCCGATCGTGGCGCAGTCGATCATCCAGTTTTTTGCCGAACCGCATAACCTGGAGGTGGTCGACAAGCTGCGCGCCGCGGGGGTGCGCTGGCCGGAGTCCACAGGCTCGCAACAATCGACGGGCATGCTTGCCGGCAAGACGCTGGTGCTGACTGGCACGCTGCCGACGCTGACGCGCGATGCCGCCAAGGAAAAGATCGAGGCGGCAGGCGGCAAGGTGGCGGGGTCGGTGTCGAAGAAAACCGACTACGTGGTGGCAGGCCTTGAGGCCGGCAGCAAGCTGACGAAGGCGCAGGAACTCGGCGTGGCCATTCTCGACGAGGCCGGGCTGCTGGCCTTGCTGGCAGCGAACAACAATAACGGGCAGCACGTTTTAGACTTTTGAACCAAAGGACAGACAGGGACGAGACATGCAAAAAGTAAAAAAAGCCGTATTTCCGGTTGCCGGCCTGGGCACCCGTTTTCTGCCCGCCACCAAGGCCAGCCCCAAGGAAATGCTGCCCATCGTCGACAAGCCGCTGATCCAGTATGCGGTCGAGGAGGCGATGGACGCCGGCATCACCGACATCATCTTCATCAGCAGCCGCACCAAGCGCACCGTCGAAGACCACTTCGACAAGGCCTACGAACTGGAAACCGAACTGGCCGCACGCGGCAAGAATCGCGATCTGGAACTGGTGCAGTCGATCCGCCCGCCCGGCGTCAACTTCATCTACATCCGCCAGGCCGAGGCACTGGGCCTCGGCCACGCCGTGCTGTGCGCGCAGCCGGTAGTCGGCGACGAACCCTTCGCCGTCATCCTCGCCGACGACCTGATCGACGGCACCCCGCCGGTGATGAAGCAGATGGTCGACCAGTACAACTACTACCAGTGCTCGGTGCTGGGCGTGCAGCAGGTCGCGCCCGCGGAAACCGCGTCCTACGGCATCGTCGACGCCACCCCGATGGCCGAGCGCGTGTCGCGCGTCAACGCCATCGTCGAGAAGCCCAGGCCCGAGGAAGCGCCGTCGACCCTCGGCGTGGTCGGGCGCTACATCCTCACCCCGCGCATCTTCCACCACATTCGGCAACTGAAGCCCGGCGCCGGCGGCGAGCTGCAGCTCACCGACGCCATTGCCGCGCTCTTGAAGGAACAGCAGGTGCTGGCCTATGCCTTCGACGGCGTGCGCTACGACTGCGGCAGCAAGCTCGGCTATCTGCAGGCGACGGTGGAATACGCGCTGCGCCACAGCGAAGTCAGCGAGGACTTCGCCGCCTATCTGAAAAACCGCGTCTGCTGATCAGCACGCCGCAACGCCGCCGTGCAGCCAGGCGGCGGCCTCCAGCGCATCCCCTGCATCCATTCCCTGGCCCAGCAGCGCGGCGACCATGCCGGTCAGGCGGTCGCCCGAGCCCGCCTGCGCCAGCCACGGCCCGCCCGTGGTGTTGATGGCATAACGGCCGCCGGGGTGGGCGATCACGCTGCCCGCCCCTTTCAGCACGACGTGCGCGTGGAATTGTGCGCACAGCCGTTGCGCCGCCCCGACCCGGTCCGCCTGGATGTCGCCGCTGGATACGCCGAGCAGGCGCGCTGCTTCGCCGGGATGCGGGGTGAGCAGGGTCGGGTGGACGCGGCGGCCGATCTGCCGGGCCAATGCGGAATCGCCGGCCAGCAGGTTCAGCGCATCGGCATCCAGCACCAGCGGGCAGGGCGCGCCCAGCGCGACTTCCAGCAGCGCATGCGCACGCGTGCCCTGACTCAGCCCGGGACCGATCGCCAGCACGCTCGGGCCAGCCTCCAGCAGATTCTCCGGGGCGGCGAACATCAGCCGCGGCTCGCCGCAATCGACCACGATGCGCTCGTCCAGCACCCCCAGGGTGACGCTGCCCGTGCCCTGCGCGAGTGCCGCGCGCCCGGCGATGAGACACGCGCCGACCATGCCGGGGGCGCCGCCGACGATGCCGACATGGCCGTAGGTGCCCTTGTGGCTGTTGCGCCTGCGCGGCGGCAGGCCATGGCGCGCTTCCAGCTGCGTCAGCGCGATGCCCGGGGTGGCGGGCAGGGCGGCCGGTTCGACGCCGAGCATGTCGAGATGCAATTCGCCAACGTGGTCGGGGCCGTCCGCGGTGAGGAGGCCCGGCTTGAGGCCGAGGAAGGTCAGCGTGTGGTCGGCGGCGAACGCGCAGCCGCGCACGCAGCCGCGGTCGCTATCCAGCCCGCTCGGCACGTCGAGCGCCAGGCGCGGGCTGTCGAGCCGGTTCGCCTGCGCGATCCAGCGCGCTTCCTCGCCCGTGATCTCGCGCTGCAGGCCGACGCCGAACAGGCCGTCGACGACCAGGCTGTATCGCTGCGATGGCGGGAGGTCCGCCAGGATCGCACCGCCGTTTTCGCGCCAGGCGGCCCAGGCACGCGCAGCATCCGGCGGCAGGCGGGCGGGATCGGCGCGACTGACGACGGACACGCGGAAACCCTGCGCCATCAGGTGTCGCGCGGCGACCAGGGCGTCGCCGCCGTTGTTGCCGGGGCCGGCCAGGATCAGCACGGGGGCGCCCGATTCGCGGGCGAGCGTGCCCGCCAGTTCGGCGGCCGCGGCGCCGGCCCGTTCCATCAACGAGGTTTCGGGGCGGGTGTCCGCCCAATGCCGGTCGATGATGCGGATGTCGGCGGCGGTGAACAGCGGCGGAGAAACGAGGGAAGCGGGGGCGGTCGGCATGGGCAGACAGGGGAATCAAGTCGGGGCGCAGCGGACATCTTAATCCCGGCGGCGGCGCGATTGCGCGCAGCGTTCCCGGGGCGGCACGCCGGACTGGTCGGAAATGACTACGTCGCCTGGTATCCAGCGAAGCTTCCGCAATGCCGTTGATGGTTTGCCGCGCGTCCCGCCCGGAGAATGGAGAATGAAGATGCAACGACGACACTTTCTGGCCGCTCTGGCGTTGCTTCCCGCGCTGCCGCTGGCGGCGCATGCAGCCAGGACGGAGCTTAACCTGGGCATCTACCCGGGCACCGGCAAGGCGGACGTGCTCATGGGGGATTTCCGCGCCTGGGCGATGCCTTTTGCCCAGGCCCTCGGCGCGGCCATGGGCGCGAAACCGGGGCTTACTCTGTTCCGCAGCATCAAAAGCATTGCGCGCTCCATGGAGGGCGGCCGGCTGGACATATATCTTGTGCCGCCGTCGGTAGCGGTTGCCGCGCTGGACAACCGCTACTCGCCGGTGGCGCGGGTGCGCGACCAAGCCACCGGCGTTCTGGTGCGCCGCAAGGGTGCCGCGGTGACGACGGTGGCGCTCACCGAAAAGGAATCCTGGCTCGACGTGATGGCGCGCCACACGCTCAGGCGCAACAAGCAGGATGCGGCGCAGATCCTCAACCTGAAAACCCAGGAGGAGGTGGTGCTGGCGATGCAGCGTGATTTTGCCCAGGCCGGCAGCCTGCGCAGCAAGCTGGCCGACGAACTGCTCGCCAAGGGCGAGTTCGAGACCTGGTATGCCTTGCCCGCAACCCCGGATTTCACCCTGATGGCGAGCAATCGTTTCTCCGCGGCCGAGCAGGACAAACTGGGGAGCGCTGCCGCCGCGCTCAGCCCGGAAGTCATCCAGTCCCTGCAAAAAACCATCCACAGCAAGGTGACGGGGTTCGTGATCGACAAGCAGGCGGATTACCAGCTGATCAAGCAGGCAATTCGGGAGGCCGGCTACTGATCCGCGCGGGCCTGTCCGGCCGGCTTGCGGGATAGCCGCGGCGGCTTATACTGCAAGGTGTTGCGAAACTTTCTGGAACACGCATGGATACTCGTCATCGCACCCCTGCCGGCGCTTTGGTGGCGCAATGCACCGATGAAAACAGTTGTACGGTTTTCAACTGCGAAGTCTGTTTGAAGGAAATCCCCGCCGATGCGGCCAAACTGACCGATGCGCAGGACTACGTCCACCATTTTTGCGGGCTCGACTGCCTCGAAGCCTGGCAGAAGCAGAGCCGGATTCGCCGCTAAGCCGGTCCGGCCAAGCGCTCCAATCGGCTAAAATAGCGCCTTTGCCCTGTTCGCAAAGGCGCTCATGTCTTCCATCGTATCGCTCCCCGGCAGTGCTGCGCTGTCGTCTTTCCGTATCGACAAAATCCGCCAGGAGGCCGCCCGGCTAGGCATCGCGCTGGGCGAGTTGACGGCGCGCCATTGGCATTTCCTGGAACTGGACGCCGAGCTGGACGCGGCTGCCGCGCGGCAGCTCGACAAAACGCTGGATTACGGCACCCCCGCCGACAGCCCGACGGCGAACGACATGCAGTTGCTGGTCACGCCGCGTCCGGGCACGATTTCGCCGTGGTCGTCCAAGGCGACGGATATTCTCAGAAACAGCGGTCTGGTCCAGTTGCGCCGCATCGAGCGCGGGGTGGCCTATCGCCTGTGCGATCCGCAGGGCGGCGCGCTTTCGGGGCAGGCGCTGACGGCGCTGCTGCCGCTGCTGCACGACCGCATGACGGAAACCGTGATGGACTCGCTGGAGGCCGCGCAAGCGCTGTTCCAGCACGTGCCGCCGCGCGAATTGACCGCCATCGACGTGATGGCGGGCGGCCGTGCCGCGCTGGAGGCCGCCAACCGCGATCTCGGCCTGGCGCTGTCGGACGACGAAATCGAATACCTGGTCGACAACTTCACCCGTATCGGGCGCAACCCCACCGACGTCGAACTGATGATGTTCGCGCAGGCCAACTCCGAGCATTGCCGCCACAAGATCTTCAACGCCGCCTGGGTGATCGACGGCGCGGCGCAGGCGAAGTCGCTGTTCGGCATGATCCGCGACACCCACGCAGCGCACCCCGCGGGCACGGTGGTGGCGTATTCCGACAACTCCTCCGTTATCGAGGGCGCGACCATCGATCGCTTCTACCCGCGCGCCGACGGCAGCTACGCCTACAGCAGCGAACTCACCCACGTGCTGATGAAGGTGGAAACGCACAACCATCCGACCGCGATCTCGCCTTTCCCCGGCGCGGCCACCGGCAGCGGCGGCGAAATCCGCGACGAGGGCGCGACCGGCATCGGCTCCAAGCCCAAGGCCGGCCTGTGCGGATTTTCGGTT
>NCIH01000118.1:0-14888 GCA_002281975.1 Hydrogenophilales bacterium 17-64-11 | reverse complement strand
ACCATCGACGTCTTCAACCACGGCGACATGATGCGCGACTTCACCTACATCGACGACATCGCCGACGGCACCGTCAAAGTGCTCGACCGCATCCCGCAGGGCAACCCGAATTTCGACCACAAGAATCCCGACCCGGCATCGAGCCACGCGCCCTACCGCGTCTACAACATCGGCAACCACACCCCGGTGCAGCTGATGGACTTCATCGGCACGATTGAAAAAGCATTAGGCCAGGAAGCGAAAAAGAACTTCCTGCCGATGCAGGACGGCGACGTGCAGGCGACCTACGCGGATGTGGACGACCTCATCCGCGACACCGGGTTCAAGCCGGCGACGACGCTGGAGTATGGGATCGGGAAGTGGGTGGAGTGGTATCGGGGGTATAAAAAGCTGGGGTAAGCCGGGCATCGCCACGATATGGAACTTGCTATTTCGGTGTGTATAATACACACATGAACAGCGCCGAGCTTATCAAGCAGCTGGAGAAATCCGGCTGGGTTCTGAGGGGTGTCAAAGGCTCGCACCATATTTACACCCATCCAGGACACGCTGGTCATATCAGCATTCCACACCCGAAAAAGGACTTGGGCGTGGGGCTTGTCCACAAGCTGCTTAAACAAGCGGGCTTGAAGGCTGGTTAAAAAGACTGGAGCATACTTATGAGATACCCCATCGCAATTGAACCCGGAGACGCCACACACGCTTACGGCGTCATCGTTCCCGATCTGCCCGGCTGCTTTTCCGCAGGCGACACCCTGGACGAAGCCATGGACAACGCCAGGGAAGCGATCGAACTGTGGCTGGAAACCGTCATCGACGATGGCGGTGCCGTCCCCGCGCCCGGCCGGATTGACCAACATCAGGCCAATCCGGAATTCAAAGACCATATCTGGGCAGTGGTCGCTGTCGACTTGGCGTCCCTGTCAGACAAAGCTGAACGCGTCAACATCACCTTGCCCGCCAGAGTATTGCGGCGCATCGATGCCGCCGCCAGGTCGGCGGGCGAGTCTCGTTCCGGGTATATCGCGCGTCGGGCGCTGTCTGCTTGATTGACATCCGTACCCTTGAAGTTCAGAGAAAATGAGCCTAGCCCCTTCAGCTTTCGGCTGTCGTGTGTCCAGACTCAGGCTTTGACGGCGTAGGCCTCCTTGGCGTGCCGCGCCGCTTCGAGCTCGGCCGGATCGTAGGCCTTGCCGGACCACAGCATCTCGTAGGCGATCTCTTCGTTGCCGTTTTCGCACAACTCGAGCGCGCGCCGGAACAGGGGCTGGAAAGTTTCGGACTTGTGCGAGCGCTCGTGGAGCTCGAAGGTCGTCCAGAACGTCACGATCAGCGCTTCGCGGCCTTTCATCGGACTTTCGACCGCTTGCCCGATGGTCGAGCCTTCATTCGACACCTGCCCGGAATTCAGCGCGACAAAGCCGCCGACAAAGCCCGTGTCGGAATGATAGGTTTTGACGTTTTCACACAAAAAAGCCACGCGCTCCTGCAGATCGTCGACGCTATATTCGGGTTTGAGCACGACGCGATTCACGGTCACGATGCCGTCGGGGGGGAAGTTCGAGATCAAGCCACTCATTTTCTACTCCTGTGAATATTGAAAAACATGCCGAATTCGTGCGGGCACAGGATATGAAGAGGCAAACTATTTATCAAACGATATTTATCAGCACTTAATATCGATTTATTCGATACATTGCTTTTCCCTTTGTCAACGGCTGCGCCATCCAGTGGCCCACACACGGGCGGGGCCAGCCCGGATTCCGTTGGTCCGGGGCTGCTCAGCAGCAAATTACGCACCGACATTTGCCGTCTCGCGCAAACCATTCCGGCTTTCCGCGCTGCTCGACGAATTGGCTCTGCGAAGAAGCTTTATAGCGTCAAAGGATCGGCTCATACTGGCCAGCCAGTCCTCGTTTGCCGTCGATTGAGCCATTCAGGATCAGCGACTTCACCTCACAGATGAATCCTTCCGCGGTCAAAACCTATCTGCCCTGGGTCGTTGCCGTGGCGCTGTTCATGGAGCAGCTGGACACCACCATCGTCAATACGGCGGTGCCGGCGATGGCGGAGGGCCTGCAGGTGACGCCCTTGAGCCTGAAGGCGGTGGTGACCAGCTACATCCTGAGCCTGGCGGTGTGCATACCGGTGAGCGGCTGGATGGCGGACCGCTTCGGCACGCGCCGCGTGTTCGGCATCGCCATCGCCCTCTTCACCTTGTCCTCGATCCTGTGCGGCCTGGCGCAGAACCTGCCGACGCTGGTGGCGGGACGCATCCTGCAGGGCGTCGGCGCGGCGATGATGATGCCGGTGGGGCGGCTGGCGATCATTCGCACCTTTCCCAAGTCGGAGCTGCTGCGGGCGATGAACTTCGTCATCATCCCGGCGCTGATCGGCCCCCTGCTCGGCCCCACCGTCGGCGGCCTGATCGTGCACTGGCTCTCGTGGCACTACATCTTCTTCATCAACGTGCCGGTGGGGCTGCTGGCGCTGTGGCTGGCGCAGCGCTATATGCCGGATTACCGGGGCGAATCGCGGCGCCCGCTGGATGTCGTCGGCCTGGTGCTGTTCGGCAGCGGCGCGGCGCTGCTGTCCTGGCTGCTGGAAATATTCGGCGAGCACACTCTCGGCGCGACCTCGGCGGCCCTGCTGCTGTTGCTCAGCCTCGGCCTGCTCGCCGCGTATGTCTGGCATGCCCGCCGGGCGCCGCATCCGCTGCTGCGGCTGGCGCTGTTCCGGGTGCGCACCTTCCGCGTCGCGGTGATCGGCGGCTTCGTCACGCGCCTGGGGGTGGGCGGCATGCCGTTTCTGCTGCCGCTGCTGTTCCAGCTCGGCCTGGGGATGCAGGCGTGGCAGTCGGGCCTGCTGATGATGCCTATCGCCGCGGCGGCCATGGGCATGAAGCTTGTCTCCGCGCGGGTGCTGGCGCGCTTTGGCTACCGGCGCATCCTGATCGTGAACACGGCCATGATCGGCGCCATCGTCTGCCTGTTCTCGCTGGTGGCCCCGGCCACGCCGATCATGCTGATCGTGCTGCTGGGCCTGGCTTTCGGCTTTTTCAATTCGCTGCAATTCACCAGCATGAATTCGATGGCCTATGCCGACATCGACACCCCCGATTCGAGCATGGCCAGCACCATCGCCAGCTCGCTGCAGCAGATGTCGATGAGCTTCGGGCTGGCCTGCGGCTCGCTGATCGCCGGCTGGTATCTGGGCGATCTGCCGCAAACCGACCGCGCCGCGGTGACGGCCGCGCTGCACTACGCCTTTCTGACGCTGGGCGGCCTGACCATCCTGTCGGCGCTGTCGTTCCGCTCGCTCGGCGCCAGGGATGGCGAGAGCGTCAGCCGCGGGAACGTGCGCGAGACGGTATAAGCGCAGAAATCCCTGCATGTCGCCGTCGGGCGACACGCACGATCCCTTCTATCTCGCTGTTTTATCGAGCAATCATTCAAACCGGCCAGATTCGGCGTCGCCATTGAGCGACATTTGGCCCCGTTTTTTTCTATGCCCACCCCGGAAACTCTAAATAACAATCTGTTTATAAAAGGGTTTTAACTGCTGGCGCGCGTATTGCTGCTTGTCCCCTGCGGCCAGTTCCGGCCGCAACCACACCAGAGCGTTTTACAACCCAGCACCAAGAGAGACCCATCCCATGCTCAAGACTTTCATGCACTCCGGCAATCCCGGCAATTCCAGAAACGACCCGGCCCGGCCGGGCCATACCGGCTACCCCGCCAAATCGGCCGAATCCCCCAGGCCGGCCGAGACGATCCGCGAGGAAGCCTTGCCGCAGGTTGCCAAATCCGCGCGCAACGACGAGGGCAGCAAGCTCATCGTCGGCACCAACATCAAGCTGAAAGGCTCCGAAATCACCGATTGCGAGATCCTGGTGGTGGAAGGCCGCGTGGAAGCCTCGATGAACAGCCGCGACATCCGCATCGCCGAAGGCGGCGTGTTTTCGGGCAAGGCCGAGATCGACGTGGCGGAAGTGCGCGGCACCTTCGAAGGCGAACTCACTGCGCGCAAGCGGCTGGTGGTGTATGCCACCGGCAAGGTCAGCGGCACGATCCGCTACGGCGCGATGATGGTCGAGGAAGGCGGCACGATTTCCGGAGACGTGGCGACGCTGGCCGCCGGCACCCTGGCCAGGCTGGGGCCGGCGGCCGCCGCGCAGCCCCCCGAAGCGGCGGAGGAAAAGACGCCGCAACCGGAACAGGCCCATTCCGGCTCGCCGTTCACCCGCGGCCAGAGGCGGCAGGCTTGACCGGAGCCGGGTGGATCGCGCGCTGTCGCCGGCAAGCGACAGTGGCGAACCGGTGCCGGGCGCTGGATCGCAACCTCCTGCGCTGTGGCTCGCGCAAGCTGGCATCGCGCCTGCGCGCGGTGCGGGCGGACGGCGAACTGAACCGCCTCGCGGCGCTGATGCTCTACCGGGTTCTGGCCATGGCGAGGCTGAAGGCTGCGGCGGCGGCTAAAGCTTCGCGCTGCGCCCGCCGTCGACCGCCAGGATCTGCCCCGTCACGTAGTGCGTATCCATCGCGAAGAAGCGCACCGCCAGAGCAATGTCGCTGGGATCGCCGGCGCGCTTCAGCATGGTGTGCGAAACGATGCGCTGGCGCGAGACCTCGTCGAAATTGGAGTCGCCCTCGGGCCACATGATCGGCCCCGGCGCGATGCCGTTGACGCGTACCTCGGGCGCCAGCTCGCGCGCCAGCGACTTGGTCAGCCCGACCAGTCCGGCCTTGGCGACGGAATAGACGACGTAGCTTTTCATCGGGCGGTCGGCGTGGATGTCGGTGATGTTGATGATGCAGCCGCGGCGCTTCTTCAGTTCGGGGGCGGCGGCCTGCGACAGGAACATCGGCGCCTTGAGGTTGCTGCCCATTAAATCGATCCAGTCCTTCTCGCCGATGTCGCCGACCGGCGTGGGATAAAAGCTCGACGCGTTGTTGAGCAGCACGTCGAGGCCGCCGAAGGTGGCGACGGTCTGGTGGACCAGGCTCGGCAGACCGCCGGTGTCGTGCAGGTCGGCCTGGATCAGCGCCACCGAATCGGGGCGGATGGCGTTGAGTTCGTCCTGCAGCGCGCGCGCCTCGGTGGCCGAACTGCGGTAGTGGATCATCAGGTTGGCGCCAGCCGCGTGCAGCAGGCGCGCCGACGCCGCGCCTACCCGCTTGGCCCCGCCGGTAATCAATACGACTTTGCCTTGCATCGGGATTCGCCCTTATAGTCACTCGATTCTGGATTATCCAGCCATTCCGCATTATCCCTGAACTGTCCCGCCGCATGCTGCCCGCTCCCTCTCCCGACGCCCTCGCCCACAGCCGGCGCGTCGCCGCGCATCTGCGCGCACTGATCGAAAACGCCGGCGGCTGGATCCCCTTCTCGCGCTACATGGAGGCGGCGCTGTATGCGCCGGGTCTCGGCTACTACGCCGCCGGTGCAATGAAATTCGGCGCCGCGGGCGATTTCGTCACCGCGCCGGAACTTACGCCGCTGTTCGGCCGCACGCTGGCGCATGCGATCGCGCCGCTGCTGGCGGAGACCGGCGGCGAGGTGCTGGAACTGGGCGCCGGCAGCGGGCGGCTGGCGGTTGACCTGCTGGGCGAACTGGAACGGCTTGGCGCCTTGCCGGCCCGCTATTGCATCCTGGAGGTAAGCGCCGACCTGCGCGAACGCCAGCAGCGCATGATTGCGCGCGAACAGCCGCATCTGCGCGAGCGGGTGCAGTGGCTGGACGAGCTGCCGGCGCATTTCAGCGGCGCCATCCTCGGCAACGAGGTGCTCGACGCGCTGCCGGTGGAACTGGTGCACTGGACGGAAAGCGAGCCGCTGGTGCGCGGCGTGGCACTGGAAGGCGAGGCCTTCGCCTGGCGGGACCGGCCCATCGCCGACCCCGCGCTGCGCGCCCGCGCCGCGGCACTGAACCTGGCGCCCGGCTATTTTTCCGAGATCAACCTGGCGGCCGATGCGCTGATCGCCTCGCTTGCGCAGTCTCTGCAACGCGGCCTGCTCCTGCTGATCGACTACGGTTTTGCCGCCGCCGAGTATTACCACCCGCAGCGCCACATGGGCACGCTGCGCGCGCATTACCGCCACCATGCGCTGGACGATCCGTTCTACCTGCCGGGCCTCGCCGACCTCACCGCGCACGTCGATTTCAGCGCGGCGGCGCGGGCGGGGATGGCGGCGGGACTCGAACTCGCGGGCTACGCCAGCCAGGCGGGCTTTCTGCTGAACGGCGGCCTCGCCGAACTGCTGATGCAGACGCCGCCCGCCGATGCGGCGGCCTACCTGCCGCAGGCCAATGCGGTGCAGCGGCTGGTGTCGCCGGCCGAGATGGGCGAACTGTTCAAGGCGATCGGGTTCGCCAAGGGGGCCATCCCGCCGCTGGCCGGCTTCGCCCGTGGCGACCGGCGGCACACGCTGTAGCTGGATTGCGGGAGCGGCGCCCTCGCCGCGATTTTCGGACATCGCTCCCATCGGGCCGTGGGCGGCCCTCCAACGAAAAACCTTAAACCAGCGGCAGTTGCGCTTCCACTTCCGCTTCCGGCTGCAGGCGGGTGACGCGCACCGCGTGCAGGCGGCGGCTGTCGGCGCGCAGGATGCTGAAATTGAAGCCGTCGAATTTCACCGATTCGCCGCGCTTGGGCAGATGGCCGAAACGCGACACGATGAGGCCGCCGACGGTGTCGAATTCCTCGTCCGAGAAATGCGCACCGAGAGTCTGGTTGAAGTCGGCGATCTCGGTGCCAGCCTTGACGCGGAACACGCCTTCCTTCTCGCGGATGATGTTGTCCTCGGTTTCGTCGAAGTCGTATTCGTCCTCGATGTCGCCGACGATCTGCTCGAGCACGTCCTCGATCGTCACCAGCCCGGCAACGCCGCCGTATTCGTCGACGACGATGGCGATGTGGTTGCGGTTGGAGCGGAACTCCTTCAGCAGCACGTTGAGCCGCTTCGACTCCGGGATGAACACCGCCGGACGCAGCATGCCGCGGATGTCGGTGTCGGCCTCGGCGTAGTGGCGCAGCAGGTCTTTCGCCAGCAGGATGCCGATGACGTCGTCGCGGTCCCGGTCGATGACCGGAAAGCGCGAGTGCGCGGTTTCGATGGCATGCGGAATGAAGATTTCAGGCGCGTCGTTGATGTCGATGACTTCCATCTGCGCGCGCGGGATCATGATTTCGCCGACCCGCATTTCGGACACCTGCAGCACGCCCTCGATCATCGCCAGGGCGTCGGCATCCATCAGACTGTTTTCGTAGGCGCCGTGCAGCAGTTCGATCAACTGCTCGCGGTCTTCGGGCTCGCGCATCAGCCAGTGGGAAATGCGCTCAAGCAAACTCGGCTTGGGACTACTGTCGGGCTCCATGGGGGCAAAAACTCAGGATGAATAGGGACTGGGGATGCGAAACCGTTTCAGTATAGCGGCTTCGCGCGATTCCATGATGTCGGCGTCGGCCGGGTCGATGTGGTCGTAGCCTTGCAGGTGGAGCACGCCGTGGACGGTCATGTGGGCGTAATGATGCTGCAGCGGCTTGCCCTGTTCGCGCGCCTCGCGCTCGACCACCGGCGCGCAGATCACCACGTCGCCGCCCAGCACGCCGGGCGAAATCTCGCCGTATTCGAAGGTCAGCACATTGGGCACGTAGTCCTTGCGGCGGTAGCCCCGGTTGAGCGACTGCGCCTCCTCGGCGTCGACGATGCGCACGGTGATCTCGGCGGCCTGTTCCAGCGCGGCGGCAACCCAGCGGCGGATTTGCGCACGCGCCGGCAGTTCGTCCGCGGCGCTGGCGAACTGCACCGCCAGCCGCAATTCAGGGTTGGGCAGGTCGATCTGGGTCGGGTCGCCGGTCACCACCGCGCGCGCGCCGAAGCCGATGCGGGTGAGGAACATCTGCATCTGTTCGGGCGTGGTGTTCTGCGCCTCGTCGAGGATGATGAAGGCGTGGTTGAGGGTGCGCCCGCGCATGAAGGCGAGCGGCGCGACCTCGATGGCGTGGCGCTCGATCAGGCGGGTGACCTTGTCGAAGCCCATCAGGTCGTACAGCGCGTCGTAGAGCGGGCGCAGGTAGGGGTCGACCTTCTGCGTCAGGTCGCCCGGCAGGAAGCCGAGCCGCTCGCCGGCTTCCACCGCCGGCCGCGTCAGCACCAGGCGCTTGACCTGCTCGCGCTCCAGCGCGTCGACCGCGCAGGCGACCGCCAGATAGGTCTTGCCGGTGCCGGCGGGGCCGATGCCGAAGGTGATGTCGTGGCTGCGGATCTGCTCGATGTACTCGCCCTGGCGCGGGGTGCGCGCGCGCAGGTCGGCGCGGCGGGTGCGCAAGGCCGGGCCTTCCTCGTCGGCGCGGCCGCGCGTGATCTCGACCAGCCCCAGCTGGATGTCGTCGAGCGAGAGCGCATCGTGCGCGCGGTTGTAGAAATGCTCGATTGCCTGCGCCCCCTTCTCCGCCTGCGCGGCGTTGCCGCTGAAGCGGAAACTGGCGCCGCGGCGGCCGATGGTGACGTCGAACGCCGCCTCGATCTGCCGCAGGTTCTCGTCCATGGGGCCGCACAGGTTGGCCAGGCGCCGGTTGTCTTCCGGCGCCAGGCGCAGTTCGACGATGTCGGTTTTCAAGCGCTTTCGCTTTCGCTGACGGCGACCTCGCCGCGCAGACTGTGCGGCAAGGACTGGGTGATGACGACGTCGACGAAGCGGCCGATCAGGCGCGGCTGGCCGGCGAAGTTGACGATGCGGTTGTTGTCGGTGCGGCCGGCGAGTTCCTCGGCGTTCTTGCGGGCGCGGCCTTCGACCAGCACGCGCTGCACGGTGCCGACCATGGCCTGGTTGACCCGCTGCGCCTGCGCCTCGATTCTCGCCTGCAGACGCATCAGCCGCTGCGTCTTCAACTCGGCCGTGACGTCGTCCGGGTAGTCGGAGGCCGGGGTGCCGGGGCGCTTGCTGTAGATGAAGGAGAAGCTGGCGTCGAAGTCGAGCTCCTCGATCAGCTTCATGGTCGCTTCGAAATCGGCCTCGGTTTCGCCCGGAAAGCCGACGATGAAGTCCGACGACAGGCAGAGATCGGGACGCCGTTCGCGCAATTTCCTTACGATCGATTTGAATTCGAGCACGCTGTGGCCGCGCTTCATCGCCGCGAGGATGCGGTCGGAGCCGGACTGCACCGGCAGATGCAGGTGCGACACCAGCTTCGGCAGCGTGCCGTAGCACTCGATCAGGCGCTGCGTCATTTCGCGCGGATGGCTGGTGGTGTATCTGATTCGCTCGATGCCGGGGATCTCGTGCACCATTTCCAGGAGGAAGGCGAAGTCGGCGCTGCCGCCGTCGTGCAGCGCGCCCTGGTAGGCGTTGACGTTCTGGCCCAAGAGAGTGACTTCCTTCACCCCGCGCCCGGCCAGGTCGGACACTTCGGCGATGACGTCGTCGAAAGGCCGCGAGACTTCCTCGCCGCGGGTGTAGGGGACGACGCAGAAGGTGCAGTACTTGGAGCAGCCCTCCATGATCGAGACGAAGGCCGACGCGCCTTCCACCCGCGCCGGCGGCAGGTGGTCGAACTTCTCGATTTCGGGAAAGCTGATGTCGACCTGGGCGCGCCCGGTTTCGCGGCGCTGAGCGATCAGTTCGGGCAGGCGGTGCAGCGTCTGCGGGCCGAACACCACGTCGACGAAGGGCGCGCGCGACACGATGGCCGCGCCCTCCTGGCTGGCCACGCAGCCGCCGACGCCGATGATGAGATTGGGGTTGGCCGCTTTCAGATGGCGCACCCGGCCGAGGTCGTGGAACACCTTTTCCTGCGCCTTCTCGCGCACCGAGCAGGTGTTGAACAGGATGACGTCGGCGTCGTCCGGCGTGGACGTCGGGGTCAGGCCTTCGGCCAGATTGAGCACGTCGGCCATCTTGTCCGAGTCGTACTCGTTCATCTGGCAGCCGAAGGTTTTGATGTAGATTTTTTTCATGCGCAAGTGCCGGGACAGTGAATAGACTGGGGGCAAGGTTTTCGCCACGCGCTGCGACGAAAAGAAATGTGGTGGTGATGAGTGGACTTGAACCACCGACCTACGGATTATGAATCCGTCGCTCTAACCGACTGAGCTACATCACCCTGGGGACTGCCTTCCCGGCGCAGGACCGCCGAAAAGGCGCGCATTTTAGCTGACGCCGGCAGGGGCTGTCAAAGCACCCCTGCGCCCGCTCACTGCGGCCGCAGCCTGGCCAGTTCGTCGAGCAGGCTGATCAGCAGTTCGCGCCCCAGCGGCCCCATCCCGCCGACCAGCCGGTCGGCGTCGCGCTCGCCGTTGACCAGCCGGCGCATGCGTCCGCCCAAGAGCGCCATGTCGCCGCCCGCCTTCATCATCTGCTCGGCCATGTTGGCGAGTACCGACATCGCCTGCGCGTCACCGCGCGCCGCGGCGTCGATCAGCGCGGCGAGGCCCGGCGCGGCGGCGCTGCCGTCGGGCTGGGCATCGAGCGGCGGCAGCGTGGCGGGGTTGTCGATGCCGCGCAGGATGGCGTCGAGCAGAATGGCGTCCTCCTCGTCCAGCCCCAGCTTGATCGACGGATCGCGGCGGCCGTTGACGACGTGGCGCAGCGCGCCGGCCAGCCGCGCCCAGCCGGCCTGTTCGGCGGCGTCGAGCTGCTTCATCAGGTCGGGCAGCTGGCTGCGGTCGCGCAGCGCGTTGACCACGGTGTGGATGAATGCGGCGTGAACGCGCAGGACTTGTTCGACGGCGGGAGGGAGTTGGGCCATTGCAGTTAGGGGCTAGGGGCTAGGGGCTAGGGGCTAGGGGCTGGAAGGATTGTCGCGGGCTTGCTCGGGGTTGGCAACCGCCGGCCGGGTGGGCACGTTTTCGATCCGCCAGTGCGCGCTTGCCCACGCCAGCAGTTCGGCCGGCTCGGCGTGTTCCAGTTCAGCCGGCGGCGGGTGCCCCAGCGCGGCGAGGGCCTGCGCCAGCACGGCGCCGCGCCCGCTCACGGGCAGGGCGGGGGCCAGGGTCTGCTTCGACAGCTTCTGCCCGGCGGCATTGGTGATGAGCGGCACATGGGCATAGGCCGGCAGGGGCAAGCCCAGCAGCCTTTGCAGGTAAATCTGGCGCGGGGTGTTCCACAACAGGTCGGCGCCGCGCACCACGTCGGTGATGCCCTGGAAGGCATCGTCCACCACCACCGCCAGCTGGTAGGCGAACAGCCCGTCGGCACGCCTGACGATGAAGTCGCCGACCTCATGCGCCAGATTCTGCTGCAGGCCACCCTGGATGCGGTCACGAAAGTGGGTGCTCACATCCGGCACACGCACGCGCCAGGCGCGTGCGGCTGCGCCCGGTGGCAGCCCCGCCCGGCAGGTGCCGGGATAGACGATGTCACCCTCGTGGTTTCGCGGCGCCTGCGCAAGCTGGCTGCGGCTGCAGGCGCAGGGATAGACTGCGCCGAGGGCTTTCAGCTCATCCAGCGCCGCAGCGTAGGCGTCGTCGCGATGCGATTGATGGAGCACCGCGCCATCCCAGTGCAGGCCATAGGCTTCCAACTGGCGCAGGATGGTGGCGGCCGCAGCGGGCTCGCAGCGCGGACGGTCGAGGTCTTCCATGCGCACCAGCCAGCGCCCGTTTACCGCGCGGGCATCGAGAAAGCTCGCCAGCGCGGCGACCAGCGAGCCCTGATGCAGGGGGCCGGTGGGCGACGGCGCAAAGCGCCCGATGTAGGTGCCGCTCAAGCCGCGCGGGTGAGCATCAGCTGCGCCGGCATCGGCGCCGGGAAGCCGGCTTCGGCGAGCGCTTCGCGGATGATGCGGTTGCCGTCGAAATACACCTGCCAGTAATGGTCGGTGTGGCAGAACGGGCGCACCGCGAGCACCGGCCCGACCAGGTTGAATTCGAGGATTTCGACTTCCACCGCAGGTTCGGCCAGCACGTTGGGAATCGCCTGCAGCTTGTCGCGCAGCAGCTGCATGGCGGCGACGTGGTCGGCGCTGCCCGCGAGCTGGCATTTCAGTTCGACGCGGCGGAAGGCATTGGTGCTGAAGTTCTGGATGGTGTCGCCGAAAATCTTGCCGTTGCCGATGATGGTGAACACGTTGTCGGGGGTGTCGAGGCCGGTGGCGAACAGGCCGATTTCCCTGACCGTGCCGGTGACGCCGCCGGCGGTGATGAAGTCGCCTACCTTGAACGGCTTCAGCACGATGAGAAAGGCGCCCGCCGCCAGGTTGGACAGCAGCCCGCCCCAGGCGGCGCCGATGGCGATGCCGATGCCGGCGACCAGGGCGGCGAAGGTCGTCGTCTGCACCCCGAAGTAGCCGAGAATGGCGACCACCAGCACGATGTTGAGGGTGACCGCGACGAAGCTGCCGATGTAGCGCATCAGCGTGGGGTCGACCTTCTGCTTGTGCAGCGCGCCCTGCAACATGCGCCCGACCAGACCGATCAGCCAGCGGCCGATGATCCAGAAGGCGATCGCGGCGAGGATTTTCATTCCGGCCTCGGTGGCATAAGCGGCGGCGATTTCGGTATAGCGCTGGATGTCCTTGTCCATCTCGGTCTCCCTGAAGATTGAATCAAACGATCACGGCATGTCTGATAAAGGATAGTCCGCGCAGCGGAATTCGGACGGCTCCGGCATCACATCTAGAAATCGATGCCGGGCTGCGCCTTCACCCCCGCGCGGAACGCGTGCTTCTCGTCGGCAACGACCGACACCGTGTCGGCCAGATCGATCAGCGCCTCCGACGCGGCGCGCCCGGTGACGACGGCGTGCTGCATGGGCGGCCGCTGCGCCAGCGCATCGAGCACGCTGTCGGCGTCGAGATAGCCATAACTCAACAGATACGTCAGCTCGTCCAGCACCACCAGCTGGTACGAAGGGTCCGCGAGCATGCGCGCGGCAATCGCCCAGCCGCGGCGGGCGGTGGCGATGTCCTGCTCGCGGCTCTGCGTGTCCCAGGTGAAGCCGTCGCCGGTGACGTGCCATTCGACGCCGGGCTGCCTGCCGAGGAAGGCTTCCTCGCCGGTGTCGGTGCGGCTCTTGATGAACTGCACCACGCCGACCTTCATGCCATGGCCGAGCGCGCGCGCGACCATACCGAAGGCCGCGGTGCTCTTGCCCTTGCCGTTGCCGGTGATGACGATGAGCAGTCCGCGCGCGTCGGTGGCGGCGGCGATGGCGGCGTCGATGTGCGCCTTCTTGCGCGCCATGCGGGCGGCGTGGCGGGCGTTTCCGGACGCCTCGCCTGCTGTCCTGCCGGAATTGGATTGCGAATCAGCCATGTCTTTTCCTTTTCAGTCCAGCCAGGGCAAAGAGGCCCCAGCCCGGCTCAGGCCGGCTGACCGTGCAGGGTCAGCGGAAATCGTAGCGCGCACTGACGGCGTAAGTTCTGCGGTCGGCCGGGTAGAAGAAGGTGTCGTTCGCAAGAATGTCCATGTTGAAGCCATAGCCCGCGTACGCAGCATACGTCTCGTCGGTCGCATTGAGGATCTTGGCATCGATCTTCCAGTCACGAATTTGCCAACTCGCCATCAAGTCGAGCTTGGTGTAGGCCGCCAGGCGGCCCGCCTCGTTCGCATAATCATCGCCGTACCGCCGCTCGCCTACATAATTCAAGCGCGCGGAATAGGCTGCTTTCGATGTCCGGCTCCAGGTCAAACCGGCGCTCGCCTGCACCCTGGGCACCAAAGGTACCTCCTTGCCGGCATGGACGCCGTCCCGAATCTCGGCGTCTTCGAGCGTCACGCCGAGATTTCCACGCAGGCTGTCAGTCAATCCCAGGCTTGCGCTCAGCTCGCCTCCCTGGCGCCGCGTCTTATCCACGTTCATGTTGCCGCCCATGGGGTCTGAGGTGATTTCGTCCTTCAGATTCTGCTGATAAATGCTTAGGGAAAGGCTGCCGCGGGCGATTTGCTTCGATGCGCCGATTTCGTAAACAGTCCCGTGCTGAGGCTTAAGAGCAAGGACAAAGACCGGATTCCAGTTAATCGGATCGAGCCCATACAGTTCGTCGGTATTGGGGAAACGGTAGGTCGTCCCGACCCTGCCGTAGACCTTCCAGCCTTCGGCCCGATAGCTCATTCCCGCCTCGTACGCCTCGCGCGTGTCGACGGAATGGCCGGACATCGCGGGCCGGTACCAACCCGTGTGATCCGTGTACTCCGACTGGCTTGCCGACTGCTTCAGCCGTTGAGCGCGCACGCCGAGCGTCAATGCCAGGCGCTCGCCAAGCTCCGTGATGTTCTGTGCATAAACCGCATGGCTCGTCTGGGTCGCGTCCTGTGTGTAGGACTGGTTCCCGGTCGGCGCGGTCAGGCTGTCCGTCGTCCCCCTGAAATAGTCGTATCCCAGCGTGGCACGATTGCTCAGCCCGCCGAGCCGATGCCTGATTTTGAGCTTGGGGCTGAAGGAAACGAAGTCTCGCGACAGGTCACGGGTTTGTTCAACCGGATTGGTCGCATCGCTGTAACCGCTGCGCTCGTCCCTGGACAGGACCAGGTCGGCGTCCAGCGCCATGTCTGCAGACAGATCGACCTCCACCCCTGGACGAATCCTGAAACCATTGCGGTCGGAGCTGTCGCCCGGATGGCGCGACTTTGTGGGATCGGCCAGATATTCGGCGCTCCAGAGGCCGCCTGGCAGCCCCAATTCCTCCTTGAAGGCTGCAAGGTCAACGAATCCGCGCACACGCCCTTCATTCAGGAAATTGATTCTGCCACCCAGCGAGTAGCGCTCCTGGTCACTGTTGGTTCTCCAGCCATCGCTGGCGCCATATTGGAAATACAGGCTTGTATCGATCGGGCCTGCAGCTCCACTAGTTGTGATCTCTCAATAGGTTGTTCACTCGGGACTTACCCGGAGAATTGGGGCTGCGAAACCAAACCAATGACCCGGAGCCCCGAATGAACAGCCA
>NCIH01000117.1:0-8073 GCA_002281975.1 Hydrogenophilales bacterium 17-64-11 | reverse complement strand
ATGACGGCCAGCCGGGCGGCGATTTCGTCGTGGTCCAGCGCCTTCGACGCCGCGCGCAGGCGGTCGGCCAGGCTCTGCGGGGCATCCGGTTTGTCTGATATCTTTTCACTGATCGCTGAACGCTGATCCCCTATGTCCGATCCCGCATCGCGCAATGCCCAAGCCTCGCGCATCCGGGCGGCAAGATCCTGCGGGCGTTCGCGGCTATCGCCACCACCCTCATATGCAAGCCCGGCTTCGGACGGCTGCAACCTGTCCAGGACGTGATCCGCCGCCCGCTCAAGCCAGGTCCGGACATGACCGGCCAGCTCCTGGGCAACGCGCGCCACCTCGGCGGCATGGGCCTTGACCTCATGCCAGACGCGGACGGCGGCAACCTCCTGCCCGCGCTCCTTGAGCTGCCACGCGCCCGCCGACAACTGGGGCAGAGGCGGGCGGTCTAGCGCGACGGCCCGGACGGTGTGTTCCAGCGCCTCGGCCTCGTGGCCTTGCTCCTGGGCGACGTGGGCCAGATCCAGCGCCTCGATGCGCTGCGCCTCAAGGGTCCGGTGGTCGATCCGCTCGCCGTGGCCGGCCAGCTCCAGGGCAAGGTTGGCGTCCTGCGCCCATGCCTCGCGCCACCCCTCCAGAACCTCGACGGCGTTCCAATCGCGGTTCTTGGTGGTGAAGCCCTCGGCGGCGATCTCGCGGGTGGTCAGCAGGATATGGGCGTGGTGGTTGCGGTCATCGCCTTCGCGCCCTGGCGCATGAAGAGCGATGTCGGCAACCATGCCGCGATCCACGAACTGCCGCTGGCAGAAGTCGCGCACCAGCTCTGCCCGCTGCGCTTGGTCCAGCTCGGCGGGCAAGGCCACCCGGATTTCGCGGGCCACCTGCGAATTCTTCCGGGTTTCGACCGCCTCGACCGCGTTCCACAGCGCCGCACGGTCCTGCGCCCATTCCGGCGCATGGGCAGGGGCGAGGATTTCGACATGATCGACGCCACCCCGTGCGCGATAATCGAACGAAAGCCCGGTGCGGTGATCCTCGATGTGGGACGCGCTGCGATAGGCCGCCGCCGCCGTGGCACTGCGGCCAGCGGATCGCGAAATCATCGTGGCCCGAAGGTGGTAGATCGCCATTTTCGCGCGGTGCCTTAGCTGGGGTTCAAAGGGGAGTGCAGCGCCCCTTGCCCACACAAACGTGAAACGTTTGTATAAGTGGGCACTTCGTGTCTTGCAACCTTCCCGCATTCCGGACAAAAGCACAACCGGAACGAGCAACAGAGCGGCGAAATGGTGCGGACGATTGAACAACAGGTAGCTGAGGCTCAGGCAAAACTGGCCCGCCTCAAAACACGGGCAAAGGCACAGGACACCCGCCGCAAAATCATTGTCGGGGCCATCGTCACAACCGAAGCTCTGAAAGACCCCAAGATTGCCAAGTGGCTGGCTTCGATCCTTCGCAAGAACGCGACCAGGGAAGTCGATCAGAAAGAACTAGCGGGGCTTCTGGCTGACCTCGATGCCAAGGCGCACAGCGCCGGGGCAGGTGAAGCATGAGCGGAGGCAAAGATTCCTTCGAAATCCTGGCCGACGAGCTGGCCCGCATGGGGCAGCAGATTGCCCATCTCCAACGAACCAGCCTCAACAAGACCGAGGCCGAAGCCCTGAACCAGCAACTTGTCCAGGGCGTGGCTTCGATGGCCCAGACCGGGCAAGCCGTCTACGAGGCCATTTCCGAGCGCATGGACCTGCGGCTGGAAAAACTGGCGCTGGAAACCATCCTCGCCGCCACCGATGCCGCAAGCAGGGCCATCGAGAAAAGCCATGCCGAAACCAGCTCCGCCGCCCGAGACTACGCCAAAGCCGCAGGAGAGGCCCGCAGAGAGGCTTGGCGCTACTTCGGCGGGTTCTGGGTGTGGTTGGCATCGGTCGGCGCTGGTGGGGCCGTTCTGGGGCTTCTGGCGGCGTTTCTGATCATGGGCCGGGGCGATGCGCGCGAGTTCGGCCAATACCCCCAAGTCTACTGCACCACCGCAGGGGGCCAGGTCGTCACAAATCCGGAAGGCCGTAGGTTCTGCGCCATCTGGATCGACCGCCCGTCTCAGTCTGGGGGCTGACCTTCCCGCCACCCCTGCCTTCGTCATGGCAAATCCACCGCTTGCCACAAGCGCAAGCGGCGGGCTTCTGGGTGCGATACGGGCGAAAAGCCCTAGTGTTATTAGTGTTACCTACGGAGTAGTGTTACGGATGCCAGAACGCTTTCAAAACCAAAGTCTTAACCCTGTGGATAGTTCCGAAAGGCACGAATTTTGGTTCCGAAAGGCACGAATTTTGGTTCCGAAAGGCACGAACGGTTTTGGCGCGAGAGCGGGTTCCCGAAAGCACGAACGGAAGCACTTAGCGCACCGCCTCGGGCAGCGGTTCCCGATAGCACGAATTTTGGTTCCCGATAGCACGAACATGAGCTAAGAATCACCCATGGCCCTACTTCCAGATCGACACCCACAGAAAGACTTCTTCATCCTCGACATCGCCGATGTCGTGCCCAAGGATGACATGGCGTCGATGGAACACCCGCTGTTCTCGCTGGCCACGCAGCCCGACATGCGCCACCTGGTCTACCGGAGCGGGGAGAACAGCCTGGAAATCATCCCTTCCGGGCTTGGGCTGCCGACCATCAAGGACAAAGACATCCTGATCTTCTGCATCAGCCAGCTGATGGACAGAAAGAACCGGGGCGAACCCATCGGGAAGCGGGTCAGGTTCAGCGCACGCGAGCTGATGATCGGAACTAACCGCAACACCGATGGCCGGGAATACAAGCGCCTCGAACACGCCTTTCAGCGCCTGCAGGGCACCCAGTTCAAGACAAACATCAGGACCGGAAACCGGAAAGAGGTCCGCATCTTCGGCCTGATCGACGAAGGCGGCTTTGTCATGCGGGAAGAGGGAAAATGGCGCCTCGACTACTGCGAAGTCGTCCTGTCTGACTGGTTGATGCGGGCGATCGAGGCCAACGAGGTGATCAGCATCTCGGAAGACTACTTCCGCCTTCGCCGCCCCTTGGAGCGCCGCCTGTATGAGATTGCCCGGAAGCACTGCGGCGCGCAGCCAAAGTGGCAGATCGGGCTGGCCAACCTTCAGAACAAGACGGGCAGCAACGCCCCTCTCAAGAAGTTCCGGCTAAACCTCCGGCAGATCATCGAAGATGATTGCACGCCGTTCTACAAGATCGAGCTGATGGCTGACGACCTGGTAATCTTCCGGCCACGGTCCGCCTCTACCGCGCTGGCACCTGATATCCGGCTGCCGGAATGGTCCGAGGAGAAGGCCCGCGAGGTCGCCCGCGAGAAGGGCAGAGACTACCACGTCCTACGGTCGGACTGGATGGCCTTCGCCAAGGCCGAAGCTGCAAAAGGGAACCCACCCAAGAATGCCGGTGCAGCCTTTGTGGCATACTGCAAGAAGCAGGAAAGTCTGCGCCGATAGGAAAAGACTTGCAACGGCGCAACGCGTCGCACAGCATAACATTGCAACGATGCGCAACGGACCAGCAACACAATGAAATACACCCTTTCAGAAGCAGCGTCGGCCACCGGCAAGAACAAGGCAACCATTCAGCGCGCCATAAAAAGCGGGAAGATTTCTGCGCCCAAGGGTGAGAATGGGTCATATGAAATAGACCCATCAGAGCTTCACAGAGTTTTCCAACCTGTCGCGCAACGCGTTGCACAAAGAGGCGATGCAACAATACGCAACAGCGCGCAACAGGCAGGATTACCCCCAGATTTCAACGCATTGCAACGCATGGCTGATCTGGAAAAAGAACTTGCCGTGATGGAAGAGCGGAAGAACGGCTTGGAAGAGCAGAAGCGCCATCTGACGGATACCGTGGAGGATCTACGAAAGCGCCTCGACAGCTCCGAAGGCCGCGTTCTGGCACTCTTGAACGACCAGAGGCCAAAAGGCTTCTGGAAACGCCTCTTCGGTTAGCGCCTTGGTTCCGGAAAGGTCAATCACCGCATGACACTTGAAAATAGTAACCCAATGGGGTATATTCAGCCATGCAGTCGGTAGCAGAGACCCCGATCTTCACCCGCCAGACGGAAAAGCTCTTCAGCGAAGACGAGAAGCGGGAGCTGATCGACTTTCTGGCGGAGAACCCTTTGGCAGGGGACGAGATCCCCGGAACGGGCGGGGTTCGCAAGGTTCGCTTTGCGGCCTCCGGGCGCGGCAAGAGGGGAGGGGCACGTATCATCTACTACTACCTGGATGATACCATGCCGCTCTACGCCCTTCTGGCCTATGCGAAGAATGATCAGGGCGACATGACGCCCGACGAAAAACGCGCCGTTTCCGCGCTGGCGGCGGCATTCAAGGCAACCCGGAAGGAAAAGAGATGAGCACCTTTGGCGACGATCTGATCCAGGCAATGACCGAGGCCCTTTCTCACGCGAAGGGCGAAGGCCCCGCCATTGTCCACGATCCCATTGCCCCGCGGGAAGTGCGGGAACAGGCCCATCTGACGCAAGCGCAGATGGCCCCTTTGATGGGAATGAGCCTGTCGGGCTACCGGAAGTGGGAACAAGGCCAGCGCCGTGTCAGCGGACCAGCTGCGACCCTGCTGCGGCTGATCCAGAAAGAGCCAGACGTGGTGAAGCGCGCATTGCTATCATAAGCAGGGTCGCATTCTCGCGCCTATCCCGCACAACAGGACAACTTAGCCACATCCTTGTCGAAGGTCTGAGCGGCGAGTTTCAGCCCCTCGACCGTGGTAAGGTAAGGGAAGATGGTGTCACCGAGGGCTTTGGTGGTCATGCCGAATTTCAGCGCCATGGCCAACGTCTGGACGCTGTCCGCTCCCTCCGGGGCCACGATCACACCGCCCAAGAGCCTATCGGTCTCTGCATCCGCCACCAGCTTTATGACACCGCGCGTGTCACGGGCCGCGAGCGCTCGGGGCACGTTGTCGAGCGTCAGAACGCTGGTTTTCACGTCATACCCGGCTGCAACGGCCTGTTCCTCGCTCAGCCCCACGCCCGCCACCTGCGGATCGGTGAACACCACCCAGGGCATCGCGCCATTGTCATAGCGTTCCGCGCCGCCCATGGCGTTCCGTGCAGCCAGCTTCGCGCCATAGGCGGCCATGTAGACGAACTGATCGCGGTTGGTCACATCGCCTGCGGCATAGATGCCGGGGCGGGTGGTCTGCATGTCGTCGCCCACAACGATTGCGCCGCGCCTGTCTGTCTCGACCCCTATGTCCGCTAGACCCAGCCCTTCGGTATTGGGGCTGCGCCCGGCGGTCACCACCAGATGGTCTGCCGTCAATTCCAGCCGCTTGCCGCCTTCCTCGATGCACAGCACCGCGCGCGCGCCAGCAAGGTGACAGGCGTCATAGGTCACGCCGCAATGCATCGTGATCCCCTCTTCCCGGAACACCTTTGTCAGAGCCTCGGACACTTCGGGTTCGGCCTGCGGCAAAAGGCGCGAGCGGCACACCATGGTGACCTTGACCCCCATCCGCGCCATCATCTGCGCCAGCTCCGCGCCGATATAGCCGCCGCCAAGGAAGATCAGGCTTTCCGGCAGAGTTTCCAGCGCAAGAAGTGACGTGCTGTCCAGCGTGGGCACTTGCTTGATTCCCGGAATAGGAGGCAGGGCGGGGCGGCCACCGGTGGCGATGATGACCTTGGGCGCACGGATCAGGCGCGAACCGACCTGAACGCCACCAGGGACAAGCCGGGCCGCGCCTTCGTCGAGGTAAGTGATCCCCTCATAGCTGGGCAGCAGATCAGCATACTTCTTTTGCCGCAGGCCAGAGACCAAGGCGTCCTTGCCCGCCATCAGCGCCGACCAGTCATCGACCTGTGCCGCCCCGGACAGCCCCGGAAACCGTCGCGCAGCTTTCGCCCCGTGGATTGCTTCCGCCGCGCGGATCATCGCCTTTGACGGCACACAACCCACGTTCACACAGGTGCCGCCGATCAGCCCGTGACCGATCAGCGCCACGCGCTTGCCCGCCTCGGCCGCCGTGATCGAGGCGGAAAACCCCGCCGATCCGGCCCCGATCACGGCCAGGTCGAAAGTGTTCTGGTCCGGGCCGGGAATGGTGCAGCAATCGTTCATGGTCGTATTCCTTCAAGAGTTCCTGGTGTTCCGCTGGCGTCGCCAGACGGCATAAATCGTAAGGCCGATGAAGAAGGCCAGTGCGGGGAAGAGCACGATATCGAGCCAGCCCAGCAGGGCCGACAGACCGACAACGCCAAGGAGCACGGCCAGAACCGGCGTAAAGCAGCACAACGCCGCGATGATGGTGCCGACAATGCCGGTGATCAGCAGGCGGCGTTCGGATGTATCGGCATTCATGGCTTGCGCTGCCTTTCAGAAGGTGGTGCCCGGCTCGCAGCAGCCCGCCCTCGCGCGCCGTCGGCTGCGCCAGATCAGCGCCGCAACCGCTGCCACCAGGACTGCGGCCAGGCCGCTAGCACCCCCGATCCATCCGCCAACCGCGCCTGTGATTGCGGCCAGGGCCACGCCACCGCCGCCGCAACAGATGATCATCAAGGGGGCGGCGATCAGTGTCGCCAGCACCCCGCCCTGAATGTCGTCGCGCATCGGTCTCAGCCCCGCACGGCAGCCGGATAGCCTGCCTGTGCCGAGGCTTCCGCAATCGCCGCTGCATCGGTCAGGGTGGGATCAAAGATCACAGTCGCACTGCGGGTATCAAAGTCCACCTCGACCGATTGCACCCCATTGACGCCGCTCATCGCGGTTTTGACCGTCAGCGGGCAGAGCGCGCAGGTCATGTCCGGCACATCAAAACTGACTTCGGTCAGCGTGGCGGCGGTCGTTGCCGATTGCGCAAAGACCACCGGGGCGGTGGCGGGCAGGCCGAGCATGAGCGCGCCAAGCGCTAGAATTGCAAAACGTTTCATCGGGTTTCTCCTTTGGGTTTCAATAAAGCAGCGGGGCCCACCAGTTGAGCGTCACGGACAGCAGGACCAGCGCCGTCGCCACCCAGAGCACTGTCTTGGTAAGGCGCGACGATTGCGGGCGGGCGCAGTAAGACCCCTCAACGCAGACGGGTTTGGTGCGGAAATAGACGTGCCAGAACCCCAGCCCGATAAAGACGATGGCGATGCCTGCGGTCAGCGGTTTGTAGGGTTCAAGTGCTGTCAGGTTGCCGATCCAGGCCCCCGATATTCCCAGCGTCACCAGCACCAGCGGCACGATGCAGCAAGCCGAGGCGAGAAACGCCCCCGCCAGCCCGAGCGTGGCAAACAGGCCCTTGTGGTCGGCGCTTCGCGGCGCGGTTTCGGTATCGTGAATGTCACTCATGCGCAGCTTCCTTGTCATCCCGTTGCAACCTGCCTACGGTCTGTAGCAACTACAGGCGCAAGGAAAATCATCATGGCTGTCGTTCACGAGATTGCGATCCACAAAATCAAGGCGCTGCGCCGCGCCGATTTGGCCCGCGCCACTGGCTGTAATCTGGAAACCATCCGCTATTACGAGACGGCAGGCATCCTGCCACCGCCCGCCCGGACTGATGCAGGCCACCGCACCTATGACGCTGCGGACGTGCAGCGCCTGCGCTTCGTTTTACGCGCTCGTGAGCTGGGGTTTTCGCTGGACGACATTCGCGGCTTGCTTGGTCTTGGCGATGGCGCGTTGCGATCATGTGCCGAAATCAAGGAAAAAACCGACGCGCATCTGGCCGATGTAAGGGCAAAAATTGCCGACCTTCAAAGGATCGAAGCCGTTCTGTCCCGCACCGCAGCACTTTGCAGCGGAGGGGATCGCCCAGAATGCCCGGTGCTAGAAGCAATTGCTCGAGCGTAGGGTTAACCCGCTTGAGCGTCACAGCTCGTGGCCCGGCCCCCGCTCGCGCTGAACCTCGGCTTCGTGTTCCCGCTCCAACTCTTTGTCATGCAGACGCTCGGCCTCCTGGGCCGCATGTTCCTTATCCAGCTCCCGGCCCTGCCGGATGACGGCCAGCCGGGCGGCGATTTCGTCGTGGTCCAGCGCCTTCGACGCCGCGCGCAGGCGGTCGGCCAGGCTCTGCGGGGCATCCGGTTTGTCTGAT
>NCIH01000116.1:0-8138 GCA_002281975.1 Hydrogenophilales bacterium 17-64-11 | reverse complement strand
GACGTCGCGCGCGCGTATGCCGACAGCCTCGACAATCCGGCGACCTACGGCCAGACCTACGACTTGTGCGGCCCCAAGACCTACACCCTGCAGGAACTGGTGAATTACGTCGGCGAAGTGATCGGCAAGCGGCGCAGCGTCATTCCACTGGGCAAATGGTCGTCGTATTTCCAGGCCTGGGCGCTCGAATTCAAACCCGGCAAAAAGCTGATGACGCGCGACAACTACTACGCCATGACGACGGACAACGTCTGCAGCGGTGGCTGGCCATCCGTGTTCGCGTTCCCGCCGGCGGCGCTCGAAGCCATCGCCCCCGAATACTTGCGTGCCGACACGCCGCGCGCGCGCTACGACGCGTACCGGGAAAACGCCCGCCGCTAGGCCCGCCGCGCCGCCATGAAAATCTACATCGTCGGCGGCGCAGTGCGCGATCGGTTGCTGGGCCTGCCGCTGGCCGACCGCGACTACGTCGTCGTCGGCGCCACGCCCGACGACATGATCGCGCTGGGCTACCAGCCGGTCGGCAAGGATTTCCCCGTCTTCCTGCACCCGCAAACGCACGAGGAATACGCCCTGGCGCGCACCGAGCGCAAATCCGGGCATGGCTACAAGGGATTCAAGGTATACGCCGCACCGGACGTCACCCTGGAAGAGGACCTGCGCCGCCGCGACCTCACCATCAATGCGATGGCCGAGGACGAGGCCGGCACGCTGGTCGACCCCCATGGCGGGCAGGAAGATCTGGCCGCGCGCGTCTTTCGCCATGTGAGCGAGACGTTTGCCGAAGACCCGGTGCGCATCCTGCGGGTGGCGCGCTTCGCCGCCCGTTTCACCGGTTTCGTCGTGGCGCCGGAAACCAACGCGCTGATGCGGCGGATGGTGGACAACGGCGAAGTCGATGCGCTGGTGCCCGAGCGGGTGTGGCAGGAAGTCGCGCGCGGCCTGATGGAAACGCAGCCGTCGCGCATGTTCCAGGTGTTGCGCGACTGCGGCGCGCTGGCCCGGCTCTTCCCCGAAATCGACCGCCTGTTCGGGGTGCCGCAGCCGCCCGCGCATCATCCCGAAGTCGATACCGGCGTGCATGTCATGCGGGCGGTCGACTGGGCGGCGCGCCAGGGGTTCAGCCTGCCGGTGCGCTTCGCGGCATTGACCCACGACCTCGGCAAGGGCACGACGCCGCCCGAGTATTGGCCCAGACATCATGGCCACGAAGCCCGGAGCGCCGACCTGGTGCGTGCGCTGAGCGAGCGCATCCGCGTGCCGGTCGACTGCCGCGAGCTCGCCGTCGCGGTGGCGCGCGAACACGGCAACGTCCATCGTGCGCTGGAATTGCGCCCCGGCACGGTCGTCGAACTGCTGGAGCGCGTCGATGCGTTCCGCCGCCCGGAGCGTTTCGAGGCGTTTCTGCAGGCCTGCGAATGCGATTTCCGCGGCCGGCCCGGCTACGAGGACAAAGCGTTTCCCGCGCCGGAGCATCTGCGGCAGGCGCTGCAGGCGGCGCAGACCATCGATGCCGCCGATATAGCGCGCAATGCCGACCCTGCGCGGATCCGCGACGCGATCTTTCAGGCACGGACGCGGGCGGTGGCAGCCTGGCGCGCTCGCGCGGCAGAGCGGTGGTGGGAACACTTCCCGCACCAGGCCGACATGGGAGTGCGCGGCATCGGCCCCACCCTGGCGGCCGCGTTCGAACAGGCTGCACTGGCGATGACCGCCGTGGTGACCGACCCGGGGCGCGTGGCGCCCGACGAAGCGGTGGAAATCCGCTGCGAGGCGCCGGACGAAGAACTGCTGCTGGCCGACTGGCTGAACGCGCTGATCCTCGAAATGGCGGCGCGCCGCATGCTGTTCAGCCGCTTCGAAGTCAGTCTGGACGGGCACAGCCTGCATGCCACCGCATGGGGCGAGCCGGTCGATCCGGATAAGCACCAGCCGGCCGTCGAGATCAAGGGCGCCACCTATACTGAGTTGAAAGCGGGGAGGGACGAATCCGGGCGATGGCTGGCCCAGTGCGTAGTGGACGTGTGAAATGAACCTCGGTCTGTTCGAGCAGGTGTCGGATGTCGAATGGCGCGTCGCGCCGTTCGGAAAAATGCGCGTGCCGGCGGTGGTCTATGCCGACCAGGCTCTGGTGCGCGAAATGGACGAGAAAGTCTTCGCGCAGCTTGTCAACGTCGCCACCCTGCCGGGTATTGTCGACGCTGCCTACGCCATGCCCGACGCGCACTGGGGTTATGGCTTCCCGATCGGCGGCGTGGCGGCGTTCGATGCCGACGCGGGCGGGGTGGTTTCCGCCGGCGGGGTGGGCTTCGACATTTCCTGCGGCGTGCGCACCCTGCACACCGGATTGAAGGCCGCGGATATCGCGCCGCTCAAGCAGCGGCTGGCCGAGCGCCTGTTCGCCCGGATTCCGGCAGGACTCGGCAGCACCGGCCAATTGCGCCTCGATGCCAGCGAGATGGACGCGATGCTGCGCGACGGCGCACGCTGGGCGGTCGAGCGCGGCTACGGCAGCGAGGCCGACCTCGACCGCATCGAGGAGCGCGGCTGCATGGCCGGCGCCGAACCCGGCAACGTGTCCGAGCACGCCAAGCGCCGCCAGCGCGACGAAATCGGCACCCTCGGCTCCGGCAACCATTACCTCGAATTGCAGGAAATCGCTGAAATCTACGACAGCAAGGCGGCCGACCGTTTCCGCCTGCGCCAGGGCGAGGTGGTGGTCAGCATCCACTGCGGCTCGCGCGGGCTGGGACACCAGATCGGCACCGAATTCCTCAGGCAGATGGTGATCGCCGCGCCGGGCCACGGCATCGAGCTGCCCGACCGCGAGCTCGCCTGCGCACCGATCCTTTCTCCCCTCGGTCAGGCCTACCTCGGCGCCATGCGCGCGGCGATCAACTGCGCCTTGGCCAATCGCCAGGTCATCACCCAGCTTGCCCGCAAGGTGTTCGCCGACATCGTGCCGGGAACCCATCTCACCCTGATCTACGACGTGTCGCACAACACCTGCAAGCAGGAGACGCACACGGTCGACGGCCAGACACGCCGCCTCTACGTGCACCGCAAGGGCGCGACGCGCGCCTTCGGCCCCGGCCACCCGGCGCTGCCTGGCGAATTGCGCGACATCGGCCAGCCGGTGCTGATCGGCGGCAGCATGGGCACCGCGTCCTACATCCTGGCCGGCACCGAAACCGGCATGACGCGCGCCTTCAGCTCCGCCTGCCATGGCGCCGGGCGCGCCATGAGCCGCCACCAGGCCGCCCGTCAGTGGCACGGTCGGGCGCTGGTGGACGAGCTCGCCGCCCGGGGCATCCTGATCCGCAGTCCGTCGCTGCGCGGCGTGGCGGAAGAGGCCCCGGGCGCCTACAAGGATGTCAGCGCCGTGGTGGAGGCGGCCGATCGCGCCGGATTGGCGCGCAAAGTGGCGAAGTTGCGGCCGCTGGTGTGCATCAAGGGCTGAACGGGTTGGGTAACGATGGCAAGGCGCGTGCCGGAACTGTGCTCCGCAAGCGCCGTCGTATCCTCGAGCGCAAGGTGTGTGCCCGCGCCGGGTTTGCGGCGCAAGCAGGAGTCCACGGAAAAATCATGCCCTACAGTGAACAAACGGTATGGTCGGTGCGCCCGTGGTCGGACCGGACCTTCAGCTTCACGCTCAGCCGCCCGCAGGATTTTGCGTTCGAAAACGGTGAATTCGTCACTCTCGGATTGAAGCGCGAAGGCAAGCTGGTGGCGCGCGCCTATTCCATCGTCTCCACCCCCGACCGCGACTACCTGGAGTTCCTCAGCATCCATATACCGGACGGCCCGCTGACCAGCCAGCTGGTTCACATCCGGCCCGGCGACAGCGTGTGGGTCAACAGCAAGGCGACCGGCTCGCTCACGCTCAACCATGTGCTGCCGGGGCGCACGTTGTACATGCTCGCCAGCGGCACCGGACTGGCGCCGTTCATGAGCCTGATCCGCGACCCTGAACTCTATGCGCGCTATGAGCACGTGGTGCTGGTGCATTCGGTGCGCACGGCGGCAGAACTGGCCTACCGCGACGAGATCGAGGCGCTGGACAATGCCCAACTGCATTACGTGCCGACCGTGACGCGCGAGCCTTTCCCCACACCCCAACGCGGCAGCGACCTGTTCCGATCCGGCGAGCTGTCGCAGCGTCTCGGCCTGCCCGCGCCGGACCCCGGGCAGGACCGGGTGATGGTCTGCGGCAACCCGGACATGACGCGCGAACTGACCCGCCATCTCAAGGACGCGGGCTGGACGCCAACCAATCACCGCGGGATCGGCAACTTCACCACCGAACTCGCGTTCGTCGTCCACCACGAATAAGCCGGCGTCCCCGCCCGGCGGGTTCGGGAACCGCGCCGGCGCTTAGCGGCTGCCGGTCCGCTCCCGCAACTCGGTCTGGGCCGAAGCGGGGATGCCGGGCGTTCGCTGCGCGGGCGGAAGCTGCTCTTCGTCGCGATACAGGCCATGGCGAAACACGTGCGCCGCATGCTGATAGAACGCGGTCGCTTCCTGCTGCAGCGCCGGGTCGGCGCGCGGCGCCACGGGCAGGTTCTGCGCATCGACGGCAAACACTTCCGCCTTGCGCCGGGGCTGCAACACGGCCAGGCGGCCGTTTTTCAGATAACCCAGCGTCTGGTAGTTGGCGACGAAGGCACGGTCGCCCGCTGGCGGGGCGTGCAGGATATCCCGCCCGAAGAACTTGCTGTAGTAGCGCATCCCGAGCATGCCCAGCAGCGTGGGCGCAATGTCGATCTGCGACATGAGCCGCTCCACCCGCCGCGGCTTGAGGTGCTTGGGCGCGTAGAAAAACAAGGGAATCCGGTACTTGTCCACCGGGATGTTCACCGTGCCGCGCGCATTGGCGCCATGGTCTGCGGTGACGATGAACAGGGTGTCGTCGAACCAGTCCTGCTTGCGTGCCTCGGCGAGCAGATGGCCGATGGCGTAGTCGGCATACTTCACCGCGCCCTCGCGCCCGCTGCCGGAGGGGATGTCGATACGGCCCGCCGGGTAGGTGTAGGGGCGATGATTGCTGGTGGTCATGATGTGCACGAAGAACGGCCGCGAACCCTCGCCGCGCTGCGCCGAACGATGGATATGGCCGAGGCTGTCGAGCACGTGGTCGAACAGGAACTCGTCCGCCACGCCCCAGATATTGGCGAAGCCGATGCGTTCGGCGGGAATGTCGGTGCGATCGATGGTGCGGTAGTCGTTGCGGTCGAAGAAGGCGTTCATGTTGTCGAAGTAGCCGTAGCCGCCGTAGGCGAAGCGCACTTCGTAGTTGAAATCCTCGAGCACGCTGCCGAGCGAGAACAGTTCCTCATTCCTGGGGCGCCGCACGATCGACTGGCCGGGCGTCGGCGGCAGCGCCAGCGCCAGCGCCTCCAGGCCGCGCACGGTGCGGTTGCCGGTGGCGTAAACGTTCGAGAACCACAGGCCTTCCCGCGCCAGCCGGTCCAGGTTCGGCGTCAGGCCGCGTGGATTGCCATAAGCGCCGAGAAATTCCGCGCCCATGCTTTCGATGCTGATCAGCACGACGTTGAGGCGCTGCGGCGCCGCGGCTGACGGGATCAGCCGCTCTATCCCGCCGGCAGGCTGTTTCTCCAGCCACCTGCCGCCGTCCTGCGCCAGCGTGCGGCGCACGATGGAGAAAGCCTGCTGCGGCGGCAGCGCGGCATAGAAGCGTTCGAAATCCAGCTCGTTGCGGCGGTTGGCGGCGAAAAAGGAATAAATGCCATTGCCGGCCAGTTCGTTGACATGATCGCTGGTGCTGCGGTTCTTGAGATCGCCATCGAGGCCAGCGGCCAGCCCCACCACGGCGACCGCCCAGGCGCCGACCCAAAGCAGACGGGAACGCCAGGGCCAGGGCGCGCGGGCTGCGGCATAGATGCGGCGCATGAAGGGCAGCCACCACAGCACCGCCAGGACCGCGAGTCCGGCAAGGACTTTCCCCACCGGATAGCTCTCGCGGATGTTGCCGATGACCTCGTGCGAATAGAGCAGATAATCGACGGCAATGAAATTGAAGCGGGCGCCGAACTCTTCCCAGAAGAACCATTCCGCCACCGCGGTCAGCAGCAGCACGAACGTCAGCGCGATCAGCAGCGCCATGCCGGCTGCGCGCATCACATGCCAGCGCGCGAAGCGGTCCGGCATCAGCGCCAGCAGCAGGGCCACCGGCGCCGCGAAATACGCGGCCACCGCCAGATCGAACAGCAGGCCGAAGCCGAAAATCTGTACATAGGAAGCGATGCCCGGCGGAATGTTCACCTCCGGCCGCGTCATCAGGACAATGCGGGTCGCCATGGCGAACACGATCAGGGTCAGGGCGAGGGCGAAAGCCGGGAGCAGGCGCTGCGGAGGGGAGGTGATCGGCATGGGCGTGGAACTGTTCCGGGCAGGGGGAGGCATCGTATGCCAAGTCGGCGCGGCGCTCCAGCCGGACACAGCGGAATCAGAGCCGATCCGCGAGAAACGGTTCACTGCAGCCGGTCAACCATTGCGCATGCCGGCAACGCCCCCGCCAGCATGCGGTTCCAGGTGCGCATGCCGGAGCCCGCACCCAGGAATTGAAACCGGGTCGGGGAAGCCCGGACCCGGTTGCGATTCAGCCGCGGTCGTGGCGGCGGTGCTCGCGATGGTCGCGGCGATCATCGCGGTCGTGGCGCCAGTCGTCGCGGCGATGATTCCAGTCGCGGCGCCCATCCCGGCCGGGCGCGTAATCGCGGTAGTGGTGGACATGCTGGACGCGATGGCGCGGGGGCAGCACGATGGTGCGGCCGGGATAGTAGGGCGTGTGCGTCCAGTAGCGGCTGCCGCCGGACTCGTACAGCACGCGGAAGCCGTCGTGATGGCGGCTGCCAAACGAGACGACGAACCGCGGCTCGACCGTTATCACGCGGCCGTGACCATGGTTGCCGCCATGGGCGAAGCTGGCGCTGGAGGCGGTCAGGAGGGCGGTTGCAATCAGCAGGGTACGTAGCATGGTTCTACTCCTTTCAAGCTCGGAATGCGGCGGCAGCGCGTAGCGCGGCGTCAATCGTTCCAGCCGTTGCGGCTGTTGTTCCAGCGCCCGCCGCGCTGATCCTCGGCCACGGAAAAACTCACATTCAGGGTCAGCCAGTTGCCCGGGTCGTAAGGCAGACGGGTGCTGTATTCGCGATCCTGGAAACGGTAGCGCACGTCGTAGCCGCTGATCACCTGACGGTAGTCGTCGTGGGTGCGGCAGCGCTCCACCTGGCGCGGGCGCGATTCGTAGCGATTGCCGCCGTCGTTCCAGCGGTCGCCCACCACCGCGCCGGTGGCTGCGCCGACCGCGGCGGCGGCGACCTTGCCGTTGCCCTTGCCGGCCGTGGCGCCGAGCAGGCCGCCGGCGATGGCGCCGAGCACGGCTCCTCCCGTATTGCTGCCGTCGCGGACGCTGCGAGTGTCATAGCCGACGGTTTCGGTCCAGCATTCGCGGCGCGGCTCGTTGATGGTGTCGTAGACCGGGGTGCTGGCCAGGACTTTGGCGCGGGCGGTGAAGCCGTCGCCGTCGCCGCGACCGGCCTGTGCGGCGCCGCTGACGGCGAGCAGGGCGGCAAGCAGAACGCGCCTATGTCCTTGGGTGCGCTTCAGGGGACGTACATTCATCGTGATTCTCCTCGTTCAACAGTGCATTCAGTGCAAATTCAGCGACGGCCGCGGGGACGGCTGTCCGGCTCGGGACGTTCCTGCTGGCGGCGCTCGTAGCCGTAGCCGTAACCTGGCGGCTCGTTGCGTTCGGCCTCGCGTCTCGGCGCGCGGCGCTGATCGGGCTTGCGGGCGTCGCGCCGATCCGGGCGGGCTTCGTCGCCGCGGTCGCGCTGGGCCACGATGAAAGCGCCATCCAGGTAATCCGGTGCCGCGTGAACCGGACTGACCATAGCCAGTCCCAGTGCTGCCAGTCCGATAATCCAGGTTTGCCGTGTGTCCATCGTGATCTCCATATCCGTGGTCGCGTTGTTTTGCTGCCACGCTTCGCAGTTTGGTTGAGGAAAGTAAGCGCACTGTTTCACGCCAGGGCGATTTTGTAACAGTGTGTAACCGGGATGGGAATAGCCCGCCATCCCCGCTGCTATAGTTGCCGCATGCAAAAAGACATCATT
>NCIH01000115.1:0-8220 GCA_002281975.1 Hydrogenophilales bacterium 17-64-11 | reverse complement strand
CTTTGCGCGGCGAGGTTGTAGATTTCGTCGGGCTGCACCTGCTGGATGATGCGGATGAGGCTGGACGAGTCGGTGAGGTCGCCGTGGTGCAGGATGAATTTGCGGCCGGTCTCGTGCGGGTCCTGATACAGGTGGTCGATGCGGTCGGTGTTGAACAGCGAGGTGCGGCGCTTGATACCGTGAACTTCGTAGCCCTTGCCCAGAAGGAATTCGGCAAGGTAGGCGCCGTCCTGGCCGGTGACGCCGGTGATGAGTGCTTTTTTGGTCATGGTGTTTCCGTTGCAATGAAGCCAGTAGTTGATAAGGGTGCAGGTCGTTCAGCCGGCCGGACCGGGATTGCCGATGATGCGTTCGCGGCCGCTCGGCGACATCGCCCTGAGCAGATCGCGGGCAAACGTGTCCTGCGTTTGGTAAGCCTTGGCATCGTCTGCCTGGATGCTCGAAATCCTGAACAGCAAGCCATCCGGAATTTTTCCGGTGAGGCCGTATTTTAATTGCTGAAGCTTCCATTTCAGGCCATTGACGGCAACGGTATCGCCAACAGTTGTCCAATACGTGATCGGTTCGATGCGCCGTCCCTGGGTGGCAATCAGGCGCTTGACCGGAATATCGCCGGTTCCGGTCGCGTTTTTCAATATCTGGAATCCCTGCGCGGGATAGCAGACCTCGGGGTTGTGCACTGCTCTGCCGTCGCTCTGGTCGCCGCCATGGGCGATGGACAGCATGATACGTTCGTTGCACGGATTGACGTAGGCGCGCTCGCGGGTCCGATCCCGCAAAGCCGATGGAAATGATGCTGGATTCGCGCGAGGGCTAGAATCGCCCCGGCTTCAGTAGACACCTTTGAGTCTTAAACCTGAGGCAAAGAAGGGGGGCGTCATGAGCAACAAGCGGTACCCGGAAGAATTCAAGATCGAAGCGGTAAGCAGGTGGCCGTGCGCGGCCATGCTATCCTGAACGCCATTTTTGGAGGGATGGCGTGCTCAAGGTTCTGCTGCTGATTGCAATCGTTTTTCTGGTGCTGGCGCTGTTTCGCGCCTACCAGCGTTCGCTCAACAAGCCGCCCGCGCCGGTGCGCGAGCAGACCGTCGAAGACATGGTGAAATGCGTGCATTGCGGGGTGAATCTGCCGCGCAGCGAGGCCATCTATTCCGGCGGCGAATTTTTCTGCACCCCCGAGCACCAGCAACGCGGCAAAAAATGAACGCCGCGGCACCCCCCATGCCGCGCCCGGCCACGCAGGGCTACTATGCTTCGCACTGGCGCAGCCTCGATTACTTCAATCTGTATCGCCTGACCCTGGCGGTGGCGCTGGTGTTCACCGGGCTGCTGTTCGACGCCTCGGATCTGTTCCGCGAAGGCGCATCCGAGCGTTTCCAGGCCTTCGCCTATGCCTATCTGCTGATCGCGGCGCTGTTCGTGCTGGGCATCCGCGCGCGCTGGCCGGGGTTCCAGATCCAGCTCACCGCCCACATCGCCGCCGATATCGTGCTGGTGATGCTGATGATGTCGGCCAGCGAACGGCTGGCAGGCGGCATGGGCCTGCTGCTGGCGATTTCCATCGCCTCGGGCGGCCTGGTGGGCAGCGGGCGGCTGACCCTGCTGTATGCGGCGATGGCGTCGATTGCCGTGCTGCTGCAGCATGCTTTCAGCATTCTTGGCGGCAGCCAGAGGATGGACAGCTTTTTCCAGGTCGGACTGCTGTGCGCCGGCTATTTCGCTATCGGCTGGCTGGCACACGCGCTGACCCAGCGTGCGCTGCAGTCGGAAACGCTGGCGCAGCGCCAGGCCGACGAGCTGGCGCTGCTGAACCGCATCAACGCGCTGGCGATCGAGAACTCGCCCGACGGCCTGCTGGCGGTGCGCGGCGACGGCGTGGTGCGCCACGCCAGCCCGCGTGCGCTGGCGCTGCTCGGCATCGCGGCGCCGGTGGTGCCCGGCGTCACCCGGCTGGCCGACTGCGCACCGGAACTGGCGCGCGCCCTGTCGCAGCAATGCGGCCCCCGGACCGCGCATACCCTGAGCACCCAGGCTGCGCAGTTGCGCATACGCTGCATCCCGCTTGCGACGCCGGACGACAGCCGGGTGCTGGTGCTGGAAGACCAAAGCCAGGCTGAGCAGGCGGCGCAGCGGCTGAAGCTGGCAGCACTGGGGCGGCTCACCGCCAATATCGCGCATGAAATCCGCAATCCGCTGTCGGCCATCAGCCAGGCAGCGCAGCTGCTGCGCGAGGACACGCACGATCCGGCGCAGGCGAAACTGACCACCATCATCGAAAACAATACTCGCCGTCTCGACCGTCTGGTGGAGGAAGTGCTGACGCTCAACCGGCGCGACCGCCTCAACCCGGTTGGCTTCGAGGCCACGACGCTTGCCGCCCTGATCGACGAACTGCGCCAGACTGAAGAAATCCCGGCGGACGCCGTCATAGTCAGCATGACCGATACCGCGCGCTTTCAATTCGACCCCGACCATCTGCGCCAGATCGTGTGGAATCTGCTGCGCAACGCATGGCGCTTTTGCCGCAAGCAGGCGGGAAGCATTCATATCCGTCTGCTGACCCAGGGCGAGACCGCGCAACTCGAGATCCGCGACGACGGCCCGGGGCTGACGCCCGAACACCAGGGCCGGCTGTTCGAACCGTTTTTCACCACCGATGCGCAAGGCACCGGGCTCGGTCTGTTCCTCGCGCGCGAACTTGCCGAGGCCAACCACGCGGTGCTGGCCTACGTGCCCGGCACGGATGGCGCATGCTTCCGTCTCAGCGTGCCCGGCAGGGAATAGACATGGCAGCCTCTCCGCGCATACTGCTGGTGGACGACGAGCCCGACCTGCTCGACCTGATGGAACTGACGCTGGTCAAAATGGGACTGGAAACCGATCGCGCGAACAGCGTGGCCGAAGCGCAGACCCGCCTGGCGCGGACGCATTACGACCTCTGCCTTACCGACATGCGGCTGGGAGACGGCGAAGGGCTGGACGTGGTCGCCTGCGCCAGTGCGCTGACGGCGCCGGTTCCGGTGGCCGTCATCACGGCCTACGGCAACGCCGGCAATGCGGTCGCGGCGCTCAAAGCCGGGGCGTTCGACTACCTGGCCAAACCGGTGGCGCTCGACCAACTGCGCGCATTGGTCAAATCCGCGCTGAACATTCCCGAAGCCGCACAGGCAGACGTTACCGCACGCGACCTGATCGGCCAGTCAGCGGCCATGCAGGAAATCCGCGCACGCATCGCCAAGCTCGCGCGCACCCAGGCGCCGGTGCATATCGCCGGCGAATCGGGCAGCGGCAAGGAACTCGCCGCACGGCTGATCCACCGGCTGGGCAACCGCTCGGGCAAACCCTTCGTCGCCGTCAATTGCGGCGCGATCCCGGAAACGCTGATGGAAAGCGAATTTTTCGGCTATCGCAAAGGCGCGTTCACCGGCGCCGACGCCGACCGCAGCGGATTCTTCCAGGCGGCGGACGGCGGCACCCTGTTCCTCGACGAAGTCGCCGACCTGCCCTTGTCGATGCAGGTGAAGCTGCTGCGCGTGCTGCAGGAAAAAAAGGTACGCAAGGTCGGCGCCACCGCCGAAGAAGCGGTTGACGTGCGCATCGTCAGCGCGACCCACCAGAATCTGGCCGCGCTGGTGGAGGCCGGGCGCTTCCGCCAGGACCTGTATTACCGCCTGAACGTCATCGACCTGGTGATGCCCAGCCTGCGCGAGCGCGCCGAAGACATCCTCGAAATGGCGCGTTTCCTGCTCGACAAGCTCGGCGGCGCCGAGATCAGGCTCGACCGCGACGCCGAAAAGGCGCTGCGCGCCTACGCCTTCCCGGGCAACGTACGCGAACTCGAAAACACCCTGGAGCGCGCGCTGGCACTGTGCGAAGACCGTCACATCCGCAGCGCCGACCTCAACCTTGCGCCGGCCCAGCTGCCGACCAGTGCCGCTTCCGGCTGCAAATACCCGCTGCAGGATTACCTCGACCAGACGGAGCGCACGGCCATCCTCGAAGCACTGGAACAAACCCGCTACAACAAGACCGCCGCCGCACGCGTGCTCGGCGTCACCTTCCGCAGCCTGCGCTACCGCCTGGAGCGGCTGGGCATCGAATAGCGCACCGCGCCCAGTCGCCAAGACCCAACCGTCCAGATGAAAAAACCCGCAATCCTGATGGATGCGGGTTTTTATTGGATGTCTGGTGCGCTTGTCGGAATCGAACTGACGACCTACCGCTTACAAGGCGGTAACAAATCGATCTGAAACCACGATATAGCTTGATGTAGTCGGCTGCCGCGGATATATTGGCACAATTCTGGCACAGCCCGGGGGAAACTGTGGCGACATTCCGCAAAAAGGGCGAGTACCAGTGGCACGTCCAAATCCGCAAGAAGGGATTCCCCACCCAAACCAAGACCTTCACTCACAAGAAGGACGCGGAAGCTTGGGCGACAGCCATTGAAAGAGAGATGGCGACCGGGGCTTTCATTCCCCGCCAGGAAAGCGAAAGAACCACGGTCCACGACCTGATTGAGCGCTACCGGGCCGAGGTGTTGCCGACAAAGCGCGGTAAGCACTTCGGCCATGCACTCGGCGTCCTGGATGGCGTCTTCGGTCAATACTCCGTCGCAGCCATCACGCCTCCCCTGGTTGCGATCTTTCGGGATGACCGTATCAAGGCGGGGCTATCCGCCTCAACCATCCGCAAGGAAATCAATCTGCTGTCGCGCCTGCTCGATCTAGGCGCCCGAGAATGGGGGGTGGTCATCCAGGCTAACCCGTGCCGGCTAGTCAGCCGGCCGGCGCCAGGGAAGGCGCGCGAGCGCCGACTTGAAGGCGATGAGCTCGAAAGACTGCTGGCCAAGTGCGAGCCGCACATGCGGGCGCTGATTCAGTTTGCAATTGAGACCGCCGCGCGACTGGGTGAGCTGCTGTCCGTGAAGTGGGTTGACGTTGATCTGAAAAAACGGGTGATGATCGTCCGCGGGATCGACGAACGCGGCACCAAAAACAACGATGCATTCCGCGCCGCTCCACTGTCCAGCGCTGCAATAGAGGTCCTGGAGAGGCTGAAGGCTCTTCCCAGCCCGATTGACGACCGGCGCGTGTTTCATTGGTGGAAGGCGGCCGACTCATTCAACAAGTCATGGACGAGAGCGAAAACCCGCGCGCAGATTCAATATCTGAAGGATAAGGGCAAGTGGCACCTGATCCCCTCGGAATACAGCCAGGCGGATTTAGACCGCCATGCGGATGGTTTTCTGGCGGATCTGCGCTTCCATGATTTGCGCCACGAAGCCACCTCGCGCCTGTTCGAGAAAGGAGTGTTCGACAGCATGGAGGTGGCCAGCATCACCGGCCACAAGACCCTTCAGATGCTCAAGCGCTATACCCACCTGCGGGCTGAGGATCTGGCGAAGAAGTTGGGGTGACCACTAAAACCCAAACCGTTTAGGTTTGTTGCTATAATGCCAACAGTTCTGAGCATCCACGGCTTGCGCGTGGTCATCTACCCCAACGACCATCGGCCCGCGCATGTTCACGTTATTAGTAACGGGCATGAAGCGGTGTTCAACCTGAACTGCCCAAAAGGGATGCCGGAACTGCGCGAGAACTTCGGGTTCACGCGTAAGGACCTGGCGAAGATGGCCAAGGTGCTGGCCGCCAACCTGACGGCTCTGTGTGATGAATGGAGGCAAATCCATGAAGATTACTGACGAAGCATTCGACGCCGCCAACCGGCGGGCGGCCGCTAAGAAAGCGGCCTTTCCCGCTGTTGTTGCAGTGCGGTATGACCGTCGCGTTTCCCGCGTCGTGATAACGCTCGCCTCCGGCCTGGAGCTCGCCTTCTCGCCCAAGCACGCGCAAGGGCTGGAACACGCCCACCCTGCCGACCTTGCAGATGCCGAAATCACACCGTCCGGCCTCGGAATCCACTTCCCCAAGCTGGATGCCGACCTCTACATCCCGGCGCTTCTGGAGGGCTTCCTTGGCTCGAAGCGCTGGATGGCAGCGGAGATGGGCAAGCTTGGCGGCGCGTCCTCCAGCGCTGCCAAAGCGGAAGCCGCGCGCAAGAACGGGAAGCTCGGCGGCAGGCCGAAGAAATCCAAGGAATTGTTGGCGGCCTGACCCATACTGTCGGCCGGGTAGGTCAAAGGCAGGGTCTTCAGGGACGGCCTTCGGCCTGTTCCGCCTGTCGGCGGCCGGGATCGTGGCGGTCGTAGTCCAACACCCAAGCCACCAGTTCGCGCAAGCGGTCGCGGTCGCTATCGTCGAGCGTAGCGATGATGCGGGCGACGGCCTGCGGATAAGTCTCGCCGTGTGTGCACGTGATTTTCATCCCTCCACCCGGCCAGCGCTGGGATTGCAAGAAGCGGCCAGCCGCCACAAGGGCGGCGGCCTGGTTGCTGTTCACCGCCAACCGTTCCTTTCCGCAGCGGTCGGGGTTTCCGGCAAGCCCATTCCAACGCGTAGCTCGGCAATCTGTTGCGCCCGGGCCGGTCCCCACGGCGTGTCCTCGATCGTGAAGCCGACCGCGGCCGGCAAAATCTTGGTCTGCGCTTCGTGCAGCAGCGTCAGCGTGCCGTAGCGCTTCTCGTGGCGCTCAGGGTCGCCGGCGGCCAGGTATTGGCTGAGCGTGGAACTGATTGAATCGCTAATTTCTATTAATTCAAGTCGTGTAAATTCAATCATGGTTTCATCCTGCTTTTTGGTGGGCCTCTGGGGTGCGGGGCGAAGCCCTGCGGTGTTTGTGCCGGTGTTCGTTTGTGCTGCCATGCCTTTCCTCCTGGTTAAGTTGAACCTGCTTTTAGGAGCCGCCTCGCTTTGAGGCTGGAGGGCACGCGCCCGAAGGGCTTCACGCGGGGTTTCGGTGGGGTTGCAAGCTGGCGTGACAGGCGGGGTTTCGCGGTCGTGGAATACCGCAGGGAGCGCAGCGACTGAGGATATGCCGCGAAAGCCGCGCCGCCTGGCGCGACAGGTTGCCTCCCCGCCGCCGCGTGAAAGTGCATGGAAGCCTGGGCGGCTCCGAAAAGCAGGTTCAACCAGGCGGTGGGCAGCATAAACGGGGTTCACCGGCACAGCGCGGGAATCCGCGCCATTAAGGTTTTGAGGCCACTGCGACGGCGGAGCCGTGGCAGTGACATACCCGGCAAGCCGCCAGGCGCGCAGCGTGCGCCGGTGCCGCAGGCACGGGCATGAGGCACGCGAAGACCAAGCGGAGCGCGGAGAGGCCAGCGGGCAGAAGGGCGAGTCCCCGCAGGGGATAGACGGGCTTGTCCCGGCTACCCTGGCAGCACGCGGTGCCCGCCGCAGGGCAGGCCCCCGGTTGGTGAGGATCTGCATGAATTCAGTATGCTGAGACCGCACCCCCAACCCAAGGTAAAACCTGTCCACCACACAAAAAAAGCGCGATGAAACGCTAGCCGGCCGCGCGCGGATCTGTGTTTCCAGAAGCGCGCTGAAACACTAACTCCCCTAGGCCGCCAAGCCTTTCAGGGGAAAGCATGAGCACGGAAACGCCAAGGCGCCACCGGCGCAGGATCGCTCCAAAGCCCACGACGTGCAGCGCGGGCCTGCTGCTCCAGCCGGATCAGTGAACGGTCGGCGAGGTACTGGCGATAAGCCCACGCCATGCCTCGATCGACCATCGCGGCGTTGATGTTCTGTCCACCGACAAAGACCGTGCCCAGCTGGCGGCCGTAGCCATCCACCCCTGTATCGGCCACGGTGACAACCCGGCGAAAAACCATGACGGACAGCGCTTGCCGCGAGCGTGTCCCATAAGCCTGCGCGCGCTCCGGCGCATCGATCTGAGCCAGGCGGACGCGGACAGGACGGTTTGCGACGAGGACATCCAGCGTATCGCCGTCGACGATGCGAACGACGGTACCGGAGAAACCCGCGAATGCAGCCGAGCTAACGGCCAGCAGGACGGCGACAAGTGCGGTGCGCATAGATCGTCAATGATTTGATCGTTTACGCAGTAACCTGTATCGCCTTATCAGCGATGGCTGCCAGCACCTCGCGGCAGGAGTTAACGCCGTTTGATTTCAGGTTCTCCAGCAAGTGCAAATAGCGGCCGATGCTCAGCTCATACCTACCCCGCAACTTTCGGCCGGACGTGTCATTCCAGGTGAATCGCCCCGGCTTCAGTAGACACCTTTGAGCCTTAAACTTGAGGCAACGAAGGAGGCGTCATGAGCGGCAAGCGTTACACGGATGAATTCAAGAT
>NCIH01000114.1:0-8222 GCA_002281975.1 Hydrogenophilales bacterium 17-64-11 | reverse complement strand
CGTCTGCTTCACCGCCTCGCCGCCTTCGGTGGCCTCCTTCGCCGCCTTCGACGCCATGCCGTCGGTCACTTTGGCGTTCTCGGTGTTCTGGCCGATCGATGCGGACATCTGCTCGATGCTGGCGGACGTCTCTTCCACGCTGGCCGCCTGTTCGCTGGAAGCCTGGGAGAGGGATTGCGCCGTTGCGGACACTTCTTCGGACGCGCTGGAAAGGTTGTCAGCTGCGCCGCGCACCTCGGTGATGATCTGCGAAAGCTTTTCCACCATGTTCTTCATCGCGGTGAGCAGCATGCCGGTCTCGTCCCTGGACTGCACATCGATCGTCACGCTGAAATCGCCTTCGGAGAGGCTGTTGGCCACGCCCACGGCCTGGCCGAGCGGACGGGTGATGGAACGGGTGACCCAGAAGGCGATCCCTACCGCGAGCAGGAAGGCCGCCGCGCCCATGGCGAGCATCAGTGTCCGCGCCTGGCTGTATTGCTCGCTCGCCGTTTTCCCCAGCTCGTTCATCAGCTCACCCTGGAACTGGACGAGGTCGTTGACGCGCTTGCGGTACTCGTTCGCCGCCGGGCGGAACTCGGATTCCATGAATGCCCGGCCTTCTTCCGCCTTGCCTTCCTCGGCCAGCTTGATGATCTGGTTTTGCGCCGCGATGAATCGCTCGCGCGCTTCGAGGATCAGCTGGAACATCTCGATTCCCTTGGGTTGGATCAGCGTCGGCTTGAGCTTCTCCCAGGCCTTGCCGATGTTGCTGCGTCCCTCGAGAATGCGCTCCTTCGCAGCCTGCACACCCGACTGGTCCGTCGCCATCAGGATGTCGCGCGCGCCGAGGCCGATTGCGTTGACGCCGGCGAGCCCATCCTGCAGCAGCAGGACTTTCGGCCACTTGTCATGGTTGACGTTTTCCAGCGACTCGTTGAGGACGGCCATGCGGGTGATTCCGATGATGGCGATCGCCATCATCAGCACCACAACCAGGCCAAAGCCCACCCCCAACCGCACCCCGATCTTCATGTTCTTGAACATTGCCGTGCCTCCCTGTATGTCTCTAAAAAAAGTAAAAAATCTAAAAATCTGCCCGATCAGGCGCCATGCATGGCCATCTGCTCGTCCCGTGCGACAGCGAGCTGCACCAGCGTCGGCACGTCCAGAATCAGCGCCACTTCGCCCGTTCCCAGAATCGTGGAACCGGAAATACCCCGCAAATTCCTGAATACATTGCCGAGCGGCTTGATGACGGTCTGGAACTCGCCCATCAGTTCATCCACCACGAATCCGGCCTTCTGCCCGCCGTATTGCACGACCACGATGTTTTCGCGCTTGCCCGCGGCCGCCTTGACTTCGAATTGATCGCGCAGGCGAACGAAGGGCAGCACCTCGCCGCGCAGATTGACGTAATTGCGCGTATCGGCGGCCTTTCTGTCCGCTTCGGACAGTTCGATGCATTCCAGCACCATGTCGAGCGGCACCACGAAAGCCGACTTGCCCACGCCGACCAGGAAACCGTCGATGATCGCCAGGGTGAGCGGCAGCCGGATACGCACCGTGGTGCCGCGCCCCTCCGCGCTTTCGATGTCGACGCTGCCGCGCAGCGCCTGGATGTTGCGCTTGACCACGTCCATGCCGACGCCGCGGCCGGAAAGATTGGTGACCTGGTCGGCGGTGGAAAACCCCGCCTCGAAAACGAGGTTGTAAATCTCGTTGTCCGACAGGCTCTGGCCGGGGCTGACGATGCCGCGCTCGATCGCCTTCTTGAGGATTCTTTCCTTCTTGAGGCCGCCGCCGTCGTCCGCCACTTCGATCACGATGCTGCCGGAGTCGTGGTAGGCGTTCAGCCGCAGGCTGCCCTTCGCCGGCTTGCCGGCCGCGACGCGCGCCGCGGCCGGTTCGATGCCGTGATCCATGGCGTTGCGCACGAGATGCATGAGCGGGTCGCCGATTTTCTCGACCACCGTCTTGTCCAGTTCAGTTTCCGCGCCGCCGATCTCCAGGCCGATGTCCTTGCCGAGTTCCTTGCTCACGTCGCGCACCACGCGCTGGAAACGGTTGAAGGTCTCGCCGATTTCCACCATGCGCAGCTTGAGCGCGCCGTCGCGGATTTCCTCGACCAGCCCCGAGACGACGGAGGTGGACTCGTGCAGCGCCGCGTCGCCGGAACGCTGGGCCAGCAGCGAGGCGCCGGCGCCGGCAATGACGAGTTCGCCGACGAGATTGATGAGTTCGTCGAGCTTTTCCGCGCTGACGCGAACGAATTTGGCTTCCTGGGCTTTATGGTCGCGAATCTGGCGCTGCTTCTCCAGCGCCACATCCATCACCTCTTTCTGCACCACGCCTTCGTTGACCAGGACTTCGCCGATGGGCGGCTTGGCGCCGCCGCCGGCCGCCGCCATGTTTTCCTGGGATGCCAGCGCATCCTCCAGCTCATGCCCGGTGAGAATGCCGGCCTCGATCAGCAACTGGCCGAGCATGTCGGTATTGCCGCTCGCGTGCTCGAGCCGGTCGACGAAAGCGGCGAGATGGCTCGGCGGCGGGAAAATGCGCAGCTTGCAGTCCTCCCGCACGAACTCGAAGACATCCTCGATGGTTTTCTTGTCCGCCTCGCTCTTGAATTCGATCGAGAAGCTCAAATAGCAGGACTCCGGGTCTATCGCATTCAGTTCCGGCAGCGCGCTGTCGTCTATCCTGAGCGAGACGATGTCGCCGATGGTCGAGAGGTAGCGGATGAAGGAGATGGGGTCCATGCCGTTTTTCAGCACCTCGCGCCCGAAGACGATCGACAGGTGCCAATAGTCCCCTTCGAGCAGGCCGCCGCCGCTCGCAGCAAGCCGGGCCTCGTGGACCGCGGGCATGGCGGCGTCCGCCGCAGCCGCGCCTCCCAGCAAGGACCTCAACGCCGCGGCAATAGCCTCGCCCGCAGCCGCCTGTTCCGCATCGAGCGCTTCCCCGGTTTCCGCCACCACGGTGATCAGCAGGCCGATATGGTCGCAGCATTTGAGCAGCAGTTCGACGAGTTCGCCGTTGACGGCCAGTGCGCCTTCGCGCACCTCGTCGAGCGCATTTTCGACGACATGGGTAAACGCCACGATCGCGTCGAGCCCGAACAAACCCGCGGAGCCCTTGATGGTGTGCGCGGCGCGAAACATGGCGTTGACCGTTTCCTCTTCCTGCGGTTCGCTTTCGAGCCGCAGCAGGATGCCCTCCATTTCCTCGAGCAGCCCGCGGCCTTCCTCGATATAGGTCTGTAATGCCTGATCCATGCTCACTCTCGTCTCCTTAGGTATCTATGACGGCTGTCACTGTCGAGCTGAAAGCAGCAGGGGATCGCCGAACTGGGCTGCCATGTTGTAGAGATCGATCACTTCCAGGGCGGCCTGGCTATGGGAGACGAAACGCACGGCTTTGCCCAATCGGGTGCCCTCGCGTTTCGCCGCCAGCAGCAGCTGAAATCCGGCGGTATCCATCTCGGTGACGCCGCTGAGATCGAGCTCGATCTCGGCGTTGGCGGCCAGATGCTCCATCAATCCATCCCTGATTTCCAGGCTGTGGTAGATGGTGAGTTCGCCTTCCATTTGCAGCCTGCAAATGCCGTTTTCCTGCTGCGCGTTGATGTGCATGGTGTGCTCCCCGTCGCCGGCATCAGGGCATGATCAGCTTCGACACGGCAGCCAGCATCTGCGCCGGCTGGAAGGGCTTGACCACCCAGGCCTTGGCGCCTGCCGCCTGCCCTGCCTGCTTTTTCGCCTCCTGCGATTCGGTGGTGAGCATGATGATGGGCGTGAATTTGTAATTCGCCAGCTTCTTGACTTCCTGCACGAAGGTGATGCCGTCCATGTTCGGCATGTTGACGTCGCTGATGATGAGATGGATCTTCTGTCCGTTGATCTTGGACAGGCCGTCCTTGCCGTCGCACGCTTCGATGACGTCGAATCCGGCGCCCTTGAGCGCGATGCTCACGACCTGGCGCAGCGAAGCCGAGTCGTCGACGACCATGATGGTTTTTGCCATAGCTTTCTCCCTAAAAGAAGGTGATTTCCGAACTGTTCGACTGGCTGGCGCTGGCACCGCTGTGCATCTCCCGCTGCTCGGTCGTGGTGTAGGTTTTCGACAATTCGTCCAGCCATGCCTCCGCATCGATCGGCGCGCATTGCCCGGTGTTCAGGCATTCGTTGACATGCGCTTCGAACTTGCGGATGTCGTCGCGGATATGCGAGAGAATCTGGCTCACGCGATCCTGAAACTGCAGCGAGACCAGCACATCGGAAATTTCGTCCCGAATGCCCATGCTGGCTTCATTCAGGATGCTTGAAGACTCCGTCAAGCGGCTCGCCACGCCGTGGAAGCGCTCGATCACCTGCCCGATGACCGCTTCGGAATGCGTCACCGACTCGGTATCCCGCGTCACCGACTGCTCGGACGCGGCCACGGCGGAGGCGATCGCGGCATTGACCTGTTCCGCTCCCTGGCTGATTCGCTTGCCCGTTTCAGCGGACAGCGTGGAAAGCTTGCGCACCTCGTCGGCGACCACGGCGAATCCGCGTCCTGCCTCGCCGGCACGCGCCGCTTCGATGGCGGCGTTGAGCGCGAGCAGGTTGGTCTGCATGGCAATGCTGCCAACCTCGGCCGCCATCTGCTTCAATTCACCCGTAAACAACGCCAGCTGATCCACCTCCCGCAGCAGGTTTTGCTTGGAAATGGTGGATTCGCGCAGCGAATCGATGATCGAGCCGAGATCCCGCTGGCTTGTCTCGAGCAGATCCACCAGGCCATCCTGCCCCTGTTTCGCGCCGTTGCCGCCTGCCGTCGATTGCGAGGCGGACACCGCCGTCTCGAGTTTTTCCACCAGGCCGGAAAAGCGGCCGGCGAGCGCGGTAACTGCATCCTCTGTCTGTGCGCGCCCCGTCTCCACCTGCAGCGACCAGATCGGCAATACGCTGGCGCATACCGTGTCGAGATGGGGGCTGCAATTGCCCGCTGCGCCCCGCATGGACGTCTCGCGCATCCGCTCAAGCATGGCGGCGCGCCTGGATTCCCTGAATCGATGTGCGACCCATCCGCACGCCGCGCCGCAGGCGAAAATCAATAGTCCGAGCACCGCGAGCTCCACGCTGCCAATGCCGATCGCAGCATCTGTCGTCAGGCCTTCACTCGCATTGAATTCCATACCACCTTCCACTTGTTGATATTCATGTCATGGCGCCGCACGCAGATGCGCCTGGCTGTGACGCCGCACCACATTCAGCAGCAGGTCGATCTGGGCGGACAGATCGAAAAAGTGATCCGCCCCTGCTTGCAGCCAGCGTTTCCTGTATGGCTCCGACGAGTAGGAACTCATCACGATCAGGCATGCCGAAGGACATGCGACCCTCGCCCGGGCGAGTGCCTCGCAGCCACCTTCATCCGGCAGCCTGGCATCCATGACCACGATTTCCGGCTGCATGAGGCGCATGATCCGGTTTGTATCTTCAACCGCAGTGCTTTCCACGATCTCGGCGCACCCAAGGCTGGCCAGCATGGCCGCCAGGCGTTCCCGCAGCAGAATCGATGGCTCGACCAGCAGTAATTTCATTCCCCTCAGTCCCACATTAGGCCGGGCAATCCGGGCAAGCGGATACAAGCCTGACATCCAGTTCGAGATTTATTATCGAAAGCGATCACCGGGAAATGAAGTCGGCATAATCTGCTTTTGCATCAGCGCTTGCTCACAGCGGGGTAGGAATAATCCTAGCGGGGCGGCCAGGCGAGGCTTGAACCCGGCAGCGCTTTTCGCGCCGTTCCGGGTGGGACGGTTCGTTGAGCCGCCTCGATGGAACGCTGCTTTCGATGCTGATTGGTTCGGCCTCCCGCCCAGTCCGGGCAAAGCCGGTGTGCAGGTGTGCGACTGGCGGCGCGGCGACGTTTGATGCGCCGTGCAGGAAAAACCTCAGCCGTCGATCAATCGATGGCGGATGGCATAGCGAACCAGGTCGGTCGATGTCTGGAGATTCATTTTCCGCATGAGGCGGAATTTGTGCGTGCTGACCGTCTTGATGCTCAGGAACAGGTCGCCCGCGATCTCGCTTATCGTCCTGCCGGAAGCGAGCATGAGGAACACCTGGAGTTCCCGTTCCGACAATGCTTCATGAGGGGTGCTGCTTTCCGCTGCATGATCGAAAACGAGTTTTTCGACCAGTGCGGCATCGATGAACTTCCCTCCGCCGGCAACCTTGCGAATGGCCCCGACGAGGATTTCCGGCTCGCTGTCCTTGGTCAGATAACCGCTGGCGCCGGCCTTGAGCGCGCGACTGGCGATCGGCCCCTCGACATGCATGCTCAATATCAGTATCGGCAGATCCGGGTATTCCGCGTGCATCCATTCGATCAGCTCAACGCCCGCCAGACCCGGCATGTTCATGTCGAGCAGGACAAGATCGCAGGCGGTTCGCGCGAGCACGGCCTGCAGCTCCTTGCCTCCGCCGGCCTCGCCGACAACGCTTATGTCGGGCGCCAGCGCAAGTATCTGTTTGAGCCCGTGACGCACAATGGCATGGTCGTCGACAATGATGAGCCTGATCATCCTGGAAGCCTCGGTTGGACGGGGTGGGTCACGGTTGGGGTAAATGTCGCGGTCATGCTACGGGGACGCACACGCGAATGCGCGTACCCCGTTCCGGCTCGCTGTCCATCTCAAAATCGCCTTCCATCATCGCCACCCGCTCGCGAATGCCGACCAGGCCGAACGACTTACGGCTTGCCGCGGCATGCGGATCGAACCCCTTGCCATTGTCGCTCACTTCGAAGCAGAGCTGGCCATCGGTCCGGGTCACGACGATTTCGACCTGGGTCGCTTCGGCATGGCGCGCGATATTGGTCAGCGATTCCTGAACGATGCGGAACACCGCGGTCGCGGTGAACTCGTCCAGGGTGATGTCGCCATCGCCCAGCACAAGTTCGCAGGGGATGCCCGCATACTCGATGAATTCCTCGACCAGCCATTCCAGTGCGGCGACGATGCCGAGATCCAGCGCCCCCGGCCGCAGGCTCGACGTGACATGCCGTGCGGTCTTGATGGTGCGGTCCACCAGCTGCTTCATGGACTGCAGGCGTGCCATGAGTTGCGGATTGGCTTCGCCGAAGCCGAGACGCGCCAGCGAAACATCCATCCGCAGCGCGGTGAGCGTCTGTCCCAGTTCGTCGTGAATTTCGCGTGCAATGCGCTTGCGCTCTTCCTCGCGCACGCTTTCAAGATGCGCGGAAAGCTCGCGCAGCATGTTTTTTGAATCGACGAGCTTTTCCTCGCTGGTCTTGCTTTCGGTAATATTGATCGCAACGCCATCCCACATGCATATATTTTCGACGTGGCGGCGGGGGGGTGGCGCGCAGGTTGATCCATCTCGTCTCGCCGTCCGCCGTGACGATGCGCCCTTCCCAGTTCCAGAACGACAGTTCCTCCTGCGACTGCGCCATGCTGTCATGAAAGGAGCGCTCGTCATCCGAGACGATGAAGCCGGTGAACGCGCACCCGTTCCGCAGGATCGCTGCCGCATCCAGACCCAGCAGCCATTTCGCTCCATTGCTGATGTAGGTGAATTGCAGTTCTTCATCGCCGGCACGCCGGCAGCACTGGAACACCATGCCCGGCACGTTGGAGGTGATGCCATGAAGGCGTTCCTCGCTTTCGCGCAATACCGCTTCGGCGCCTTTGAGGGTGGAAATGTCGCGCGCGATGGTCAGTACCGATGCAACCTTTCCCGATGCATCGCATTCCGGCACGGCTCGGGTGTGGTAGTACCTGACGACGCCGCCCTTCGTCGTAAATTCGAATTCGAACACCTCCGGCTCGCCGGTGAAAAAAACCCGGCGCAACGCATTGGTCCATATTTCCACTTCCTTGTCCGGCACCCCAAGTTCGGCATACGTCTTGCCCAGCAGGGTTTGCCGCGACATGCCGGTGGATTTCTCGATCTCGGGATTGACGTAAACACGGCGCAATTCGCTGTCGAAACGGGAAACGATGTCCGGCAGGTTCTCGGCCAGAGAGTGGAACTCGCGCTCCAGACGCCGAATCTCCGCATCCGCCCGCACCTGCTCGGTGATGTCCTTGGCGATCACCACGGCTCCGGCGACGGCGCCCTCTTCGTCGTGCAGCGGCAAGGCCGAACTGCTGATGACTTTGCGGCTGCCGTCGAAACACTCGATGTCGATGACTTCATCAAGGGAGGTTTCGCCGCGCTCGATGGCGCGGG
>NCIH01000113.1:0-8287 GCA_002281975.1 Hydrogenophilales bacterium 17-64-11 | reverse complement strand
ACTTCGATGCCTTTCTTGCGGAAGATTTCGAGGTGCGGGCTGTGCTGGGCGGCGGCGAAGCTGTCGGCGGTGATGGTGTAGATCGCTTCCTGGCCTTCCTTCATGCGGCCGATGTAATCCTTGAGCGAGACGACTTGCGCGTCGGTGTCGGTGTGGGTGGACGCAAATCTGAGTAGCCCGGCGATCTTCTCCTTGTTCGCGAAGTCCTCGCCCGGGCCTTCCTTCAGCACGCGGCCGAACGCGTTCCAGAACGCGACGTATTTCTCCGGCTGGTTCTCGGCCAGGTCTTCCAGCAGGCCCAGCACCTTCTTCACCGAGCCGGCCTTGATGGCGTCGATGTCGCGGCTGGATTGCAGGATTTCGCGCGAGACGTTCAGGGGCAGGTCGGCCGAGTCGATCACGCCGCGGACGAAGCGCAGGTATTGCGGCATCAGCTGCTCGGCGTCGTCCATGATGAAGACGCGGCGCACGTAGAGCTTGATGCCGTGGCGCTTCTCGCGGTCGTAGAGGTCGAACGGCGCGTGCGAGGGCACATAGAGCAGCGAGATGTATTCCTGCTTGCCCTCGACGCGGTTGTGCGACCACGCGAGCGGCGGCTCGAAGTCGTGGGCGACGTGCTTGTAGAACTCGTTGTATTCCTCTTCCGTCACGTCCTTCTTTGGACGCGCCCACAGGGCGGAGGCCCGGTTGACGGTCTCGTCATCAAGGGTGGGCGTTTCCACGCCGTCCTTCCACTCCGTCTTCTTCATCACGATGGGCAGGGTGATGTGGTCGGAATAGGTGCGGATGATCGACTTGATCTTGTAGTCGGACAAAAACTCGTCGGCGTCGTCGCGCAGGTGCAGCACGATCTCGGTGCCGCGGCCGGGCTTGTCGACGGTTTCCAGCGTGTAGTCGCCGGCGCCTGTCGATTCCCAGCGCACGCCGTGCTCGGAGGTGAGGCCGGCGCGGCGGGTGGTCAGCGTCACGCGGTCGGCGACGATGAAAGCGGAATAAAAGCCGACACCGAACTGGCCGATCAACGCGGCGTCCTTCTTCTGGTCGCCTGATAGCTGGCTGAAGAACTCGCGGGTGCCGGATTTGGCGATGGTGCCGATGTGCTCGATGACTTCCTGCCGGCTCATGCCGATGCCGTTGTCGGTGATGGTCAGCGTGCGCGCCTCGCGGTCGAAGGCGATGCGGATCTTGAGGTCGGGGTCGTTCTCGAACAGCGCGCCATCCGACAGCCCCTCGAAGCGCAGCTTGTCGGCGGCGTCGGAGGCGTTGGAAATCAACTCGCGCAGGAAAATGTCCTTGTTAGAATACAAGGAATGGATCATCAGTTGCAGCAGCTGTTTGACTTCGGTCTGGAAACCCAGGGTTTCTTTGGTGCTGGCGGTCATGCCTCAATCTCCCATAAAACAAACAATAACGACGTGCGGGAGATGGGGGCGGGCGCGTCGGGTTTCAAGCCCCGCTGCGTCTGGGCGATGCCATTTTTCCGCATCGCCAGGGATTGCGGCGTAGACAGGGCGTTCCCGCAATCGGTGCGTAATCAACGCTCAAGAGCGAACCGCACTCCCCACGATAATCAGGCTTACCCCGACCAGGCAGGCGCCAGCCATGCGTTGCCGCCATCCGTCGCGCTCTTTCAGCCAAAGCACGCCCAGCAGTACGGTCAACACAATGCCCGCATTGGCCAGCGTCACAATGGTGGCGGCGGGCAGATGGCGCATCGAGGCGATCACCAGCGCGTAGGCCGTTCCGACACCCAGCGAGCCTGCCAGCAGCGGAAAAATGCCGGGGATTTTTTCGGGCGTCCAGCGGCGCACCGCCCGCCACTGTTCAAGGCTGAGGAACACCCAGCCAATCGCATAGGTTACGCAGACATAACCGAGCGTACTTGCCATGTCCGGCAGATGCGGCGCCGCTACCTTGTCGCTCAGGCTGTACAGCGCGGTCATCAAAGCGGCCAGCGCCGCGTAGGGCCATGCCTGACGCAGCCGTACCGCGCCCTCCCGCGCGCTGGTGGCGATCAGCCACAGACCGACCACACCGATGAGTATCCCGCCCCAGGATAAGAGCGTGAAGCTGCGGTCAAAGACCGCAAACTCAAGCACGGCAATCAACAGCGGCGCACTGCGCGCCAGGGGGTAGACAGCGCTTGCCGGCGCCAGCGCGTAGGCGCGGCGCAAAGCCACGAAGTACACGCCATTGGCGACGCCGGTGATCGTCGCGCTGAGCCCGAGCAGCGGCGCCTGCTCGGCCGCGCGGATGAAGTCCGCCAGGGTGAACGGCGCAAACAGCAGGACGTGCAGACCGACTATCCACCACAGGAAATTGGCCTCGGGCGGGCTACGCCGCGCCAGAAGATTCCATGCAACATGCAGCAGGACAGCCAGACCGACTGCCGTCAGCGGCGTCAGCACCGGGCGCCGATTTCAAGCATGGCGCCGTCGCGCGCCACCGCCACCCGACCCGTCAGCGCATCCGGGTGATCGATCAGCCAGGCATCCAGCTTGTGGCCGATGTGCATCAGCACCAGCTCGCTGGCGGGATACGCCTCGCTCAGGGCGAGCGCTTCGGGCAGGTCGAAATGGTTGCGGGCGCCCGTCACGCCGGGTGGGAAGGTGCAATCCAGGCAGATCGTATGCGGTTGCCAGCTTTGCAGAAACGCAGCGGTTTTCGGCGGCAGCTCGCGGCTGTCGGTCAAGTAAGCCAGACGCGCCCCGTCGTGCTCGATGCAGTAACCCAGCGTCGGTTTGGAATGCACCAGGGGGACCGGCGTGATGCGGATATCGCCTATTTCAAATAGTTCAAACTTGGCGAGGTGCGTGAATCTGAGCGGTCCCGGATACCTGTACAAATCCGCACACCCCTCCGAGTCGTGCGGCGCAAACACGTCGAGCGCGCCGACGCCCCAGCGCCAGTGAAACAAGCCTTGTACGTGGTCGGCATGAAAGTGGGTAAGCAGGATCGCCGACAGCGCACCCGGCGCAAAGCGCTCGGCCACGTCCATCACCCCGGCGTCGAGCAGCAATCGCACGCCGCCCGCTTCGACCAGCGCGCAGTTGGGGCGGCGCACAAAACGTGGGTCGGCATGGGCGCGCTGGCAGGCCGGGCAATCGCACCCCCACAGCGGCACGCCGCCTGCCGCACCGGTGCCAAGGAAGCTTAAGCGCATGTTGCCACCTGCGACTGGGCGCGAATGAGCGCCGCGAACGCCGGGCCGGTTTCACTCAGGGGTGCGTTGTTGGGCTGACGCAGTAGTTGCGGGTGGCGCATATTCTTGAATGCTTCGGCGCGGGTTAGCCGCATGTCCATGTCGGAAGCGCTTTCCCGCCCCCGCGACCGGAGACGCTCACGCAGTACCTCAGTTGAAACCTCAATCAGCACCGGTTTCAGTTCATCACGTTTTCTGGATGCCTCATCCAGGTATTCCCGTGAACCATTGACCACGACCGTCAGGCCTTGCGCGAGCCAGTGGTCAAGCTCGCAGCCCAGTCCATAGCGCAGACCGTGGCTGCACCAATGCATGGCAAACAGCTTGCGTGCAAGCCGCGCATCAAACTCCGCCTCGCTGAGTGCAATATGGTTTTCTCCACCCGCATTGGCGGGACGCGTGATGTAACGGTGCGCGAATACTATATCAGCGTCGCCCGCCAGCGCGTCGCGGGCGACCTGCATCAGGCTGTCCTTGCCGCTGCCGGAGGCGCCGATCACATAAAGCAATACGCCGCGGCGCATGTCAGCGCCCATGACTGAAAGCGAGTGCCAGCGCGGGCATACCTGCCGACCACACACGCGCCGCTTGCGGCAGATGACCCAAGGTACGCACCGCCACCAAATCCGCGCGTTTGCCCACCGTGATTTCTCCCCGGTCGGCGAGGCCCACGGCGCGCGCCGGGTTGCGCGTGACCAGCGCCACGGCTTCATGCAGGGGGATGCCGGCCAGTTCCGGCAAGCGCAATATGGCGGGCAGCAGCGCGGCGGGGGAGTAGTCGCCGCACAGGCAGTCGGCAACGTCGGCGAGCACCGCATCCAGCGCCCGCATCGAGCCAGACTGGCTCTTGCCGCGCAGGATGTTGGGTGCGCCGAACAAGGTCGCCAGCCCCGCCGCACGCGCCGCCTGGGCCGTTTCCAGGTTGATGGGGAATTCGGACACCGCCACCCCCAGTCCCTTCACGATGCCGATCTTCTCGGGCCGGTCGTCGTCATGGCTGGCGAGTGGCACGCCGGCCGCACGGGCGGCGGCGCTCAAGGTCGCCATCCGTTCGAGCGCGCCTTCGCCTTGCGCCAGCTTGTTTGCCAGCAGCGCCTCGATTTCAGCGGTATCTTGTTTGTAGGTGCGGGCGAGGTAGTTGCGGTAGGCGTCCACGTCCTTGAACTGCCCCTGGCCGGGGGTGTGATCCATAAACGACAGCAGATGCACCTCGCCGTTGGCAATCAACTCATGCAACACCGGCGGCGCGGTGATGTCGGTGATTTCATAGCGTGCATGGACGCGGTTGTCGATCAGCGCGTGCGCCTGCCAGGCATGGATTGCGCGCGCCAGTTCAGCGGCGGTGGCGTTGTTGCGCACGCCCAGCTCGGCGTTGGCAAACGACAGGGCATGAAACACCGTGGTAATGCCCGCAGCGGCGTTGCGCTTGTCGGCCTGAGCGCAGGCAAAATCGAAAGGAAAATGCACGCCGGGGCGCGGTTCGGCTTCTTTTTCCAGCGCGTCGCAGTGCAGGTCGATCATGCCCGGCATCAGCATGCTGCCTTTTAGCGGGACTTCGGTTGCGCCCTGATGGCTGGCGGGGTCGATGGCGGCGATGACACCCGCTTCGATCAGTACGGCGGCATCGTTCAGGGTTTCGTTGGGCAGCACAACTTGCGCGCCCGTTAAATAAAAATGGTTTTTCATGCGATGTGCTCGATCAGTTCGTCAGTAACGGTCATTGCGGGCGGCGAGAGTGTCACGACGGCATCAGCCAGCCGTTCAACCAGCGCGGGGTGATGGAAGATGGCGATCATGCCGACGCCGTCCTGTTTCATTTCCTGGATCAGGCTAATGACGTGTTCGGTCGTGGCGGCATCCAGACTGGCTGTGGGTTCGTCCAGCAACAGCAGGCGCGGCCGGGCGATGAGGCCGCGCGCCAAGTTGATGCGCTGTTTTTCACCGCCGGAAAAAGTGGCTGGTGGCACCCCCCACAGGCGTTGCGGCACGGCCAGGCGTTCGAGCAGTCCGGCGGCCTGCTGGCGGGCGGCCTCGCGCGCGACGCCGCGGGTCAATAGCGGCTCGGCCACCACGTCCAGCGCCGGTTGACGCGGCAGGCAATGCAGGAACTGGGTGACGAAGCCGATCTCGCGCCTGCGTAATTCAAGCATGTGATGCTCGCCCGCCAGCGCCAGATCGAGCGTGTGCCCCTGCGCATCGGTGTAAAGCAAGCGCCCGGCGCTGGGCAGATAAGTCCGGTAGATGCCCTTCAATACCGACGACTTTCCCGCGCCGGTCGGTCCGGTCAGCGCGGTCAGTTGCCCGGCGCGCACGGTGAGATTGACCCGGGCGGCGGAGGGAATGCGCCGCTGGCGGCTGTGCAGGTAAAACTGTTTGGCGTAGCCTTCAACGCACAGAATGATGTCGTCCATTGCTTTAACTTTCTATAAGGCCGAAGCCACCAGTCGCTGGGTATAAGCGTGCTGGGGGTCTTCCAGTATCTGGTCGGTCAGCCCCGTCTCGATGACGCGACCGTATTTCATGACCAGCGTGCGTCCGGCCAGTAGCCGCACCACGCCGAGATCGTGGGTCACCACAATCATTGCCGTGCCGAGTTCGTGCTGAATCTCCAGAATCAGGTCGAGAATCGCGGCTTGCACGGACAAGTCCAGCCCGGTGGTGACTTCATCCAGAAACAACAGCGGCGGCCGGGTCGCCAGCGCCTTGGCGATCTGCACGCGTTGCTGCATGCCGCCGGAGAACTTTTTGGGGTTCTCGTCCATGCGGTTTTCCAGCACTTCGGTACGCACCAGCAGGCTGCGCGCCCGTTCGCGGATGGCGCCGTAATGCGCGACATTGCTCATCAACAGCCGCTCGGCAATATTGCCGCCCGCCGAGACGTTGAAATTCAGCCCCAAGTGCGGGTTTTGATAGACCATGCCGAAGCGTTTGTTGCGCAGACTGCGCTGCTGCGCGGCGTTGAGGCTGTAGAGGTCGTGTTGCGCGTCCTCGTCGAAGAAGACCGCCTCGCCCGCGCTCGGCGCATCGTCGAAATACAGTGTCTTGACCACGGTGGATTTGCCGCTGCCCGACTCGCCGATGATGCCCAGAATCTCTCCCTGATAGAGATCGAAACTCACGCCGTGCGCCGCCACCACGCTGCCGCAATGCGGGCAGATATTGGTGTCGGCCTCGGGTCCGGTGGATGCCAGGCACAATGGACAGCCGCGGCCATGAATTTTGGTGAGCTTGCTCACTTCCAGAATCTTGCGACTCATGCGGCCACCCCGGTGTGCGTCGTTTGAGCGTGGCGGGTCTGGCAAGCCAGTTGTTCGTCGCAGTAAGCCGAGTCGGAACACTGGTAGGTTTTTTCGCCCGCTTCGTTGCTGAATTCATCGAGAAAGCTATCGTCGGCTGCGCAACGCGAACAGGCGCGGCGGCGGCCTGCCGCATCGCGGAAATCCTCCACGCTGAACACCACATCCTCAAACGCCAGCGGTTCGGCCAGGGTGTAAGGCGGCACGGCGTAGATTTTTTTCTCGCGCCCGGCGCCCAGCAGGATCAAGGCCTTCGACTGATGCAGCTTGGGCACGTCCCAGCGCGGAATGGGCGAGGGGTCGATGATGTAATGACCGTGGATGCGCGTCGGATAACGATGCGAGATGGTGATTTCGTCGAATTTGACGATGTCTTCGTAGAGCTTCACCAGCAGGCGCGAATAATCCGCCTCGCCGTGCATGGTTTTGCGGCGCGCTTCGGAAGGCTCCACCACCACCAGCGCATCCGGATAGGGCACTTGCAGCACGAGTATCTGCGCTTCGGTGAGCGGTTTTTCCGGGATGCGGTGGCGCGACTGGATCAGCGTCGCCTCTTCGGTTTTTTCGGTGACGCCCACGCCCGGACAAGTCATCTGCACAAACTGGCGCAGATTCACGGCGTTGACCGAATCGTCCGAACCCTGGTCGATGACTTTCAGGGTGTCGTTGCCGCCGACCAGCGACAGGGTCAGTTGCAGCCCGCCCGTACCGAAGCCGCGTCCCATCGGCATTTCGCGTGAGGCGTAAGGGGTTTGGTAGCCGGGGATGCAGATCGCCTTGAGGACAGCGCGGCGCACTTCCTTTTTGGCGTATTCATCCATGAAACCGAAGGCGTAGCCGGCCTCATCCAGGGGCAATTCATAGGTGTTGTTCATGCGGTGTCCTTTTGCCGCACCGCGTTGGTTCCAGCCTTGGCTTGCGTGGTGCGCAGGCGATCCATATCGGACTGGAAGGTGACGTAGTGCGGCATTTTGTAATGCGAAGCGAAGCCCATCGAGTCCACGCCATCGACGTGCAGCAGCACGAATTCCTGGTTTTCCGACGGATTGGTCGCGCCGTCCTTCATGCCTTTTTGCAGCGCCCGGTCAAGAACCGCCATGCTGATGGCCTTGACCTCGTTGTGGCCGAAACAGGCGCCATAGCCCAGGGTGAAGACGGGCTTGCCGCCGTGCTCATCGCCTTCGAACATGGCGATCACTTCGCATTCGGTCATCAATACTTCGCCCGCTTCCATCGGTTCGCCGGTCGCCGGGTGCGGCAGCATCACCGGCACATAGCCGACCCGCAGTTCGGCGATCGTCGGGTGGACATCGCCGTAACCGCGCATGTTGGAATAGGCGATGGCCAGCAACGAGCCGGTCTCCGCCCGCGCCATGGTGGCGAGCGCCGCGGCACGCGGCACGGGAAAGATCAGCGGCTGGCGTGTGATGTCGAACGGCGTGGCCGCGACAGCTTCAAGCGGCGGCAGCAGCCCTTCGGCGCGCAGCGCGTCCAGCACTTTGGGGAAACTGTCCGGCAATTCATTTTCTGGCGCAGCGGCTAAAAAGCGGCGGGCAATGGCGCGGAAGTCTTCCGGGTTTTCATCCGCCAGGCCCAGATCCAGCAGACGCAGGGCGTAGTCGTAAGTCGGCCCCAGCATCTGGCCGCCGGGGATGTCCTTGAAAGCGGAAGAAATCCGGCGAATGACACGCATGTGCGCGGTATGTTGCGGCGGCGTCTCCAGCAGACGCGGCTTGGTCGAACGATAAGCGCGCAGCGCGAACGCCGCCTCCAGCGTGTCGCCCTGGAA
>NCIH01000112.1:0-8987 GCA_002281975.1 Hydrogenophilales bacterium 17-64-11 | reverse complement strand
GAATGCTAGGGATGCGCTCATCCCGCTTCCAGCGGAAATCAAAAGAATGTTTTTTTGATTGATTGCTGAAAATAAAATCCGAAATGGATAAAATGGCCGGTTGCCAAAAAAAAGAAAAACCAATAAGGGTCAAGGGACTTACCCGAAAGGGCTTGTTCGCTTGAATAGACGCGAACACAAAGGAATACGGGTGATTTAAGAGACGGCTTACTGGTTAAGGGCTAAAAATGGCTGAACAAAGAGCGCCCACCAGCTTGCGTCCTTGCGGAAATCACCAACAAAGTATTTGAGAGTAAAGGCTCAGACTTGACCTGAAAAACAGTGACAGTACGGGGCACCCCTGCGTTACTGGGCGGCCTGTCGGGGAAACAAATAGATAGATCCGCACCACGGCCCTGAGCGGTCAATCAACGTCGACTGCAATCCGACAATCCACCCATCCGCAAAATAGATATTGACACTAGTTGTGTCGTTAACTACAGTCGTTATAAGCACAAACGCTGTTTGATACGACTGCCATGAACGAAGAAGTGCGCCATTCCATTGATGACCTATGCCGGCTCACGGGATTAACCCGTCGTACGGTGCGCTTCTACGTCCAGAAGGGTCTGCTGGATCGGCCCGAGGGCGAAAAGCGTGGCGCCTGGTACACCCCCCATCACGTTGAGCAGTTATTGCTGATTCGCAAATGGACAGGGGCCGGACTAAGCCTGGAAGCCATCGGAGAGCTTCTGGCGGGTAAGGACAGCGACATGCCTCCCGTGAAGCCGCTCCTGCCCGGCACGGTGGAGGTTCGAAGCCACCTCGTGGTGGCTGCTGGCATTGAGGTGGTGGTCAGCCCCGAACGGGCGCACATGAGTCCTGAGGCCCTGCGGGAATTCTTGCGCCGGGTTGGGGAGATATACCGAGTGATGCAAGAGGAGAACAACGATGGGCAATGAACTCGCGATCATGAAAACCCTGGCCGGAGAAAAAATGCCCCTGTTGGGTGTGACGGCCCGGGGCGTTATTTCAGGTGAGCTGTTTGAACTGGAAGTGGAACAGCGCTACCGCAATGAAGAAAACAAGAACGTCGAAGCGATCTACACGTTCCCTCTTGCCGCTCGCGCCGTTCTGCTGGATATCGAGTTCGAACTTGGCGGGAAAAGGCTCACCGGCATCGCAGTGGAGAGGAAAGATGCCGAGCAGGAATACGAGAAGGCCATCGAGGATGGCAACACTGCAATCCTGCTGGAGAAATCCAGTGAGGACCTATACACCGTTAACCTTGGCAACCTCATGGCCAGTGAGGAAGCCGTGGTTCGATACCGCTATGCCGAACCCCTGGTCCGCGAGCAGGGACAACTAAGGCTGGTCATCCCAACTGCCATCGCGCCGCGTTACGGGAACCCGGAGTCCGCTGGCTTGAAGCCCCACCAGATTCCAGGTGTCGACATTGGCGCGGACTATCCATTCACCCTTGCTATCGATGTGCTGGGCGAACTGGCGAAGGGCGATATGGCTTCGCCTTCCCATAACTTGACCATGGCAGCCATCGAACATGGCATCCGTCTCAATCTAAAAAAGGGCTGGCTCGATCGGGACTTCATTCCCATGATGGATGGAGCCGGCTATTCAAACATTTCCTGTGTACGGGACGATGAACAATGGATCGCAATGGCCACCTTCTGCCCTGCCATTCCAGATGTCGACACAGGTTGCCCACTGTCCTTGCGTTTGGTCATTGACTGCTCCGGTTCAATGGAAGGAGACAGCATCACCCAGGCACGACAGGCGGCAATCAAGGTAATCGAAACTCTGAAGGCCGATGACGAATTCGACGTCACCCTTTTTGGATCAAATTATCGTTTGCTCTTTGGGCACATGAAGCCCTCCGACGACTTCCATAAAGGTCGAGCAACCCAAGAACTGATGGGGCTTGAAGCGGACATGGGGGGAACCGAGATGGAGGACGCGCTGCGTGCGACTACAACCCGATCTTCTGAGCGGGATGGTGGTGATGTCCTCCTGATTACGGACGGCGAAATTTGGCGGATAGGATCGCTGATCGCCATGGCGCAGAAAAGCCATCTCAGATACTTCATCGTAGGGGTGGGTAGCAGCCCGTCCCATGCCACCCTACGCACGCTGGCTGAAGAAACCAAGGGCGCGTACGAAGCAGTATCCCCCAACGAGGATATCGAATCTGTTGTTCTACGGCAGTTCGCCCGCATGCGACAGCCTCGCGTATCGCATCTGCAGGTGGCTTGGCCTGTTTCCCCTCTTTGGACGACTCAGTTACCCAAGGCAATATTCCATGATGGAACGTTTCATGTTTATGCGGGGTTCAGCCAGCCACTTGCGGGCGACATAAAGCTTACCTACTCACTTGATGAGGAGCGCGATGTTCAAGAGGCAGCGCATGTCTCACCCTGGGTAGGAAAACCGGCGAGTCTGGCCCGTATCGCAATTGCAAAGCGGATACAGGAGATGAGCAGCCCCCTGTATGGGCGGGAGCCCGGCTCTGATCGCCCCATGCGAATGACAAAAGGGCGACTTGCAAAACTGGCAGTGCAGTACAACCTAGCGACCGCATACACTCATTACCTGATCGTGCACGAACGGGCCGATGGGGAAAAAGCAGAAAACCTGCCCGACGTAAGGCAGGTGAAGCAGATGCTGGCAGCTGGTTGGGGCGGTAGCGGTACTGTCATGGCGCGCCTCGGTGCGAAACATGCGGCTATGATGCGCCCCCAACCCTGTCAACATCCCATAATTCGCGTAGGGTGTGACGATGCCCTTTTCTTTGACGATGAGATGCCGACCGATGAAGTTCCTAGCGTGATGACGTCGCGCCGTGAAGAAACGAAACAAGCAATGGACGATGGCGGAACCGATATTCCTGCATTCCTGAAAAAACAGCCCGGTGACAAAAAGGCCACAAAGCACGAATACTTGAACTTGAAAGACTTACTGAAAAAGTTGATCGAATTGGTGAACAGCGGCTTGACGCATCCAGATGACTTCCCGGCGCTCGCCAATAAGCTCAACAATGTGCCGGAGCTGATTTTGTTGCAGGACTTCATCAACACTATTAAAAACCAGGGAATGCGGACTGATGAAATTTGGGTGGCATTAATCAGTTGGGCAGCAAAACAGGCTGGTTCAGAATACCAATTGACCCGCCACGCAGCCAGGTCTATTCACTCCCTGTCTGGGGCTATTGCACCTGATCGTTTTGCGGAACTGATGATGAAGCTCAATGGCATTGCACTGTTATAAATTTCCATGGTGCAGGACGATGAAAAACGGAAAGGCTTCACATGAATGTCATTAAGCGATTCTTGAAAAGACGGAAATTTGCAAAGGCAGAATCTGATGCAGCGAAAATCACATCTGTGATCCACCCGTTTATCAATGTCACCGGAGAACTTTCATCGAACGCACTCAATCAAGGGGTTTCGTCGTGGAGCCTGTCCAACAAAATCCTGCTCAATTATCTGGGGTATGTGGCGGGAGTGATTGATGCCGCCCAATACCCCCCCGCGTCAGAATAGTTGTCGCCCCGATATGATCTTGAACTTGGGGGCGATAAGGACGAACGATGGCACGGTACGGAGAAGCATTCAGGAACAGAGTGGTGGCGCGGTTGCTGCCGCCGGAGAGCGCCGATGCAGGCGCGGTAGCGAAAGAGATTGGCGTGTCGGTGCAGACGCTGGAACGATGGCGTGAGGAGACGCAGTCCAGGCCCGCCCGAGGGCGGGCCTGGACTGCGGGCGCGCGACTCGAAGCAGTGATCACCACAGCGGCGATGGACGAAGCCGGCAGGAACGCGTGGTGCCGCGAGCACGGCGTATATCCCGCCGAACTGGACAAGTGGCGGCTGAGCGCCACCACGGCGCTGGCCGAGCCCGAGGAGGCGCGCGCCAGCCCGCAGGCCACGCGGCAGGACAAGAAGCGCATCAAGGAGCTCGAACGCGAGCTGCTGCGCAAAGACCGTGCCCTGGCCGAGACCGCCGCGCTGCTCGTGCTGTCAAAAAAAGTCGCGGCGATCTTCAACAAGGGAGAGGGCGAATGATCGGCCTCGAAGATCGCCAGGCGTTGGCCCGAGACATCCACACCGCCCATACCGCCGGCGCACGGCTGAAGCCGGCCTGCGAGATTGCCGGCATCGACGTGCGCACCCTGCAGCGCTGGAAAGCCTTTGACGGTCTCGTCAGCGGCGATGGTCGGCCGCAGGCCGTGCGCCCGCTGCCCGGCCATGCCCTCTCCGAGGCCGAGCGTGCGCACCTGCTTGCCGTGGCCAATGAATCGCGCTTTGCCGCCGTGCCACCTGCGCGCATCGTGCCCATGCTGGCCGACGAGGGCGTCTACCTCGCCAGCGAATCCACCTTCAGTCGCGTGCTGAAGGCCCACGGGCAAACCGCCCATCGCGGGCGCGCCAAGGCGCCCAAAGCGATCAGGCCGCCCACCACGCACATCGCCACCGAACCGCGTCAGGTGTGGTGCTGGGACATGACCTATCTGCCCGCGCAGGTGCTGGGACGATGGTTCCACTTGTACCTGATCCTGGATCTGTACAGCCGCAAGATCGTCGGCTGGGAGGTGCACGACAGCGACCACGCCGACCATGCTGCGCACCTGGTGCGCCGTACCGCGCTGGCCGAGGGCATTGCCGCGCTTGCCGCCAAGCCGGTGCTGCATGGCGACAACGGCTCCACCCTGAAGGCCACCACGGTACTGGCGATGCTCAACTGGCTGGGCGTCAAGCCTTCGTACTCCCGGCCACGCGTGAGCGACGACAACGCCTATGCCGAGTCGCTGTTCCGCACCGCCAAGTACCGGCCCGAGTTTCCCGCCAAGGGCTTTGCCGACCTCGACCAGGCGCGGGCCTGGGCCGCTGGCTTCGTCCATTGGTACAACGTCGATCATCGCCACAGCGGCATTCGCTACGTCAGCCCGGCGCAGCGCCATGCAGGCGACGATCACGCGATTCTGGCCGCCCGACACGCGCTGTACAGCAGGGCTCGCGAACTCAAGCCGGCGCGCTGGTCGGGCAACACCCGTAACTGGTCGCCGATCGGCGCCGTTACGCTGAACCCCGAACGTGACTCCATCATCAAGACGTATTTGGCGGGTAACGATATTCGGCCGTTGGCTGCATGACCGAGGCGACAACTACCTTGACGCGCGCCGATACTCATTGGGCAAGTCACGTGCTGACGATTGGACAGTGTCAGAAATCGTATTCCATCAAATAATTGTTGGACAACTGGACTGGATACCTGGTAGTGAAGACTTCATCAAACTTAATCGCATGGGTGTTGAATGCGGGGGAAGCTCTATTGCTGGGTTGCAAAATAATCCGCAGTTCCTCGAAGCAATGAAACTTGGTGGAAACGACTTTCTGTCAGTTGGATCGCCAGGATTTTACCCAAAGGGGCTTTTCGAAATAGGTCTTGTTACAGGTGCCAAACCCACAGAATAGATTACCCAGATTGGGAAAATACGCAGACTGATTAGGCGGGCAGGCTGCGGTAGTTCGCAATCTAAGTACTGGAGGCGGCTTTTCGTTCAGTTTGCGAATCGGCCGACGGAAGACCAAATGAATATCATCAAGCGATTCTTAAAGAAACGTGAGCTTGTGAAGCATCAAGCTGATGCAGAGAGAATCTTATCTTTAATCAATCCATACCTGAATTATTTAAATGCGGGAGGACTTCAGAAATTTATACTCCAACAGAGAATATCATCGTGGAGTCTATCCAATCAGTTCCTTCTGGATTATTTAGGATATATAGCAGGCGTGATCGATGCTGCAGATAACCTATTGGGAAATAGAAGCACTGACAACTGGACAGCTACAGAAATTGCATTTCATAAAACCATTGTGGCTCAACTAGATTGGATACCCGGCAGCGAAGCATTCATAGAGCTTAATCGCATAGGTATTGAATTCGGGGGGACCACAATTGGCGGGTTGCAAAATAATCCTCAGTTCATCGAGGCAATGAGATTAGGTGGTATCGATTTCCTCTCGTCTAGGTTGCCTGATTTTCACGCAACAGGTCATCACCTTACAGGGCATAACAAATTAGGCCTGCTTACGGGTGTCAAACACGAAGACACTGCGGAATATCGGGAATGGGAAGCTGCGTGGGAAGCTTCGCGCAAAGATTAGATGGAGGGGCGGCGGAAGCGTGTATCCCCATGCAAGGTCTATGCAAGTGATGGCGCAGTTCGATGAAAAGAAACTGTTACGCAAATTTGGACAGCATAGGGAGGAATGATGAATTCAGAACAGCGCAAGGTTATGTACAGGGACAATGTTTAGGTCCGTAAGAAGGGTTGCATGGGGATCAATCATCATCCCAAGTGTATCGTTCACTATTAGAAGTTTTGGTCCGGTTGCTTTGTAATAGTCACAAATGAATCACAGGGGGCTTGTGAATAAGTGTTATGCGTTCATCAGGGGATGCCAATGAATGGGGTTCAAGATCATGTCAAAATCAATCTCAACCAGAATTTGTGGGGGCTTGTGGTTGGCTTCGCGGCTCTTGGCGCATCTGAATATTTCAAACTGGAAACGCTCTACTACTTATCATGTGCTGTCTCAGGAATTATGCTTTTGTCGATAGCATTTACTACGTTCGCTTACACAATTGACTATTGGAAAAACAAGTTTCGCAATCGACAAGGAACTGCAAAATGAGACTTTATTTATGGATTGTGTTGGTGCCAGTTGGTTGGTACCTGTATTCAACATCAGACTCACAAAACACTTTAGTTCTTGTCGGCTTGGTACTAGCAACCGTTGTGGTTGCTTTTGCTGTTCGGAGTGGCATTCGAGCAGCAGCGGCAGCAAATAATGTTGTTGCGGCAGCCGCAACTTTTAAAATGCTTAACCATTCTGACCAACAACGTGTCCATGAGCACACAGTAGAGATAATTAGGCGTTCAGGCTGGCAGGGTCAGGGTGAGCCATCATTCAGAGACGATGCTGTTCGCTTTGGATGGTATGCCCTTTCAATGGCCGAGCTTGGTATTAAATCAGTTTGCATTTCATCAAGATGGCAATTTGTTCAAAACCCCTTTGTGGCCGTGTCAGTGGACAGCAGTTACGTCAACGCTGCGTTGCAGCGGGCAAAAAAACAAGGCTTCGATGTTCAGCTATCAGGTGAAGCCTCGTAATTCAAATATGGCACGCACAACCCTGCGCTCAACACGGACGTCCTCCAGCAAGCTCCGCTTGCTTTCCGGGCCCCGGTTAGCTCCACGGTTGAATGGTGCTTTGACCGGTAAGTGACGGCGACCGTGAATCGCCCCGGGTTCCGTGGAGGCCATTTGGTTTAAGTGCAGGCCGTTGACTCGGCCTTTTCGGCGAGTTGCCGATAGTAGTTTGCCTCAGCTTCGGCTGGCGGGATATAGCCGATGGGTTCCAGCAACCGGACGTGGTTGAACCACGCTACCCACTCCAACGTTGCCAGTTCGACCGCTTCCCGCGTCTTCCACGGGCCGCGTCGATGGATCACCTCCGCCTTGTACAGCCCGTTGATCGTTTCGGCCAAGGCGTTGTCGTAGCTGTCGCCGCGGCTCCCGACCGATGGCTCGACGCCCGCTTCGGCCAGACGCTCGCTGTAGCGGATGCTGACGTACTGCGAGCCGCGGTCGGAGTGATGGACGAGGCTACCGTCGCGCTCCGGCTGACGGGCGTACAACGCCTGTTCCAGCGCGTCGAGCACGAAGTCGGTGTGCATCGTCCGGCTCACACGCCAGCCGACGATGCGCCGGGCGAACACGTCGATCACGAAGGCCACGTACAACCAGCCCTGCCAGGTCGAGACGTAGGTGAAGTCCGAGACCCATAACTGATTCGGGCGATCCGCCTTGAACTGGCGATTCACCCGGTCCAGCGGACACGGCTGTTTGCGATCAGGAACCGTCGTGCGCACGACCTTGCCGCGTACCGCGCCGCTCAATCCGAGGCGGCTCATCAGGCGCTCGACCGTGCAGCGCGCGACCTCGGTGCCTTCGCGCTTCATCTGCCGCCAGACCTTGTCCGCGCCGTAGACCTGAAGATTGGCCTGCCAGACGCGTTCAATCTCGGGCATCAACACATCGTCGCGTTGCGCACGCGCGCTACGCCTAGATGCGACCCCGTAGGTATCCCGATGTCGGTCAATGAAATCGTTCAGGACTTGAGTCGGCGGTCGAGCTCCGCCTGGGCGAAAAACGCGCTCGCCAGCTTCAGGATCTCGTTGGCGCGGCGCAGTTCCTTGTTCTCGCGCTCCTGGGCCTTGAGGCGCTCGCGTTCGTTGTTGGTGACGCCATCGCGCATGCCGGTGTCGATCTCATGTTTGCGCACCCAGTCGTGCAGCGTCTGCGGAACACAGCCGATCTTCGGGGCAATCGATTCAATGGCCGCCCACAGAGACGGATACTCGCCACGGTGCTCCTGCACCATGCGGACAGCGCGTTCGCGCACTTCGGGGGAATACTTGGTGGTGGTCTTCTTGCTCTTCATGGCTCCATCTTCTCAAGGAAAGGAGCCTCCTCAAAACCCGGGGCGATTCAAGACCAGGTGACGTTACTGCCTGAGTGGCCTGGACAACTACATTGGTGAAGACAATCCACTTGTTTTCTTAGGGGGGTTGCGGATGAATAAGTCTGCTGCTATATTGAATGAACATTCATTCGATATTGGATCGTGTAATGGCTCGCACCCCTGCCAACGTTCAGCCTGGTCAAATTAATGAGCGGATCATTGCTGCTGCGCTGCAGCTTTTCACGCAGCGTGGTTACTTCAGCACATCCGTGCCCGATATGGCGCGTACTGCGCAGGTCAGCGTAGGCTCGATCTATCACCACTTCAAGGACAAGGAAGATGTGGCCCGTGCGCTCTATCTGAGCTTGGTGGCGTGGCTGGAGGAGGAGCTGGCGCGCATTGCCCGGGACAATGCTACGGTGCATGATCGATGCCGCGCCGCTGGGCGCGTGACGCCCGGCCC
>NCIH01000111.1:0-8347 GCA_002281975.1 Hydrogenophilales bacterium 17-64-11 | reverse complement strand
CTGGTCGAGAACCTGATGGACCTGTCGCACCTCGGCTATGTCCATGCCCGCACCATCGGCGGCAACGCCAACATGCATTTCAAGACGCCGACAATCGCCCGCCGCGAGGGCGACAAGGTCTATGTCCAGCGCCACATGCCGAGCTCCATCGCCCCGCCGACCTATGTGGACGCCGCCGGCTTCACGGGGCCGATCGACCGCTGGCAGGAGATCGAGTTCGAGCCGGTGCTGATCCGCATCCACACGGGTGCCTGCGAGGCGGGCACCGGCGCCCATTTCTACCTGCCCCAGACCAGCCTGGAATCCCTGAGTGCCGAGCGCTACAGCCTGACCGGGACCAAGACCTTCGTCACCAACGGCGGCCACGCGGACTCCTATGTGGTGTCGGCGGTCGCGGCAGACCCGGACGCGCCGGTGGGGCAGTTCTCCTGCATCGTGGTGCCCGCCGACGCATCCGGCCTGAAATGGGGACAGCCCTGGGATGGCCTCGGGATGCGCGGCAATTCCTCGCGCTCCATGGAACTGCACGGGGTGGAGGTGCCGCACAGCAACCTGCTGGGCAAGGAAGGCGACCAGATCTGGTACATCTTCAACGTGGTGACGCCCTACTTCCTGATGGCCATGGCAGGCACCTTCCTGGGCGTGGCCACCACCGCCCTGGAGGAGGCGCGCAAGCACCTGATGCGCCGCTATCACGCCCATACCGGTTCCAGCCTGGCCCAGACCTCGGTGCTGCAGCATCGCCTCGGCACCCTGTGGGGCATGCTCGAACGCACCCGCAGGCTCACCTACCATGCCGCCGCCAGCTTCGACGCCGGCGAGCCCGACGCCCTGATGGCGGTGATGGCGGCCAAGGTGGAGGTGGCCGACTGCGCCGTGGCGATGGTCAATGAGGCCATGACCCTGTGCGGCGGCATCGGATACCGCAGCGGCTCGCGCCTGCACCGGCTGCTGCGGGATGCCCGCGCCGCCCATCTCATGTCCCCCACCACCGATATCCTGCGCGTGTGGATCGGCCGTGCTCTGATGGGCCAGCCCCTGCTCACGGACTGAGTCCGACGAATCATGACTGCACCGCCCCCTGAGATTCCCGGACTGGTCAGCCTGGTAGGGGTGGATCGGGCGCTGGCGCGGCTGCTGAAAAGCCAGCTGCGCCCGGCGCTAGCGGTGGAGGCCTTGGACGACCAGAACGACCTGTTCCTCCACATGGAAGGCGGCGGCCTGCCGGTGGACGCAGTGGTGCTGGGAATGGCCCTGGAAGAACCGGTGCGGGTGGCCCAGCGTATCCACGTGCACGACAAGCACATCCCCATCCTCATCCTCAGCCGCCCCGCCGACTGCGATCAGCTCAAACGCACCCTCATGTTCAGCCCGTTCCTGGGCAACGAGGTGACGCCCTGGCCCACCGACGAACCGGACGGCCTGCCGGCGATCCTGCGCCAGGCGGCCGAGCGGCGGCGCCTGCGCATCCGCTATCAGAACGCCCTGTCTTCCGCCCAGATCCGTCTGGAAAAGCTGCCCCTGCTGCAGCCCGAGGCATCCCACTACCTGGATCAGCTGCTCGACCATGCCCCCATCGGCGTGGTTACCGTGGACCCGGCCGGCGCAATCCTCACGCTCAACCGGCAGGCCCAGGATACGCTGCACGTTGTGGAACGCGGCGCGCTGGGGCGGCTGCTGGGCGATCTATTCCCGATCGCCGAACGGCAACGGCTGTGCGCCCTGCTGACCCGCTGCGCGTCGCATGGCCTGCGCCCCGGAGCCGAGGTATTCGAGTTCCACGCCGCCAACGGCACGCCCCGTTTCGTGGAAATAGGCTGCACCCCCCTGACCTACCGCACCGGCCAGCGCGGCATCATGCTCATCATGCAGGACGTCACCGACCGCATACGGGCGGAGCGGGAGCGCTGCCGGGCCGAGAAGGAGCTACGCCTGCACGCCACCGTGCTGCGCGGTTTTCACGAGATCAGCTCGGACCGTTCCCTGACCCTGGAAGAAAAGCTCAATCGCCTGCTCAAGCTGGGATGCGAGCAGTTCGGCCTGCCCATCGGCATCCTCTCCCAGGTCAACGGCGACATATTCAGAGTGCTGGACTCGGTGGGCGGAGAGGGCCTGTTTCCCGTGGGCGGCACCCGCGAACTGAGGCAGACCTATTGCGGCGGCACCGTGCTCTCCAGCGAGCCGGTGGCCCTGGAACATGCCGGGGCCAGCGAATGGCGCGATCACCCCAGCTATGCCCGGGGCGGGCTGGAGGCCTACATCGGGGTGCGCGTCCAGGTCGAGAACGAGCTCTACGGCACCCTCTGTTTCGCCAGTCCCAGCCCGCGCCCCAAGCCCTTCAGCTCGGCCGACCGCGAGATCCTCAAGCTCATGTCCCAATGGGTAGGCAGCGAGTTGCGCCGGGAACGGGCCGATGCCCATATGCGCAAGCTGTCGGGGGCCCTGGAGCAGGCCGTCGACGCGGTCATCATCACCGACCGCGGGCGCTTCATCGAGTATGTGAACCCCGCTTTCGAAACCCTCACCGGCTACCGGAAGGAAGAGGTGATCGGGCAGAAAACCTATTTCCTGCGTTCGGGCCTGCACGACGACAAGTTCTACGACGAGTTGTGGCAGGTCATCGGCACGGGCGGCGTATACCGGGGCGTCCTCATCAACCGCAAAAAGGACGGGAGCCTGTACCACGAAATGAAGACCATCAGCCCGCTCAAGGACGACCAGGGACGCGTCACCCATTTCATTTCCACCGGGCACGACATCACCGAGCTGGTACGCGCCGAGGAGCAAGACCGCCTGCACCGTGCCGAACTGGCGCACGTGGCGCGCCTGAGCACCCTGGGCGAGATGACCTCGGGCCTGGCCCACGAATTGAATCAGCCCCTGTGCGCCATCACCACCTACGCCCAGACCGCCCTGCGTGTCCTCACCGGTCCGGACGGCAGCGCGGAGCGGGCGCGCTACGGCCTGGAGCAGGTAGTGCGCCAGGCCGAACTGGCCGGCGAGATTTTCCGGCGCCTGCGCCATTTTGCCCGCAAGGGCGACATGAACCGCCGCCGTGTCTGCCTCAAGGAGGTGATACAGGAAGTGGCCGGATTCATCCATGCCGATGCCCAGCAAAGCGGCGTGCGGGTCGAACTGGCGGTGGCCCGCAATCTGCCCAGGGTGCTGGCCGATCCGATCCAGATCGAACAGGTGCTGCTCAACCTGGCGCGCAACGCCATGGACGCCATGGCCGGCGTCGAGGAGCCGCGCCGGCAACTCCTGATCAAGGCCCGCCGCCAAGGCAGGCGGGGGGTGCGGATGGAGATTCACGACCGCGGACGGGGCTGCCCGCAGGAGGTGGCGGACCGTTTGTTCGAGCCTTTCTTCACCACCAAACCCGACGGCCTGGGCATCGGCCTCGGCATCAGCCAGAGCATCATCGAAGCCCACAACGGCCGGCTCTGGCTCGAAGGCAATTCCGACCAGGGCGCCACCTTCTGTTTCACGCTGCCCGGCGATGAGGATGAAGCGCATGCGATCCATTCCTGCGATTAAGCCCGTGGTCCACGTGGTGGACGACAACCCCGCGGTACGCGACGCCATCCGCTGGCTGGTGGAGCAGGTCGGCCTGAGCGCCCGCACCTACGCCACGGCCCAGGAGTTCCTGTCGGCCTGCGATCCCGCCATGCGCGGCTGTCTGGTGCTGGATATCCGCATGCCCGGCATCAGCGGCCTGGACCTGCAGGACCGGCTGCAGGAGCAAGGCATCCACCTGCCGGTGATCATCATCACCGGGCATGGCGACGTGCCCGTCGCCGTGCGGGCCATGAAGGCCGGCGCACTGGAGTTCCTGCAGAAGCCTTTCAACGACCAGACCCTGCTGGACGCCATCCATGCCGCGCTGGAAAAATACCATACGATCTGGGAGCAGCAGGACCAGTGCGACCACACCACCCGCAACCTGTCCGCGCTCACCCCGCGCGAACAGGAAGTGCTGGATCTGCTGCGCCACGGCAAGCCCAACAAGGTCATCGCCTACGAACTGGGGCTGTCGGTACGTACCGTGGAGGGCTATCGCGCCCGCATCATGGAAAAAATGGGCGCGCACTCCCTGGGACAGCTCATCGAGATGGTCGTGCAGGCCGTACCGAAAGGCTGACAGGCATCGACGTCTCCGACGGCCGCGTCCAGCGCCGCGAACCCCGCCGCCCCGCAGCCGGGCGGCTTTCCCAAGCCCCCGTAAAACCACGTATCCGCGCGTAGTACTGCGGATTTTCCCGCCTGCCGTTTCACCATATAAATACGCCACAGACGGACTGCGCCATGCCATCGGGATAGCGCGGGCCGTCTCGATCCCGAACACTATCGAAAACGAAAGGAGCAAGACCATGCGCAATTTGATTTTTGGACATCTTGTCTATCTCTACACCCCATTGGGCATCCTTGCCTGCCTCCTGGGCGTACTCATGGGGGGGGACTGGGTTTGGCTGGGCGTGGGCATTTTCGGCCTGAACATCATGCTGGACACCCTGAGTTCCGCCTTCCACACCAAGGGCGCGGCCACCAACGCAAAAGGCCAGCCCGTGGGCTCGCCCGCCTTCCTCAACCTGATGATGTACGCCCAGCTGTTCAGCTTCATCGCCTTGCAGATCGCGCTCGCCTGGCGCGTGTTCCAGTACGCGTCCGGCGCCCCCGTTGAGACCATGACGTGGAACGGATACGAATACCAGAGCGGCCTCACCGGCCTGCAGCTGATCGGCGCCACCCTCTCCGTGGGCATGCACCAGGGCTTGGGCATCATGTTCGGGCACGAGCTATCCCACACCAAGGGCTTCAGCTTCCTCATCTCGCGCGCGATGATGGCGCTGTCGGGCGCCGCCCACTTCTGCTTCGCCCACGTCTACAACCATCACCTGGAACTGGGGCGCGCCTGGATGGGGCCCGAGGACAACAAGATGGGAGACGACACCGACCCCGCCACCGCGCCCCGCGGCCGCAGCCTGTACAAGCACTTCGTGATTTCCCATATCGGCCAGTCCTACTTCGGCATCATGACCGAGAAGAAGCGTCTCAAGCGGATGGGCAAATCCTTCTTCTCGCTTTCCAATCGCTGGATCCGCGGCTATCTCCTGAGCCTGCCCACCGTGGCCCTGTTCCTCGGCGCCGGCTATCTGGCGGGAGGCCAGAACGGCCTGCTGATCGGTCTGGCCGTCATGCTGGTGGTGTGGGTGATCTCCAACTTCGAGCTGGAGGCCCTCAACTACATGGAGCACTACGGCCTGATCCGGGTCAAGGGCGAGCCCATCGAATACCGCCATTCCTGGGACAACGACAACGCCTTCACCAGCTGGGCCTTCATTGAAATCGGCCGCCAGGCGGATCACCATGACCGCGGCGAAACCCATTTCTGGGAACTGACCAGCGTGGGCAATCCGTCCACCCCGAGCGGCGCCCCCAATGCCCGCATCGGCTACTACACCGAGTTCGTCCTGGCCCTGATCCCGCCCCTGTGGCATGCGGTCTACAAGAAGAAGCTGGCCATCTGGGACCGCGACTTCGCCAGCCCCGAGGAGCGCAAGATCGCCGCCGCGATCAACCGCAAGGTGGGCTACGAAGTGCTCCCCGAAACGATCAGCGGCCAGAAGCTGGAAGTCAGCTACGCCATGTAATCCCCCGCGCCGCCAGGCGCGACCTCGGGCGGCCGGAATGGTCCAGCCGCCCAGCCACCCAAGGAGATCGAGATGAACGCACCCACCGAAGCCACCCTGCAACAGGACACCGCCACCCTCTACGAGCGCCTGGGCAGCCGCCCCGGAATCGAGGCCATCGTCGAGGACATCTGGAACAACCACGTGAGCAATCCGCTGGTCAACAAGCGCTACGCCAACAGCGACCCGGCCACGGTCAAGCGCCTGGTCACCGAAATGTGCTGCGCCGGATTCGGCGGTCCCGAGACCTACACCGGCAGGGACATGCTCGCCACCCACAAGGGCATGAACATCAACGACACCGAGTTCGTGGCCGTTTGCGACGACGTGCTCAAGGCCCTCGACAAGCACAACGTGGGCAAGCGGGAACGCGACGAAATCCTGTGCATCCTGTACTCCCTCAAGGGCGACATAGTTTATCAGTGAGGCAACCCGGCATCGCACGGCGGCACGCCAGGCGATGCCCACTTATGCAGAAGGAGTCGTGACGTGTTCGGACTGTTCGCCCGCAAAGGGCCCTTTACCGCCAAGCTGTCGCCCAGTGGCAAGAGTGTCGAGGTCAAGGCCGGCGACAACCTCCTCAAGGCCGCGCTGGACGCCGGCCTGCCCTGGCCCCACAACTGCCGCGTGGGTTCCTGCGGCCAGTGCCGCGCCCGCCTGGTCAGCGGCAAGATCAAAGCCCTCAACGACTTCAGCTACGTGCTGGACGGGAAGGAACTGGATGCGGGCATGATCCTGGCCTGCCAGGCCTGCCTGCGCAGCGACGTCGAGATCGAGGTATGCCTGGAGGAGAATCGGGCCCTGTCGCCCGCCAGGAGCGTGGCCGGCGACATCGCCCTGTCGCGCCCCCTGACCCACGACATCCTCGAAATCCGGGTGCGCCTGGATGAACCGCTGCCTGCCTATTTGCCGGGCCAGTACGCCGAGCTTTCCATTCCCGGCGTGATCGAGAAGGCGCGTTCCTATTCCTTCGCAAGCGCGCCCGGGGATGCCCCGGTGGATCAGGTCAGTTTTTTCATTCGCCATGTCCCCGGCGGACAGATGTCCTCCTGGCTGCACGAGGCGAACCGCGAAGGCGCCCGAGTCGCCGTCAACGGCCCATTCGGCAGCTTCTGGCTGCGCGAATCGGAAGCGCCCATGCTGTGCATCGCCGGCGGCAGCGGCCTGGCGCCCGTCAAAGCCCTGCTGGAGCAGGTTGCCATGCAAGGATTCGAGCGCCGGGTAACGTTCGTGTTCGGTGCCCGCACCCAGAACGACCTGTATTGCCTGGACGATATTCAACACATCAAGGCCAGGGGCAACGGCCATTTCAATTTCATCCCGGTGCTGTCGCAGGAGCCGGAGGACAGCGACTGGCAAGGCCTGCGCGGACGCTGCACCGACATCCTCCTGCCCGCGGTCCCCGATCTGGCCAGCAGCCACGCCTACCTGTGCGGTCCGCCCGGCATGATCGACAGCGCCATAGCCCGCCTTACCGAGGCCGGCGTGCGCAGCGAACACATCTATTACGACAAATTCCTGGACGCCTCCCATATGCCTGGCGGCCGGGCCTGAACGCCATGCGCGTCCGGACAGGCGGCCGAGCGCGCGCGATTCCCTACCCGAAACAGGTAGTTTCCCGAATGGCAATTTTTCCGCCGGCGTCCACAATGAAGCCCTCTTCCAGCGCTTCTTTCCGTGCCGGTTTCGGCGGATGAAGCGATTGTCTGTTTAGCTTTGACGGGCCACGTCTCTTCGCATATCTCCTCCCGGCCCGTTAAATTTTGGCGGGCCCATTCCGGGCCCGCATTTTTTTGCAGGGCGCTCTCCGACCGTCGGCCACGCCATGCGCCACTACGGCGCCATGTTCGGCTTCATCGCCGTCTCGCAATCCCGCACCACCCAGACCCAATCCTCCAGCGGCGGCTTCTTCAAGAAAACCATCACCACCACGGTCAAGGGATGGGGCAAGCCCGAGTGGTACGTCGCCACCCCGGTCGAACTCCAGCAGGAAAACGCCCAGACCGCTGCGATCTGCGTCTCAGCCACGCAAACCGCCAGCGAAACCACCAGCTGCGACGACCCTGCACACATCGCCATTTCCGGGGTATCCGTCTCGCCGTGGAAAGGCGGCAACATGCCCATGGACGAGGAAATGGTCTACAAGTGGGTCCACAAGCAGTCGTCGTGGTCGATCGCGTTTTTTGCGGTGGTGCTGGCGGTGGTGACGTGGGGAATTGCAGCGGTCTTGGTGCAAGGACTACCGGCCCTTGCCGGGGGGTGTTTTGGGGATGCCCTCGGCGCCGTCGCCGGCGTCGCCTATGGCGTCGCCTCCACCGCCATGTACTCCGGTGGCGGCATCGCACAGGCGCAGAAAGGCTTCTTCGGCTCCACAGGAAACGGGGTGTTCAAGGTCGACCTCGGCAGCATGTCGGTGCAGTCGAAAGGCCTTGCCGGGGCGATTCAACAAGCTCATTTAGGGCGTTGCATGAGACGGGCAGCGCGCTGGCTGGCCCATTCTTCAAGATGGTGCAGGAGATCCGCGGAAGAACGTCCTTCATGGTCCAGCACAAAGCCCTCTAGATGTTGAGTTGCAATAGGTTGTTTCCGGCGAGGCGTGAAGCTGGAGGCTTGTAGCCGAGAGCCGAGTGAGGCCTTCTGGCGTTGTAGTAAGCCAG
>NCIH01000011.1:0-39023 GCA_002281975.1 Hydrogenophilales bacterium 17-64-11 | reverse complement strand
GCGCGACGTGCCGCTGGCCGACGAATCGCTGTGCGTCATCCACTTTCGCGACCGCGAGCGCCATGATTTTCCCGATTTGCTCAGGCGCATTCCCGACGCTTACATGTCGCGCCCGACCACGATGGTGATTCCCAACAATGACCTGCGCCTGGCCCTCGGCATGATTTGTGGTCCGATTCTGACCAGATTTATGGAGGCGCGCAGCGCCGCAACGGAGCGAGAATCAAAGGGGCCAGGGTGAACTGCCCCCGTTTTATCCTCCAGCGTGTGCGGTGCAAATGCTTCACCGTTAATGCTCTGTTAACGCTCCGATAGCGAACGCAATATGGACGGCGCACAATGTGGGCGCGCGTCGCCTCGTTCGGGTATATATTATGATTTCCACACGTTGATCCCAAGGGTAGCCGCAATGTCATCTCACGTCCCGTTCGTATGGAGCGACGCTTTCGCGCTTGGTTATCGCAAGATGGACGAAACGCACCGCGAGTTCGTCGAGACGGTCAACGCCATGCTGAACGCTTCGGATGCTGACTTCGCGAGTGCCCTCGACGCGTTTGCCGATCATGCAAAGCGTCATTTCGACGAAGAGGCGCTGTGGATGAACAGCACTGATTTTCCGGCGGCAGGATGTCATATCGACGAACACAATGCGGTGCTGCACTCGGTCGAAGAAGTTCAGGCTGCGGTTGCACAAGGCAACGTCGAGATCGGTCGCCGTCTGGCGGCTGAGTTGCAGCGCTGGTTTCCCGGACACGCCGATTATCTGGACAGCGCACTGGCGCAATGGATGGTAAAGCGGGCAGCCGGTGGCGTGCCCGTGGTCTTCCGCCGAAACGCCACCGGGGCCGTCGACGGCGAATGATTCTTGCCTGTCTGCCGATCCGAATCAAATAAGACCGCGGTTTGGGTGACGGGATATTTCGGTGCCTGGCAAAACCGTGGTCTGTCCCCTGATTTCTGTTGCTGAACGATTCATAAGGGCATCCAGAAATTGCTGGTGCGTGTTTGGTGGCGACACCTTCTATAAACCACCGGGAAAAAATGGAAGAAGACAGCGTTCATTTCCATTGGCTGATGCTCTGATGGTTGCCTTCGCGGATTATCCCGTGGAGACCTTTACAGAGCCTAAAGCAGAAAAAGTACGTGAAGCAATAAATGCACTTTTTGAAAATGCCGATTTCGTTAAGTCGATCGGTACGGGTACGAATGGAAAAGGTGCAATCGCGACACGTATAAAACTAGCAAAGCAGGCTGTCCACGACGCACTGTCATAGTTGGAGATGGCAATGCTGGCTGCCCTAAAGAGCTTCCAACAAGAGATAGCACGCATCGATGAAGTGGCAAACTGGTTGGCAAGTACACATGCTTTGACGTCCCAAATGGCTCCGGCAACTTGGGCTATACGTTGCGGCTCGGTCGTATTGCTTAGTGGTTATCTTGAAAACTTTCTTAAAGATTGCATGGCCGCCTTCATTACACAGGTAAACGCTCTGAGTAAGCCATTATCTAAATTGCCTGTTGGTATGAAACATACGCACTTTGAGTATGGGGCTCGCGCACTGGGCAAGCAGATAAAGAAGGACAAGAAGCTTGGGAACACAGCACTTTGTGAAGATCTGGCTGTACGGCTCGCATCGGTAAATACCCCAACAGGCTATACGCTGGCTTGGGAAGCATTTGCTGAGACCCAAGCCAATCCGGGCCCGATTGTCATTGGTGGATTATTAGGCGCTGTGGGAGTCAACCATCCATGGAAACAGTTAAAGGCCTCAACACCTTCCGGGTTAGGCGATCTTGAGCTTTTCTTGACCACTTTTATTGAGATGCGTAACGAATGTGCACACAGTGGGAACACCACATCGCCACCTACGGCCTCGGATCTTCTTCAATACGGGCAAAACCTTGCCGGCCTCGGACAGGCTATGACAACCGTACTAAACTCCAGGCTCAATGAGATATCGCACCTTTAAAGCCAGGAGAGTTTTCGTCATTCATATGGGCGTCAGCAATTAACATGAACAAACCCGAACGCCTTCCGCATCCCGACTTCACGCACTGGCTTCCCGCCAGCCTGCGCGAGTTTGCCGACGACCAGAAGGCGATCCCGCGCATTGCCAAGGATGCCGCGTTGATGCGCGAGATCGAGGCGGCGTTGCCGGCGATTCCGACCACGCATGACTTGTGGCGGGGCGATGCGCGGGCGCTGGATTTCATTCCGGACAATAGCGTGCATCTGGTGCTGACCTCGCCGCCTTACTGGACGCTGAAAACCTACAACACCTCGCCTGCACAGATGGGCGATATCGAGGATTACGAGGCGTTCCTGACCGAACTCGACCGAGTATGGCAACACTGCTACCGAACGCTGGTGCCGGGTGGGCGGCTGGTGTGCGTGGTAGGCGATGTGTGTTTGTCACGCCGCAAGAATGCCGGCGAGCATACGGTGGTGCCGCTGCATGCGTCGATTCAGGAACATTGCCGTGTGCTGGGTTTTTCCAATCTGTCGCCGATCATCTGGAACAAGATCGCCAACGCGGTGTATGAAGCCGATGGCAACGGTGGCGGGTTTCTCGGCAAGCCTTACGAGCCTAACGGTGTGATCAAGAACGACATCGAGTTCATCCTGATGGAGCGCAAACCGGGCGGGTATCGCAGCCCGGCTCTAGCGGCGCGTCTACTTTCCGTTATCTCCACGGAGAACCATCGCACCTGGTTCCAGCAAATCTGGACCGGCGTGACCGGCGCGTCCACGCGCCAGCATCCTGCCCCCTATCCTGTGGAACTGGCTGAGCGCCTAATCCGCATGTTTAGCTTCGTGGGCGATACCGTGCTCGACCCTTTCATGGGCACCGGCACGACCAATATCTCTGCCGCCAACTGGGGTCGCAACAGCATCGGCGTGGAGGTCGACCCGGAATACTTCGAGTTGGCTGCGCGCCGCATCGAACGCGACACGCCGAAACTGATCACCCGCCGCGACATCGTGCTGCACCATTAACACCATGATCGACATCGACAAGGAGCTTGCAAAGGCCGTCAAGCACTATTGGAAAACCCGCGCTGGGCAGAAGCAGCGCCAGGGTGGCAAGACCGGCATGAAAGACGCCGGCAACCGCAGCGCGGTCACCGGCGGCAAGCATGCAGATGAGTTCGTCAACTTGATTGCGAACATCGTGCGCGATGCTGGCTTGTCCGATATCACCATCCACACCACCAGCAAAACCCAGCGTACTCTGCCCGGCTACTATCGCCCAACCAAGGAATGGGATGTGGTGGTGCTCTCAGGAAGCGATCTGGTTGCCGCCGTGGAAGTGAAATCCCAGGTTGGCAGTTTCGGAAACAACTTCAACAACCGCGTGGAGGAAGCACTGGGCAATGCCACCGATTTCTGGGCAGCTTATGCAAAAGGCGCATTCAAGCCATCCGCCCAGCCGTGGTTAGGCTATCTGTTCATGCTCGAAGAAATGGAAGCGTCGACGCGTCCTACCAAGCGCGTCAAACTCTCGCCCTACCCCGTGGACGAAGCCTTCCAGGGACTCTCCTACGCCCGCCGCTACGAGGAAGTGTGTCAGCGCCTGGTGCGCGAACGTCTTTATGATGCCGCCTGCTTCTTTACCTCCGGCGCCAAGGATGGACTGAAAGGAAAGTACACCGAGCCCAATGGCGAACTCGGTATACGTAACTTTGCCGTGTCGCTAGCCGCAAGGGCAGCGGCATTCGCAAAGCTGCGCCGGTAAAATCGAGCTACCGACAATTATCAAGAAAAAAATGGGGCCAGGTCTTGCATTAACACATGGTCGGTGGCAGTAGGCAGCCCCGCAGCCGACTGTAGCCCGCCGCACCCATGAAATCCGCTGTCCTATGATGTGGAGATGCCCTGTGGTCAATCCGGGCACATGGAAGCAGCACTCAGATGGAGGGAGCGGCCATGAACACCGAAACACGCACGACACCCAGCCTCGACCAGATCCGTGACCAGCAGCGCGAAACCTGGGACAAGTTCTCTGCGGGCTGGAAGAAGTGGGACGCAACGGTCACCGGCTGGATTGCTCCGTTCGGCGAGGCGATGATCCGGCATGCCGGGCTGCGCGAGGATTCCGAGGTGCTCGACATCGCCGCCGGCACCGGCGAACCGGGGCTCACGGCGGCGGCACGGGTGCCGCGCGGCCGGGTGACGGTGACCGATCTCGCCGGGCACATGCTGGAAGTGGCGGCCGAGAAGGCCGCGCAGCGCGGCTTGCACAATGTCGAGACGCGGGTCTGCGACGCCGGTGCGCTGCCTTTCGCCGACGCGAGCGTCGACGCCGTGCTGTGCCGCTTCGGCTTCATGTTCTTTCCCGACGTCGCGCTCGCCGCGCGCGAGTTCGCCCGGGTGGCGAGGCCGGGCGCACGCGTCTGCGCCGCGGTATGGGGCGAACCGGAGAAGAATCCCTGGGCAACCAGCATCATGGGAACGATCGCCCGGCACGTGGACATGCCCGCGCCGCCGCCGGGGTCGCCGGGCCTGTTCCGCTGCGCGCCGCCAGGCTACATGCGTGCGGTGTTCGCCGAGGCGGGCTTGTGGGACATCGCCGAGGAGGAGGTGAGTTGCGACATGGTCATCGACACACCGGAACGCTACTGGGAGTTCATGACCGACATCGCCGCGCCCGTGGTGGCCGGGCTCGCCAAGGCGGACGCGCTTGCACGCGAACGGATCCGGGCCGAGGTGCTCGGCCTGGCAGGCCGGTTTCTGCGTGAGGGGGCCGTCCGGATGCCTGCAGCGGGCACGGTGGTCGTCGGCACGCGTTAGCGACTCGATCGTCCCCCGATTCGGTGCCGGGTGGTGCGCGTTGCAGCGGCCCTCCAGCCTTCCCGGGCGTGCCCGCGCTCGGACGTGTGCTAAAAAAGAAAAGCGTCGGGGCCTACTTCGCGTATGCCCATTATCCGGTGACGCACCGCGTGACGCTCGACGCCCGGAACGGAAATACGTGATCCCCGGGGAGGATTCGATCCCCGACTGGATCGTGCCCGCCATCCCTCAGGTTGGAAATCCACTTCGGAGGACACAGAAATGGCCCGTGTCAGCACCTACCTCAATTTTCCCCGCTCGACCGAAGAGGCTTTCGTGTTCTACAAGTCCGTCTTCGGCACGGAGTTCGTCGCCCCCATCGCCCGCTTCAAGGACATGCCTCCCGCGCCTGACCAGCCGCCGCTGGCTGAAGCCGACCGGAACCTCGTCATGCACGTCGCATTGCCGATTCTGGGCGGGCACGTGCTGATGGGAACCGATGCGCCGGAATCCATGGGCTTTGCCGTCACGCCGGGCAACAACGTTTACATCAACCTTGAGCCCGACACGCGCGCCGAAACCGAGCGATTGTTCAACGCGCTTGCGGCCGGCGGCACGATCGAGATGCCGCTACAGGAGATGTTCTGGGGCGGCTATTTCGGCAGTCTGGTTGACCGCTTCGGCATACGTTGGATGTTCAACTGCGCCAGCAAGAGCTGACACGTTTCCATTTCATGGACCCACCCAATCGCACACAGGAGACATCGTCATGAGATTCATGATTCTGGTGAAGGCAACCAAAGGCTCGGAGGCGGGCGTCATGCCCAGCAAAGAGCTTTTTGCTGAAATGGGACGATACAACGAGGAACTGGTGAAGGCGGGAATCATGCTGGCCGGGGAAGGACTTCATCCCACTTCGAAGGGCGTGCGGGTGCGCTTTTCGGGGGCGGAGCGCACGGTCGTCGAAGGGCCGTTTGCCAATCCCAATGAACTGGTTGCCGGCTTCTGGCTCTGGCAGGTGAATTCTCGTGAAGAGTCCATCGAGTGGGTGAAGCGCTGCCCCAATCCCATGCCCGAGGATTCGGAGATTGAAATCCGGCAGGTATTTGAAGCAGATGACTTCGGGGCTGAGTTCACCCCTGAACTGCGGGAGCAGGAGGAGCGCCTGCGCGCACGGATTGCCGGCAGGGACTGAGCCTGTTGCGTAGAACGCGGAGTATTCCCGCAAAGGAACGATAAGGGACAGACCGCCCCGCTGCCGCCCGTAGCCCCCGTGCTACCATCCCGCCCGCCATGCGACTTCCTCAACTCCGACAACGTCTACGCGATCTGGGCGCAGCGCCCTGTCACGAGGGGCGCGTGCTGCGGGCGTGGGTTCAGGGGCGCTCGCTCGACACCAGGCGGCGGCGCGCCGAAGATTTCCTGCCGCTGGCGGTGCGCAATGATCTCCCCAGTCTCTTCGACGAATTGCGCGGCCTGGCGCGGGTGCATTCCGAGCACCCCGGCGAGGATGGCTCGGCCCGCTTGCTGGTGCAGCTGGCGGATGGGCAGACGGTGGAAAGCGTGCTGCTGCCCCGCGACGGCGTGTGCGTGTCCACCCAGGTCGGCTGCGCGGTGGGCTGCGTGTTCTGCATGACTGGCCGCGCCGGCCTGCTGCGCCAGCTCTCCAGCGCGGAGATCGTCGCCCAGGTGGTGCTGGCGCGCAGCCGCCGCCCGCTGAAGAAGGTGGTGTTCATGGGCATGGGCGAGCCGGCCCACAATCTGGACAACGTGCTGGACGCCATCGATCTGCTCGGCGTGGAAGGCGGCATCGGCCACAAGAACCTGGTCTTCTCGACCGTCGGCGACAGGCGCGTGTTCGAGCGTCTGCCGCAGTCCGCGGTGAAGCCTGCGCTGGCGCTGTCGCTGCACACCACGGATCATGAACTGCGCCGGCGCCTGCTGCCGAAGGCGCCCGATATCGCGCCGGCCGAACTGGTCGAGCTGGGCGAGGCCTATGCCCGCCGCACCGGCTACCCGATCCAGTACCAGTGGACGCTGCTCGAAGGCATCAACGACAGCGAGGCCGAGTTGGAAGGCATCGCCCGACTGCTGGCCGGCAAGTACGCGGTGATGAACCTGATTCCCTACAACAGCGTCGAGGGTGTCGACGGCTTCGATTACCGCCGCCCGAGCTGGGAACGCGCGGCCGAGATGGCGCGCCGCCTGCATGTGCGAGGCGTCCTGACCAAGCTGCGCCACTCCGCGGGGCAGGATGTGGAGGGCGGTTGCGGGCAGTTGCGAGCGCGGGCGCTGGGCGGGGCGGCGCCCAGCGTCGTTCAAGTATGAGCGCCAACACCATCCGCGCCCGGGTGGCCTTCTCGTTCAAAGGCGAGACCCACGAACTCGATTCCATCATCGACCTGGATGGCTGTCTCGGCGAGCCGGGTGGGGCGCCCAATTTCCATCAGTTGCTGGCCAGGGCGGCCGGGATCGATCCCTACTCGTATCTGTATGAAGTGCTGGAATCGCACGAGATCGCGTTCTCGGATGCGACGGGCGCGGCCGCGCAAAGCTGCCGCGAAGGCCGGTTCGACTGGACCCGCTTCGAGCATGCCCGCCACGAGGAGCAGGACTGGCAACGGGTCAGGGCCGTCGCGCAGCAGACACTGGGCGCGCGCGACCTGGACGCCGAGCCGGAGCTGAAGGCCGCCCTGCTGGCCGTCTATCGGGCCGGGAAGGCGGGCGGATAAGCCGAACGGAAGGAGGCGGGCCGCGCCGTTTCGGCAACCCTCGTTTATCCATCGCGATTTCTATACTGGGAATCGGCCAGGGAGCAGCGGGATGGATGGAGGGACGGGAAATGGCCAAATGGATATTCGAACCAGGGCACTCTGCCGCGGAGTTTGCGGTGCGGCACATGATGGTGTCGCACATGCGCGGGCTGTTCAAGAATGTGCATGGCAGCCTCGACTTCGAGCCGGACAATCCGGCGGACGCCGCTGCGGTCGAGGCCACGATCAAGGCGGCGGGCATCTGGACGGGCGACGATGAGCGCGACGCGCACCTGCGCGGCGCGGATTTTTTGGATGGGGCGGCGTATCCGGACATCGTCTTCCGCAGCAGCGAGGTGCGCTGCGTGGGCGAGGCCGATTTCAGGGTCGCGGGCGATCTCACCCTCCGCGGGGTGAGCCGTCCGGTCGTGCTGGCCGCGCATTTTCTGGGCCGCTGGCAATGCCCCTACTGGGTGGGCGACAGGGATCTGGGGCCGACGCGGCGCATCGGCTTCGTCGCCACCGCGGCGATCAACCGTCACGACTTCGGCGTGAGCTGGAACGCGCCCCTGGAGCGCGGCGGCGTGGTCGTCGGCGACGAGGTCGCGATCACCCTGGACGTCGAGGCCATTCTCGAATCCGACATGCAGCGGATAGCCGGGATGCTGGGGGAACGCTGAACGCCGGATCGATGCAGCGGGACCAGGCGTCCGCCATCCAGCAAGACGGGTTTGGCCGGCATGGTCCATGCCCTCCCGCTTGAAACCCTCGATGGGGGCGCTTCAACGGGATCGGGTCTTACCGTTCGGGAAACCGCGCTCAGCCCTTCAACTTCGAAAACGCCGCCGCCATGGCGCCGCTCATCGCGGGTGCGGGCGCCCGGTTCGGTTTTCCGCCCGCCTGCTTGCCCTGGCCGCGAGGGTTGCGCGGCGGCCGCTGCGCCGTCTGCGGCTTCTCGGCCGCCGGCCCTGCCGCATCCGTCAGCCGCATCGTCAGCGCGATGCGCTTGCGCTTCTCGTCGACTTCCAGCACTTTCACTTTCACGATCTGTCCGGCCTTGACCACGCTGTGCGGATCCTTGACGAAGCTGTTGGCGAGAGCGGAGATGTGGACCAGGCCGTCCTGGTGCACGCCGATGTCGACGAAGGCGCCGAACGCCGCCACGTTGGTGACGACGCCTTCCAGGATCATGTCCGGCTTCAGGTCGGCGAGCTTTTCCACGCCGTCCCTGAAGCTTGCGGTGGTGAACTCGGGGCGCGGGTCGCGGCCGGGTTTTTCGAGTTCCCTGAGGATGTCGCCGACGGTGGGGAGGCCGAATTTCTCATCCGTGTATTTCGCCGGGTCGAGCGACTTCAGCAGGCTGCCGTTGCCGATCACGGCCTTGATGTCCTGCTTGATGTCGGCGAGGATCGCTTGCACCAGCGGATACGATTCGGGGTGCACGGCGGAGGCGTCGAGCGGGTCGGCGCCGTCCATGATGCGCAGGAAGCCCGCCGCCTGCTCGAAGGTCTTCTCGCCCAGGCGCGGTACCTCGCGCAGCTCGGCACGGCTGGCGAAGCGGCCTTTGGAATCGCGGTGGGCGACGATGGCCTGCGCTACGCTGGCGGAGAGGCCGGAGACGCGCGCAAGCAGTGGCACCGACGCCGTGTTGACGTCGACGCCGACGGCGTTGACGCAGTCCTCCACCACCGCATCGAGCGAGCGCGCCAGCTGGAACTGGCTGACGTCGTGCTGGTACTGGCCGACGCCGATGGATTTGGGGTCGATCTTCACCAGTTCGGCCAGCGGGTCCTGCAGGCGGCGCGCGATCGACACCGCGCCGCGCAGCGAGACGTCCAGTTCGGGCAATTCGCGCGAGGCGAATTCGGACGCGGAATACACCGAGGCGCCCGCCTCGGACACCACCACGCCGGTCATCTTCAATTCGGGGCGCAGCCTGATCAGGTCGCGCGCCAGCCTGTCGGTCTCGCGCGACGCGGTGCCGTTGCCGATGGCGATCACCGCCACGCGGTGCTTCTCGGCGAGTTTCGCCAGCGCGTGCAGCGAAGCGTCCCAGTCGTTCTTCGGCGGGTGCGGATAGATCACGGCGGTGTCGACCACCTTGCCGGTCTCGTCCACCACCGCCACCTTCACGCCGGTGCGGATGCCGGGGTCCAGCCCCATGGTGGCGCGCGGCCCAGCGGGGGCGGCCAGCAGCAGGTCCTTGAGGTTGCGCGCGAAGACGTTGATCGCCTCGGTCTCGGCGCGGGCGCGCAGCGCACCCATCAGCTCCAACTCCAGATGCATGAAGCTCTTCGCGCGCCAGGTGAAGCGCACCGTGTCCATCAGCCAGCGGTCGGCGGGGCGCTTCTGGTCCTGGACGCCGAAGCGGCTGGCGATGCGCGTCTCGCAGGGATTGTGCGGCGCGCTCCAGGCGGGCCGCTCTTCCTCGCTGTCGAGGCGCAGCCGCACGTCGAGCATGTCCTCGCGCCGCCCGCGGAACAGCGCCAGCGCGCGGTGCGACGGGACGGTGCCGAGCGTTTCCGAATAGTCGAAGTAATCGGCGTACTTTTCCGCTGCCGCTTCCTTGCCCTCGCGCACCCTGGATTCGACGACGCCGTGTTCCTGCACGTATTCGCGCAGGGATTGCAGCAGGCCTGCATCCTCGGCGAAGCGCTCCATCAGGATCTGCCGCGCGCCGTCGAGCGCGGCCTTGGCATCCGCAACACCGGGGTTGTCGCCCTGCTCGGTGGCGAACGGGTCGCGCAGGTACCGGGCCGCTGCCTCGTCCGGATTCAGCATCGGGTTCGCCAGCAAGGCATCCGCCAGCGGCTCCAGCCCGGCTTCCAGCGCGATCTGCGCCTTAGTGCGGCGCTTCGGCTTGTACGGCAGATAGAGGTCTTCCAGCTGCGTCTTGTCGGGGGCCAGCGAAATGGCCTGCAGCAGCGCCGGCGTCATCTTGTTCTGTTCGGTGACCGACTGGATGATGGCCGCGCGGCGGTCTTCCAGCTCGCGCAGGTAGCGCAGCCGGTCTTCCAGCAGGCGCAGCTGGGCGTCGTCCAGCCCCCCCGTCGCCTCCTTGCGATAGCGCGAGATGAAAGGCACCGTCGCCCCCTCGTCCAGCAAGGCGATGGCAGCGGCGACTTGCGCGGGTTTGGCCGCGATCTCGGCGGCGAGTCGTTGTTCGATGGAAGGAAGCATGGTTCGATCTGCTGAATGAATCGGCCGCCGCGTCGCGAGGCCGGGGGAAGGGGTCAGGTTGCGCATTATGCCGAATATCCTCAAACCCGGCGCCGCCCCTTGCGATGCCAGGCCCGATTGGGCTGCAACCCCGCTTGTTTCCAGGGATTCTGTTCGGCGAGGAAAAAAACCTAAAAGTCTCATCGACTTAGCCGTTAAGAATTCAACGGGAGGCGAAAAACCACAAGAACAGACGCCGGAATTTTATAAAAACAAATTTCATGCCCATGAGCGAGCCGAGGAAAAACACCGTCCCAGTACACGCTTCCGAAATCGAGGCCGGCAAGCCCCTGCGCTGGGCCGTGTACGACGGCAACGGCGTGCTGCTGCTGAAGGAGGGCATGGCCCCCGCTACCCAGGCGCAAATCGCCGCCATGGTCGCGCGCGGGCTGTTCCGGCAGGCCGACCCCAATACCAGGCAAAAAGGCTCCAGGCCGGACATTCCGCCCATGGGCCTTGGGCCGCGCGACGACGACAAGGCCAAGCCGGCGGGCGTTCCCGTCCAGTTCGACGATCTCGCGCTGCAGCCGGGCGAGGTCCTGCAGCTGCACTCCGCCCTTGAAGTGGTGGGAGCCGACATGCTCGCGGTGCTGATCGGTTATCTGAAGCGTCGCGCCATCGTGGTGGCCACTCCGATGGTTTCCGGCAAGCCGCTGCTGGTCAAGGACGGTGCGCTCTTCAACGTCAAGACGTTTTCCGGCACCAGCCTGTTCACCTTCCGGACCCGGGTGCTGATCTCGCACACGCAGCCGCTGCCGCACCTGCACCTGGAGTATCCCGGGCTGGTGTACGCGACCAAGATCAGGAGGACGCTGCGCGCGCTCGTCGATCTGCCGGCAAGCCTGCAGGACCCGGTGAGCGGCACCAGCCTGGATGTCGTTCTGCAAGACCTGAGCGCAGGCGGCGCCAAGCTCGTGCTGCCCGAACCCGTCGCATGTCCCCAGAATGCCCGGTTTCTGATCGGTTTCAAGGTAAGGATGGGCGACGACCTCGAGGAGGAGATCCGGGCGGACGTGGTGATGCGCGGCGCCGAGTCGCGCACCGAGAAGGGGGGAACCGTGCACACGATGGGCGTGCAGTTCAAGGATCTGAGCAAATCGGCCAGCCTGGCCATCATGGCGCTGGTGTACCGGCAGCAGCTGCGCAAGGGCTGAAGCCGATTTACCGGCGGCCCGGAAACAACCGGGCTTGAGATGGAAACGAGCGGCAGAATGAAGCAAGGCGCAGGAGACTGCGCCTTGCTTCATTGGAGCGGAGCGCGCGCCCCATTTTCAGGCGGGGCTATCGCCGCCCGGCTTTGGGAGTGGCGGGCTCGACTGCTGCCGCACTCGCCTCGCCGGTCATTTCCTCGGTCCAGGCAAGCGATTGCAGCTGGGCGAGATTGATCTCTTCCGGGCTGCAGCCGATATCGCCGGCGTAGCGGGCGATCTGCCCGAAATCGCTGCGTTCCGAAGCCTCGGTGAGTTTCAGGAAGGGCGCATAGGGGCCGGTTTGGTGAAGCAGGGCCTGGACGATGGGGGCAGGCATGGAGAGCTGTTCGAGTAGATGGGCGAGCGGGATTTCCAGCAGCGGTTCGGCCAGGGAAAACAGCCCGGTGATGAACAGCTCGTCCTGCGCCCCGCGGTCGAGCCTGGATCGCCCGAGCAGTTCGCACAGGCGCCCGCGCGTCACCGCGGTGCGCGCCGTCAGGGCATTGGTCGGCATCGGATTGGCGGTGATCAGCAGCAGGGCCAGCCAGCGATAAAGCGTCTGCAGACCGACCTGGGTCAGCGCCTGGCGCACCGTGTGGACTTGCTGCTGGAGGCCGGTGGCGGCGGAGTTGGCGTAGCGCAACAGGCGCAGGGTCAGGGCGGCGTTGCGGCGCAGCGGTTCTTCGATTTCGCCCAGGTCTTCGCAGACGCGAACCTTGTTCATCAGTTCGAGAACGGCCAGCTGGCCCGGCTGGATGGATTTGTTGGCAAGGTTCTCCGGACGGGCGAAATAATAGCCCTGGAAATACTGGATGCCGCTGTTGCGGCAGAGGTCGAACATCTCGCGGGTTTCGACCTTTTCGGCGATGAACTGGCCGGTGAAGTTGAGCCGGATGTGGGCGATGATTTCCACGGTCTTTTCGGGAGGCTGTTCGAGCACGTCGAGCTTCACGAAGTCGACCATCGGCAGCAGCGGGCGGTACTCGTCGAGGCAGACGAAATCGTCCAGGGCGAAGCGGTAGCCGAGTTGCCGGAGTTCCTGGATGCGGGCGATCAGCACCGGCGTGACCGGAACGGTCTCGAGGATTTCGTAGACCACGTGGCGGGGCGGGAGCAGGCAGACGAAGTCGCTCATCAGGGTGGCTTCGTCCAGGTTGATGAAGGCGAGCCTGCCGTGCAGCAGCCAGCCGGGGCCGAGACAGAGGGTGTTGCCGATGACCTCGACGCCGGCCTGCAGCTGATTGGTGATCTGGGCCGAGACGGAGGCCATCGATTGCCTGAACAGGAGTTCGTAGGCGAACAGGCGATGTTCGGCATCGACTATGGGTTGCCGTGCGAGAAAGGTTTCCTTGCCCATCCAGGGCTCCTCGATAGACTTGTTTATGTAGTTGTCGGCAAGAGCATATCAGTTCATTCCGGCCGGGGTGAACCCGCAGCAGGGGAAGCCGGCCGTTGAACGGGCTGCGGATTCTCGCTGGGCGGATAATGCATGGGGCCTCAGCCTCCTGCCCTTCGCGCCGTGGGCAACAATAAGGGACAGTCTGAGCGGGCGCGGGGGTGTCGACAGTTGGGCTCCCGGCCGAATCGACGGGACAGCCAGGAAAGGGCGGGTGTGGGCATGGCAAAGATACAGGCGGGTTCGCGGGCTCCGGCCCGGGATGGCAGGACGTTCAGCGAACGGCTGTACAGGATCAGGGAGGTTCACATCGAAGTGGAATCCATACTGCAAAGCCTGGCCGCCTTGCAGGACGACATCCCCTGCGCCAGCTGCACGAGCGTCTGCTGCAGGGAAGTGATGTGCCGGGAAAGCCTGGACAGCGATTTTCTGCGCTTCCTGCTGGGCCCCCTGGTCGAGGGATACAGCGTTGACGCCGGGTGGCATGTGCCGGGCTCGGGATGCCGGCTCGGCTACGGCAGGCCGCTGGTGTGCTACGAGTACTTTTGCGAAAGATTCGAAGCGCAGCAGCGGACTCAGGCGAGGCAACTGTCGCGGGCGTTCAAAACGCTCTATGCCGATGCCTTCGCGGGACAGCATATGCTGGTCGTTGAAGACATCGGCAGAATCACCGCAAGCAAGCTGGACCGTATTCATGCCCGGCTGGAAAACTTGCGGGAGGCGGCGAACGCGGCGCTGCGGCGGTCCCTCGGCAGGAAACTGGGCCTGCAGCCGGCCGCCGGCCCGGGCTGAACGGGGCGGGCAGCATGACGGCGCCCAGCCGAACTCCCGGCGGCGGCGCACTTGCGCTACAGTGTCGTTGGGTTCGAACAAAGATTCCAGGCGGGCCGGGAAGACCGAAGCGGATGACGGAATCCGCGAGGCGTAGCCGGCGGGCAGCGAGCGAAGGCATCCATGTTTTTTCCTCTTGTCGACGAATTGGCCACGACCGACATCGTCAGCGTGCCGGCGCGGCTCGCTGTGCGCGACGCGCTGCGGCAGATGTCGCAGCGCGCGGTGCGCAATATCGTGGTCGAGGAGGCGTCCGGCGGTTTCGGCCTGCTGACCGCGTCCGATGTGGTCCGGCTTCGGTTCTCGATGCCGAATCTCGACATCGCCATCAGCGAGGCCGGCTATCACCCGCTTCCCGGCATTGCGAAGGGAAGCAGTCTCCTGGACGTGCTCGAACTGTTCGACGGCCCGCACGGCTATGCCGCCGTGGTCGACGCGGCGGGCGGCCTGTTCGGCATCGTGTCCAATACCGACATTCTCGGCAGCCTCGACCCGCAGTTGATGCTCCAGCGCCAGCAGCTGCGCGATCTGCTGCGCCGGCATGCGATCAAGAAATTGCCGCACGATGCGCCGCTTGGCCAGGCGCTGGCGCTGCTGGTGGATTCGGACGACGCGGTGATCGTGCTCGACCGGGGAGCCGCGACGGGCATCGTGACGACCCAGGATGCGATTCGTCTGCTGCACGACGGCGTGGCGCTGACCGACCCGCTGCACCTGCACATGTCGTCCCCGCTCCATGCCGTGACCTACGACCTGACCGTGGCCGAAGCGGTGTCGACCTTGCGCGAAAAGCATTTCAAGCGGCTGGTGGTGCAGGATCCCGCAAGCAGGGACGTGATCGGCATCATCACCCAGCAGGATCTGATCGGCGTCGCCTACAGCCGTTGGGCCGACCTGATGCGCCACCATGCGCAGGAATTGCGCGAGATCATCGATGTGCTGGAACGCAAGACGGTGCGGCTGGAGCGCATCGCCGCGACCGATCCGCTGACCGGGGTGGCCAATCGCACGCGTTTCGAAGCCCTGCTGCTCGACGAGCAGCAACGGCATGAGCGGTCGCCTGCCACGCCCTTCTCGGTTCTGCTCTTCGATATTGACCATTTCAAGCGGATCAACGATACCTGGGGACACAACCGGGGCGACGTCGTGCTGAAGGCGGTTGCACAGCACGCCCAGAGCCATTTGCGCCAGATCGACGTTCTGGCGAGATGGGGCGGGGAAGAGTTCGCCGTGCTGCTGCCGCAAACCGATCTGACGGCTGCCCGCGGGATTGCAGAAAGAATCTGCAGGTCTTTGGCGCATACCGAATTCGATCAGGTCGGGCGCGTGACGGCCAGCTTCGGCGTCGCCGAGCACCGGGCGGGCGAATCCGGCGCGGTACTGCTCGGCCGCGCCGACGATGCGCTTTACCGCGCCAAGCGCAACGGGCGCAACCGGGTCGAGTAGGGCGCCCCGGTCTACGGGAATGGCCGGGACGCGGCACGCCCATTCAACGATGAGCGCCACACGTTCCGTTGCGGCGGCGAATACCCGACCGCCTTTTTCGCGTCAATTGCCGCCAACCCGGGGGCGCTGCGGCCTGGCCGGGCGGCGATGGGCGACGGCGACCAGCCGGGCGTCGAGCAGACGGGCCAGGTCGCGCCCGCCGGCCCGCATCACGGCGTTGTGGTTCCACTTGAAGAGCAGCTGGGCGAGGGGGGCGAGCAGATTCATCCAGCGCTTGGTGGTGCGTACCTGCCAGTCGTAGCGGACCACGGTGAGCGTGCCTTCGCGCGAAAAGTACCAGCCGCCGCACCCGTCGACTTCCCCGCTTGCCCGGCCTTCCAGGCAGACCAGCGGTTCGATGCGGGTGACCCGCATGTCGAAGGTCAGCCGGTACGGCAGAACGCTTTTCCAGGTGTAGCGCTGCAGCGCCCCCAGCCCGTTGTCGTCGCCGGCCTCCAGGTCCAGCACCTGTTCGACCCCGCGCCACCAGTTCGGCCAGCGGCGGGAGTGATAGATGGCGTCCCACACCGATTCCACCGGGGCTTCCAGGTACCACAGGGTGGAGAACCGGTATTCCGCCATCGCCGTCCGGGGTTCCAGGCTTGAAGTCAGGGCTGGAAAAAATCCGCGGCGAACGGCACATCGACTTCAACGTCGTCCATCAACACGGTTTCCAGCGCCTCGTCGTCCAGGCCGAAACTGGCGACCTTGACCGGGAACAGCGATCCCTCCGCCAGCCAGAGCTGGAAGCGGTGCACGCCGTCCACTGCCTTGCCGGGCGCGCCGGTGACGACCACTTGCCGGGCGTTCCAGCGCCCGACCGTCTCCTCGCCGCGCAGTTCGGTGTCGCCGCCTGCCTGCAGCGCCTGGACATTGCGCAGCAGCGCCCCGACGTCGGAGCGCTCCACGCTGCGGCCGTAGGGTCCGCGGATCAGCGGATTGTCCGGGGCCAGGGTCAGCGCCGCGCGGGCGCGCTGGCCGAATGGCCACAGGCGCACCTGGCCGCTGTGCGGGCTGTAGATCAGCAGCGCGCCCGGATGGGGTGCGATGAACTCCATGCGGACGAAGCCGGGTTTGCGGTAGGCGTAGCGGATGATCTGCGCCGGGCGCTGCGCCGCGGACGAACGAAGCGTGACCCGGTAGCTGTCGAGCTGTTCGAACTGCTGCCGCGCGGCGGCGACCGGATCGAGCGCGGCCCCGCTGGCCGGAACGAGCAGGGCGGCGGCGAGCAGGGCCCGGAGCATGGCCTACTCCACCACCTCCAGCATGCCCGCCATGCCCTTGTCGCGGTGGCTGTCGAAGAAGAGCAGCTTGTTCGGGCAATAGTAGGGGTAGCGGCCGGCGGTGCCGGGCGTGAAGCGGAAAACGCGCGGTTCCTCGCCAAGCTGGGCGTCGATGGCAACCTGGTCGGGCGGCAGATCGAGCACGAAGCGATGGGGAACGATCCCCGGTTCGACGCGCAATACCAGTTCGACCGGTGCGCCAGCCTTGACGACGAGGTGGTCTGGCTTGAAGAAATAGCTGCCGCCGACGACAACGACGCGCTGGATGCCGTCGCTGGCCACGGGAACCCGGTAAGGGGTGTCGGCAGCCTGAGTGCCGGCTGCGAGACAGAACACCAGCGCGATACCGGGCGGAATGAGTCTGATGCTGTGCATGCCGGCTCCTTGGTCGCCTCCTTCAGGAAAGGTGCAGTCTCTTGCCGGACTTTTGCTTCTTTTACGATAGGACGACTATTTCTTTCCTGCTGGGTTGGGCATTTTTTCAAACGGATCGTTCGGTTTCAACGCCTGGCGCCTGATCGCGGGGCAGCGCCATGGTGCGCTCAGCCGCGCCGCCAACACGCGGCGCAGGCGGCCATCACCCCACCTGCGGCAGGCGCTTCAGCGCGGCCTGGATCGCCTCTTCCGGATAGGCGAAGTCTTCCAGCTTGCCGCTGAAGTAGCTGTCATAGGCGGCCATGTCGAAGTGGCCGTGGCCGGACAGGTTGAAGAACAGCGTCTTCGGCTCGCCGCTTGCCTTGCAGCGCAGCGCCTCGTCGATGCAGGCAGCGATGGCGTGGTTGGATTCGGGCGCGGGGACGATGCCTTCGGCGCGGGCAAACGTGACGCCGGCCTGGAAGGTGGCAAGCTGGGGTACGGCGATCGCTTCGATCAGTTTCTCGTGGTAGAGCTGCGACACCAGCGCCGAGTCGCCGTGGTAGCGCAGCCCGCCGGCGTGGATGCCGGGCGGCATGAAGTCGTGGCCGAGGGTGTACATCAGCATCATCGGGGTGAGTTTGGCGGTGTCGCCGAAATCGTAGGCGTAATGGCCGCGCGTCAGGGTCGGGCAGGAGGCCGGCTCGACCGCGACCAAGCGCACGTTTCTGCCGGCCGCCTTGTCGGCGAAGAAGGGGAAGGCCGCGCCGCCGAAGTTGGAGCCGCCGCCGCAGGGGGCGAAGATCATGTCGGGATAGTCGCCGGCCTTCTCGAACTGCTTCTTCGCTTCCAGCCCGATCACGGTCTGGTGCAGCAGCACGTGGTTCAGTACCGAGCCGAGGGCGTAATTGGTGTCGGCACGCGAGGCGGCGTCTTCCACCGCCTCGGAAATCGCCAGGCCGAGCGAGCCGGGGTTGTCCGGGTCTTCCGCCAGGGCGGTACGGCCGGAGTGGGTTTCCAGGCTGGGGCTGGCGAACACTTCCGCGCCCCAGGTCTGCATCATGGAGCGGCGGTAGGGCTTCTGGCCGTAGCTCACCTTGACCATGTACACCCGCACTTCCAGCCCGAACATCTGTCCGGCCAGCGCGATCGAGCAGCCCCACTGCCCGGCGCCGGTTTCGGTGGCGATGCGCTTGATGCCGGCTTCGGCGTTGTAATAGGCCTGCGCCACCGAGGTGTTGACCTTGTGCGAGCCGGCCGGGGAGACGCCTTCGTACTTGTAGTAGATCCTGGCCGGGGTGCCGAGCGCCGCTTCCAGGCGGTGGGCGCGGAACAGCGGCGAAGGGCGCCACAGCCGGTAGATTTCGCGCACTTTTTCCGGGATCGGAATCCACCGCTCGGCCGACATCTCCTGCTCGATCAGGCTCATCGGGAAGATCGCCGTCAAGGCATCGGGGCCGATCGGCTTGCCGTCCGGGCCGAGCGGCGGCGCCGGCCGGTTGGGCATGTCGGCGACGACGTTGTACCAGTGGCTGGGGATCTCGGATTCGTCGAGCAGGAACTTGGTTTGCGGCACGGCAGTCTCCCTTTTTTTGAACGATCGCTGCATTTCGGACAGGCAAGCCCGATTAGGAAATCATCGGCCAATCGCCTTATGCCGTCAACGAACCCCGCCCGGCCCGGGAACCCGCGCAATGCATGGCCAGGCGCCGTCCTGCTTCACTTGTTTTCCGGCTGGGGGGCAACGTCTTCCGTAGCCGGCGGCGCCCCGGTTGGCGATGCTTTTTTAAGCTCCTTTTCAGCCTTCTTTTTCTTCTTTTCCAGTTCCCTTTGCCGCTTTTCGTACTGGTAGTTCGGTTTCAAGCTTCGTCTCCTTTCAGTAGTCGTACGTAAACGATACCCGACCCGGCCGACTTCACCCAGCAAAAACAGCCTGCGCAGGGAGCGGCCTGGTTTCGCAGGCTTCGCCAAATGGCGCGATGAAACAAAAAGCCGCCTCGATGTGGCGGCTTTCTGTCGGTGCAGCAGCGCTGCATTTATTTTACGTGCAGTTCGACGCGGCGGTTCTTGGCACGGCCTTCACGGGTGGCATTGCTGAAGGCGGGCTGGGTCTCGCCCATGCCCTTGGAAGTGAGGCGTGCGGCAGCGATATCGTGGGAGACGAGATAGTCGTACACGGACTTGGCGCGGCGCTCGGACAGGCCCTGGTTGTATTGGTCGGTGCCGATGTTGCAGGTATGGCCGACGATGTCCACGTCGATATCCTTGCGCTTGTCGAGCACGGCGGCGGCTTCAGCCAGGATTTCGAGGGCATCGGGGCGCAGCTTGGCAGAGTCGAATTCGAAATTCACGCCTTCGAGAAGGACGACCACGTCGCCGGCCTGGGCCTTGTCCAGTTCGGCGGCCGGCTTCGTCTTGAGCACCGGGGCGACCGGCTCGGGTTCCGCCTGCGCCACCGGCGCGGGCTGCGGGGGCACCACCGGCGCCGGCGCCTGGTAGGCTGCCGGGGCGGGTTGCGGTGTGGGAGCGGGTTGCTGCGCCTTCTTGCCCAGGGCGATGTTCAAGCCGACGTTGATCAGCCAGTCGCCGAAGCTGCTTTTGTTGAAGGCATCGGTGCTGTTGTCGTCCCAGCGGTAGCGCGCATCGGCACGCAGCGCGACGTTTTCGCTCAACTGCTTGATGACGCCGAGGCCGGCGTTGGCCATCAGGCCGGTGTCGTCCCGGCCGGGAATGTCGGTGTACAGCGCGCCCAGGCCAACGACCGCGTAGGGGGCGAAGCCGGCGTCGCGGTTGAAGAAATACAGGCCGTCCACGCCCAGCCCCCACAGTTTGTAGCGGCCGCCGGCATCACGGTCGAGCGAGCTGCCGGTCAGCGCCAATTCCAGGTTCCAGTCCGGATTGATGGGTTTTCCCAGGGCCAAGCCGCCCCCCCAGCCGTCGTCGGAGCGGCGGTCGCTGTCGGCGAAGGTGTGGCTCAGCGAGGGGGCGATGTACAGGCGATCGTCCATGGCGTGCGCGTGCAGTGCAGCACTGGCCAGGCCAAGGGCGACGAGGGCGGGCAGGGTCTTGATGTGCATTGGATTCTCCTTCGAGTAGTTGCGGTTATTGCGGCAGTTGTCGCGAAATCTCCTGCAGGAGCAGCGTGTCATCCGGAACGGCGGAGCCTGCCGCGTCCCCTCTCCTTAAGGCGACCGACGACCCTCAACGCGAGACCACGATCATGCAAGCCGGATTCCGGATCATATCAAAACAGCACGCTGTGGATCGCTTGCCGCATGGCGTTCGGGCGTCCGCAACGCGGGCGTGGTTCGGCAGCCTGCAGGCCAGCAGACCCTGCTTCCGGGGTTTTTTGCTGCCATTCGGGAGGGCGCGATCGAACTCCGCCGCCCGATGATGGGCCGCGGGAAAACCGCCTGGCATTTCCGGGTGCGCAGGCGTCTGTGGGACGCCCGGAAGGGCATGGCGCTGGCAAGCGATCGGGGCGCTGCCAATGGCAGCATTCCGGCGTTCGGCGACGGCCTGCGTGCCTGCCTGAAAATCGAATGGGGGGGACAAGCCTTTGGGCGGGCAGACCCTGCGGGAGATGCCCGGGAAAGACCGGTGCGAAAAGGGGGGATACGATCAGACTCGAACAAAGGCATCTGGCGTTTCCCGCCAGATGCCGGCCGCTATCGTGGCGGGGTCATTTTTTCAGCTGGGGCTGATCGATATAGCGGACGTCCTTCACCGAGAGCGGCAGCGGGTTGATGTATTGGTAGCCCTTGCCCTGCCAGTAGACCAATTCCGGGAAGCCTGCCGGCACCACGGTAATGAAGCCGTGCATGTCTTCGGCGCTGAACCCGGCGGCCTTCATGGCGTTGTTGCACATCTTGAACGCCACGCCGTCCTTCGCCAGTTCCGCCATCTTGTCCACGATGCCCTGATATTTCTCGTAGTTTTCCTTGGCGAACGCGCGCAGTTCCGGCCCGTGCGTCACCACCACCACCTTGCCGCGGGTTTCTTTCTTGGTGTTTTTGACGAAGTTGTAAAGGATGTTCAGTTTCTGCGGATCCTCGTAATTGACGTCGAATACCGTATTGGTAACCGGCATCTTGTGCATGTCGACCTTGGCCGTGCCGTAAGGAGCGAACGTCTCCGCAATGACCGGTTGTACCGGCAGCATGGCAACGGCCGCCGCGATGGCAATTCCTGTCAGTTGTATTTTCATGCTCGTGTCTCCTTTTTCATTGCCGTGCGCTGTAGGCGTCCGTCCGGTCGCGCACAATCCCCGGCTGCCTGCAAAGCATTGCGTTTTCCGACCATGAACGGAGGGACCGGAAAACATCGTCTGTGACTGAGCCTATCATCTTTCTCCGTCTCAATTCCCTGTGCCCGGCAGGGATGGCATGAGGCCCGGGCGAGGCGGCGGGCAGGTTTGCGGAAACCATGAAAAACCTGACGAAGACAGCATGGATGCCGGCCCATCTACCGCGGATGCGTCTTTCCTGTCAGGTTCGACCCGCATATTCGGATTCTGTTCTGGCTGCCCTCCTGAGCGCACTCGGGTTCGCGGTCTGGTCCTGCTGGCGTGGGCGGAGGGGTTTGCCTACGTGGGCTGGGCAGCGCGTACCGCCCGCCGGCACGCCGCTGAATACCTGATTGTTTTTGTCTGGTATTGGCCTACAAATAACATTGATCGCGCGCTATTTACGGCTGTCCGGCTCAATTCCCGCTTACTCGAAAGGATCGCATCATGAGAAACGTACATATCGACTATCACGGCCCCGACCCGGGCTTCCAGGCCGCCAGCCTGCTTGCCAAGGACGCCGCGAAGGACAATCAGATGAAAGACCCGACCATCATGGCCTGGCATCGGAACAACAGGCTGGGGGCGACGACACCCTTTTACGACGGCGCCAACCCCGATACCTGGTGGGAAAAGTATGGCGAAGGCAACGGCGGCAGGCTGGAGGTCAGCATAGGGGACGACTACCAGTTCATCATGATGGATGCGCGCGGCTTTGAAACCGTGGGCGACATCCCGCTGCGCAACCTGACGGATAGCGACGGCAACCAGTACGTCTGCTACACCCCGTTGCAGGGCAGGGATTCCTCCGTCCCCAGGCAGGAGGCCTGCACCCTGCTGGATGGCTGGCTGGCCGATCAGTATTGAATTGAACCGTGCCAGGCATCCCGGCCGTGCAGACGATGGCCGGAGTTGACTCGCGTATCGCCAACATGAAGGACGCACGCGGAGTTCGCGCGGCGCTCGTTTTTTCAGGGGAGGGGGAGGGCGATGAGCCACAGCGTCAACCTGCTTATGAGTCAGTTCGTTACCCACGACGTGAAGCGCTTCATCGTCAGCAAGCCTGCGGGCGTTTCCATCGTTCCCGGTCAGGGCGTGGAACTGGCGATCGACCGGCCCGGCCTGCGCGAGCAAGGCCGCCCCTTCACGCCCACCGGACTGGCTGACGACCGGGTGCTGGAATTCACCATCAAGGCCTATCCTGGCCATGCTGGCGTGACCCAAGCGCTCCACCAGTTGGAGCCGGGCGCAGAACTGCTGATGTCCGAACCGTTCGGCACCATCAGCTACCAAGGCCCCGGCGTTTTCATCGCCGGAGGCGCCGGCATCACGCCTTTCCTGGCCATCCTGCGCGGACTGGCGCGCAAGGGAGAGCTTGACGGCCAGACCTTGATGTTCTCCAACAAGACCCCGCGTGACGTGATCTGCGAAAAAGAGTTGCGTCATTTGCTGGGGGAGCGCTGCATTCTACTCTGTACCGGCGCCGCCGCACCCGGCTATGAGCACCGTCGCGTCGACCGCGCCTTCCTGGAGGAAAGAATCAGGGACTTCAAGCAGCGCTTTTATGTCTGCGGCCCGCCCCCGTTCATGGAGGCGGTCAACGGCGCCCTGACGGAGATGGGGGCCAGCGCGGAAAGCCTGGTGTTCGAACGCTGAACCGGCAGGGCCGGGGACTGCGGGCCATTCCGAAAAAATCCGGCAACCCGAGGCCCCGTTCGCCTTGGCGCCTATTTGTGCCTTGAGTGCGGGATCATGCCGCCTTGGCGGTGGGCATGGTCTTGATCAGTGCGCGTATCTGGTTGCGCAATTCCGGCGTGTCTCGCTCGTGGTGCACTGCGGCGGCATGCTGAACAGCCGCTTCCAGAAGTTCGGCTTCGCCGTCTGCGGAAATCATGACCGTGCAGTTCATTTCGCTCGGATATTCCCTGCAGTCGATGTATTTGCGTTCCATGACAACCTCCTGTCGTTCGCCCGAATTGCCCCGGCCCAATCCGGCCGGACGTCGCAAAAGGCGAATGATTCTTTATAGCCCAGCAATCCGGCAACGTCGGCTTCGAGCCGGTATTCGAAACCGCTCAAGGCGAGGCCAGACAGGCCGTTAAAACAGGTGGGGCTACGGATCGCTTTCGTGAGGGGAATGAGGTGCTTTCATCGGCTGGCTGCGCGGATTTCTGTAGCGCCTTCGTTGCAAAGGATCCGCTTCGCGCCGTCGGGGAGGGGGGATGACGCAGCAACCGGAAAGCATGGCGGACTGGCTCGCCTTTTTGGGGCGGACGGACATTCCCGTGCTGAGACAAACCGTCCGCGAACTGCAACGCCTGCGCGCCGACGACGCGCTGCTCACTGCCCGCAGCATGGCCGATGTGGTGACCGACGATCCGCTGATGACGGTCAAGTTGCTGCGCTACATGCAGTCGCACAAGCATCGCAACCAGCAATACGAACTGGTCGATGTGAAGCAGGCGCTGCTCATGATGGGATTGGACGCGTTTTTCCACGGGGTGCCGCCGGCGCCGGTCGTGGAAGAGATGCTGCACGACCGTCTCGATGCGCTGGTGCAGCTGCTGCAAACCGTTCGGCGCGCGCAACGTGCCGCGCACTATGCCTTCGATTGGGCGCTGCGGCTGCACGATCTGCATGCGGAAGAAGTGCGGGTGTCGGCACTGCTTGCCCATGTCGCCGAAATGCTGATGTGGTGTTTCAACCCGCGACAGATGCTGGAAATCGGCAAGCTCCAGGATGCCGACCCTTCCCTGCGCAGTGCGGAGGTGCAGAAGCGGGTGCTGGGGTTCGCCGGCAGGGATTTGCAGCGCGCGCTGACGATCGAGTGGCGCTTGCCTGAATTGCTGCTGAATCTGATGGACCCGGCGCAGGCGCACTCGGCCAGGGTGCGCAATGTGACGCTGGCGGCCAATCTGGCGCGGCATTCCGCCCACGGCTGGGACGACGCCGCGCTACCTGACGATTACCGCGAGATCGGGTCGCTGCTGCGCATGGAGCCGCACAGGGTGATGGCGCTGGTTGGGGCAAGGCCCGCCGGCACTCAAAACTGACGGGGAGAATGGTGCTGCTTGGCGGCCGGCGATGCCTGCGCGCTGCGGGGCGGATTGACGGGCTTGCGTCGTAAGCCAGGATTGGACGCGCCGCGCGCCAGCGAGTGCGGATGCTACGCCGGGCAGGGGATCACGTTGTGTTCCAGTTTGCCTGCGAGCTGCGCAATTGCCACCCCGGCGGGGCAGCCGGGGGTGGTTTGCATCAGCAACTGGCGGCGCATCACGGCCTGGCGCACTTCGGGATCGAGCGGGATGTCGCCCATGTGGATCAGGCGGACAGGATGGCCGGGTTCGGTGACGACGAAGCGGTCGAGCACCTGTTGCAGTTGATTCGTGATGGCCTGGCCGGCACCCGGGCGGACGGCCTGGTTGACGATTACGCGCACGGTTTGCCGCTGCTGCTGCCCCACCAGCACCTTGATCGTGGCATAGGCGTCGGTGAGCGAGGTCGGCTCGGGGGTGGCGACCATCAATACTTCGGACGCCAGCGAAACGGCGAACAGGACGACGTCCGAAATCCCCGCGCCGGTATCCAGCAGCACGACGTCGTAATGCGGCACCAGACCGCTCACGATGCGCAGAAATTCGTTGCGCACCTCGGGCGTCAGCCGTGAATACTCGACCATGCCGGAGCCTGCCAGCAGCACGGAAAATCCGCCTGGCGCCTGCAGGATGGCCTCTTCCAGCTTGGCCTTGCCTGTGAACACGTCGTGCAGCGTGATCTTGGGGTACAGGTTGAGCACCACGTCGAGATTGGCCAGCCCGAGATCGGCGTCGAGCACCAGCACCTTGTGGCCGCGCTTGGCGAGCGCGGCGGCGAGGTTGGCCGAGACAAAGGTCTTGCCGACGCCGCCCTTGCCGCTGGTGACGGCGAGCACCTTGCCCAGGGGTTTCAAGGGAACCGGGGTCGTCTCGCGGTTTCCGGCTGGAGGGGACAGGACATCGTTCATGCGTTTACTCTGTTCGTGACATTGCCCTGGACATCGTGAGAGACGTCGCCCGGGGCCATTCCGGTTGCGGCCGCTTCATCCAGGCCGAGCTGACCGAACAGCAGGCCTTTCTCTTCGGCGCTGACCGACAGTTCCCGTGGCTGTTCCAGACTGATGCGGTTGCGTCCCTCGGACTTGGCGCGGTAGAGCTGCTGGTCGGCGCGTTCGAGCCACAGGTCGGCGGTGGAACGCACCCATTCCGGTGCGTAGGCGCCGCCGATGCTGAGCGTAACCTGGACGCTGAGCAGCGGTGCCACGGCGATCAGGAGCGATTCAACGGTTTGGCGAATCCGCTCGGCGACGGCACGCCCGAAAAGCGGCCGGCAGTTGGGCAGGATTACCGCAAATTCTTCGCCGCCGTAGCGGGCGACGGTGTCCATCGGGCGCACGCAGCCTGCCAGGCAGCCTGCTATGGCCTGCAGCACCTGGTCGCCGGCCAGATGGCCGTGGGTGTCGTTGATGGTCTTGAAGTGGTCGATGTCCAGCAACAGCAGCAGTACCGAGTCGCCGGAACGCGCGACCGCTTCGATCGAGCGTTCGAGCACCGAGCGGAAATGCCGGCGATTGCCCAGCCCCGTAAGCGGGTCCTTGAGCGAGAGTTCGCACAGGCCATCGAGCACGCGTTGCAAATAGGCGGCGGGCGACTCGCCGGCTTCCTGCCGGCTGTTTTTCGCGTCGTGCTTCAGCAGGGCGCGCGCGTCGTCGAGTTGCAGCGCGTGCAGTTCGATCAGGTGAGAATCGGTCGGAGGAGCCACAGAGGGTTTCGATACCTGGCGTTTGAAGTCGGGCAAAGGACCAGGCGAGGAAACTCAACCGCCCTCAACCGCCTTTGCGCGAGTATGTGGGCATTTGTGTCTTTGATCAAGCGCGCTTGGCTGATCGGATCGGGTGCGTCGGGGGCTGGCAGGGGTCGCCGCCGGTTTTGCCAGGACAGCAATGCGTTGGCTACCCTTGCCGACCAGGCGGCATGGATAGGGGTGCGCGGAACATGCGGTGGCGACGGACTCCCCCGGCATTTGCCGATGGAGCAAGCGCGGAGCCCCACCGCCAGCGTGGCTTCGCTAAGCGACGCTGCCGAAGCTGCGGTCGGTGGCCATGAAGGGCGCTTTCAGCCCGGCAAGACGGCAACTCTGTGCAATGGGCCCGCCCGGGAACAGCGTGTACAGATATTTCAGGCCGCCTTTCTGGTGGAAGCATTCATCCAGCGCATCGTGCAGGTCGCGCAGATTGATGACGGTGTCGTCTGCGTGGTGGGCATAGTAGTTTTGCAGGGCGCGAACGGTATCCCAATGGTCTTCGGTCAAATCAAGTCCTTCGTCGCGCGCGATTTTTGCCGCTTCGTTGCGGGTCCAGTCGAGCGGGGCATGGGGGAAATCGGGGTCGGTCATCGGCTTCTGGATCAGCCGGTTGATGTCGGTTGAATCGTGCAGCATGGTCATCTCCTTGGATGCTTTCGGAGGGAGTACTTAAATCTAGGCCAGGCTCACCGCGGATACAAGGCGTGTCCGCCGTCCGGTCGGTTTCAGCGCATGTAGGCGTAGCCCTCTTGCTGCAGCCGCACGATCTCGGCATCCGCCATCGGCACCAGGGTGACGAAGCCGTGAATGTCCTCGGGCTGGAAGCCGTGCATTTCCGCCGCCATACGGCACATACGGAATTCGATAACGTCGGTGAGCGAGGCGCCCTGGGCGCGCTGCATCAATTCGCGGTATTTCGCATGGTTCTTGATCGCGAAGAAGGGAATTTCGTTGCCGTGCAGCATGATCACGATTTTGCTGTCGAACGGATCGGAGCCATTGAGATCGGCCAGCAATACCGCCCGGCTGATCGCCGAGCGCACCGCGGCTTCACTGTTGACGTTGACGTCGTATACGACTTTCTGCTTGGCGTAGGCCTGCGCCACTGCCTGGGCGCGGCCCCAGGGCGCCTCCGCTGCGGCGGTAAGGCCCGAAGGCAACGCCAGCGCGAACAATAGCCAGGCGAGGAAGCTGGGTCTGGCTCGGCTATGTCGCCGCGTCGGCTCGGAGTTGAACGGGGAAAGGCGCATGCTTGTCTCCTTTTTAAAACAGACAGGATGGACACGGGCGTTGCGCTTTGGTTCGGTGCGGCGGGCGGCATGGCTCCGCCCGTGCCGCAACGTGCGATGCCGACTATGCTGCAGGCGTAGGCGATCCCGTGAAGGAGGTGTCGACATGGCGAAACGCGCGTATCCCCTGGCCAAGGTCTATGGCCTGCTGGAGCCGGGGCCGGTGGTGCTGGTGGCGACCGCCCGCAAGGGCCGGACCAACATCATGACGATGTCGTGGCACACCATGATGGAATTCGAGCCGCCGCTCCTGGGCTGCGTGATCAGCGGCCGCAACGCCTCGTTCGATACCTTGAAGGCGACCCGCGAATGCGTGGTCAATATTCCGACGCTGGCACTGGCGAAGCAGGTGGTGGGCATCGGCAACTGCTCCGGTCGCAGCGTCGACAAGTTCGTCAAATACGGCCTCACTGCCGTCCCGGCTTCGCAGGTGCAGGCGCCGCTGATCGCGGAATGCTATGCCAGCCTGGAATGCCGGGTGGCCGATACCCGGCTGGTGAATGCCTACAATTTCTTCATCCTGGAAGTGCTGAAGGCGTGGGTCGATACAGCCATCAAGAATCCGCAGACGCTGCACCACCGCGGCAACGGCGTGTTCGCGGTGGCGGGCGAGCCGGTCAGGCTGCGCTCCGGCATGAAATAATGGCAACAAGGCCGCTTGATGCGGCATGGCCGATTTTGTAGTTGGATTCCCTGTGCAAGTTGATAGTCTGAGATTTCGGACGGCTTGTTCAATCGGAAGGGGGCATCATGAGTGTCGCAAAAACCATCGAAGTCACGGCGATTTCCGAAAAAGGATTTGACGACGCGATCAGGCTGGGCGTTGCAAAGGCGGCCGAGTCGCTGGAAAACATCACCGGCGCCTGGGTGATGGATCAGAGCGTGAAGGTGAAAAAAGGCAAGGTCGCCGGATACAGCGTGCGGATGAAGCTGACGTTCGTGCTGAAGTAGCACGCGGCCCGGTGCGAGGGCACGGCCTGCGCGGGGGCGTCGTGCAGGGCATCCGGGGGCCGGGCATGCGGCAGCGGGTTCAGGGGGGACCGGTTTGACCATACAGACAGACGGGGGCGGCCATCACCGTCATCCCATTCCGGTTCGCCTGGTGTTTGCCGGCCTGGGTGCGCTATTCCTCTTGTTGGGTGTTCTCGGGCTGTTCCTGCCGGTGCTGCCGACTACGCCCTTCCTGCTGCTGGCGGCCGCCTGCTTCGCGCGCTCGTCCCGCCGCATTTTCAACTGGCTGCTGAATCACCCGCAGTTCGGGCCGCTGATCCGCGAATGGCGCGAGCATCGCAGCATCCCGTATCGCGCCAAGCGCATCGCGCTGGGGCTGATCGCTCTGAGCTTCGCGGCCTCCATCGGGTTTTTCGTACCGGGCTGGCCGGCGAAGCTGGCCATGGGAGCCGGCGGCCTGATCCTGATGGCGTGGATCGCGCGCATCCCCTCGCGCGATTCGCCATCCGGCATGGGGTGATCCGGCCGCACAGCGCTTTTATTCGTTCCCGGACTGAATGACGGATGCGGAAACGGAGCCCGCCTCAGGGATAATCCGGTCGCATGAGTGCCGTTCCCTACTGGCGTCTGTCCGGTTTCTATTTCTTTTATTTTGCTTTCGTCGGCGCGATGTCACCGTTCTGGGGGCTGTATCTGCAGTCGCTGGCGTTCAACGCCTTCCAGATCGGCGTGCTGATGTCGCTGCTGCAGGTGATGCGGATTTTTGCGCCCAACATCTGGGGGCATATCGCCGACCGCACCGGCCGTCGCACGGCGATCGTGCAGATCGCGGCGATCGGCAGCGTGCTGGTGTTCGCCGGGGTGTTCGCCGGCGACGGTTTCTGGTGGCTGTTTGCGGTGATGGCGGCGCTCAGTTTCTTCTGGAGCGCGTCGCTGCCGCTGGTCGAGGCGATGACGCTGTCGCATCTGGGCGAGCGCAGCGACGCCTACGGCCGCATCCGCCTGTGGGGCTCGGTCGGTTTCATCGTCATGGTGGTGGGGCTGGGCCATGCCTTCGATCATGTGTCGATCGGCTGGCTGCCATGGGCGGTGCTGGCGGTGATGCTGGGCATCGTCGCGTTCGCGCGGGTGATCCCCGAGGCCGAGATCCTGCCGCATGCCGGCGATCATATCCCGGTCTGGGCCGTGCTGAGGCGGCCGGAGGTGGCGTCGCTGCTGGCCGCCTGTCTGCTGATGGCGGTGACGCACGGGCCGTACTACACCTTCTACTCGATCTACCTGGTCGACCACGGCTACGGCAAATCAACCGTGGGCTGGCTGTGGGCGCTCGGTGTGCTGTGCGAAATCGGGGTTTTTCTCGTTATTCCGCGTATTTTTGCGCGGGTGACGCCGCGCAAGCTGATTCTGGCAAGCTTCGCGCTGGCGGTGCTGCGCTGCCTGCTGATCGCTTGGGGGGTGGAGTCGGCCTGGCTGGTGTGGGGCGCGCAGACGCTGCACGCCTTCACTTTCGGAACCTTTCACGCGGCGGCGGTGGCGCTGATCCACCAGCATTTCCGTGGACGCCATCAAGCGCGCGGGCAGGCGCTCTACACCAGCCTGTCCTACGGCATCGGCGGCACCGTCGGCGGGCTGGCCAGCGGCCTGACCTGGGACACGCTGGGCCCGGCGTGGACTTTCACCCTGGCTGCGGCGAGCGCGGCGCTGGCGTGGGCGGTGTATGCGGCGTGGGGAAAAACAGAATCCGTGCCCGTCGGCGCCCAGCTATGAAATAATTGGACTTTACGTAATTTGCCCTTCCCATGCCCGGCCAGACCTTATTCCAGAAATTGTGGGACGCCCACGTCGTGCACGTCGAAGCCGACGGCACCACGCTGCTCTACATCGACCGCCACCTGGTGCACGAAGTCACCAGTCCGCAGGCGTTCGAGGGGCTGAAGCTGGCCCACCGCACGCCGCGCCGCGCCGACGCGGCGATTGCCGTGCCCGACCACAACGTGCCGACCACCGACCGCAGCCAGGGCATCGCCGACCCGATCTCGCGCCTGCAGGTGGAAACGCTCGACGCCAATTGCGCCGAATTCGGCATCACCGAATTCAGGATGGACGACATCCGTCAGGGCATCGTCCACGTCATCGGTCCCGAAGAGGGGCTGACCCTGCCCGGCATGACCGTGGTGTGCGGCGATTCGCACACCTCCACTCACGGCGCGTTCGGCGCGCTGGCGTTCGGCATCGGCACCTCCGAGGTCGAGCACGTGCTGGCCACGCAATGCCTGTGGCAGAAGCCGTCGAAGACCATGCTGGTGAAGGTCGATGGCACGCTGGGCAATGGCGTGACTGCGAAGGATATCGCGCTGGCCATCATCGGCGCGATCGGCACCGCCGGCGGCACCGGCTACGCGCTGGAATTCGGCGGCGCGGCGATCCGCGCGCTGACGATGGAAGGGCGCATGACGCTGTGCAACATGGCGATCGAGGCGGGCGCGCGCGCCGGCATGGTGGCGGTCGACCAGACTACGATCGATTACGTCAAGGGCCGGCCCTATTCGCCCACCGGCGCGGCGTGGGACAAGGCGGAGGCGTGGTGGAACACGCTGCATTCGGACGCCGACGCGGTCTTCGACCGTGTGGTCGAGCTCGATGCGGCGACGATCGAGCCGCAGGTCACCTGGGGCACCTCGCCCGAGATGGTGACGACCATCAACGGCCGCGTGCCGAATCCGGCCGATGCGCCGAGCGAGGTCAAGCGACACGACTGGATGCGCGCCCTCGAATACATGGGCCTCACAGCCGGCACCCCGATTGCCGAGATCCCGGTGGACAAGATCTTTATCGGCTCCTGCACCAACTCGCGGATCGAGGATCTGCGCGCGGCCGCCGGCGTGGCCCGCGGCCGCAAGGTCGCCCCCAACGTCAAGCTGGCGATGGTGGTGCCGGGCTCGGGCCTGGTCAAGCAGCAGGCCGAGACCGAGGGCCTGGACAAGATCTTCATCGAAGCAGGATTCGAGTGGCGCGAACCGGGCTGCTCGATGTGCCTGGCGATGAACGCCGACCGGCTGGAGCCGGGCGAGCGCTGCGCCTCGACGTCCAACCGCAACTTCGAGGGGCGCCAGGGGCAGGGCGGCAGGACCCATCTGGTCAGTCCGGCGATGGCGGCAGCGGCGGCCTGTGCCGGCCACTTTATCGATGTACGTAAACTGTAAGGAGAAAACACCATGAAACCGATGATCGCTGTCTTGATTGCCGCTGCCCTGGTACTGGCAGGCTGCAACACCGTGCGTGGGATGGGTCAGGACATTGAGAAGGCCGGGGAATCGGTCCAGAAGGCCACCAAGTAAATGCAGGCTTTTACTGTTCTCGACGGGCTGGTGGTGCCGCTCGACCGCGCCAACGTCGACACCGACGCCATCATTCCCAAGCAGTTCCTGAAATCGATCAAGCGTGCCGGCTTCGGCCCCAACCTGTTCGACGAATGGCGTTATCTCGATCACGGCGAGCCGGGCATGGATCCCGCCACGCGCAAGCCGAACCCGGAGTTCGTGCTGAATTTTCCGCGTTATGCGGGCGCTTCGGTGCTGCTGGCGCGCGACAACTTCGGCTGCGGATCGAGCCGCGAGCATGCGCCGTGGGCGCTGGAAGACTACGGCATCCGCGCCATCATCGCGCCATCCTACGCCGACATCTTCTACAACAACTGCTTCAAGAACGGCATTCTGCCCATCGTGCTCGATGCTGCGGTGGTTGACCGGCTGTTCGGCGAATGCGAGGCATCCGAGGGCTACCGCCTGAACGTCGATCTCGGCAAGCAGACCGTGACCACGCCGGGTGGCGAAGTGCTGGCATTTGAAGTCGACGGCGGCCGTAAGCACCGCCTGCTGAACGGCCTGGACGATATCGGGCTGACCTTGTTGCAGGCCGACAAGATCAAGGCATACGAAGAGCGACGCAAGGTTGAAGCACCTTGGTTGTTTGCATGAATAAGTGAGGCGAGAGGCGTGAGGGGTGAGGCGGGATGTCCTGCCGGTTTTACGCCTAACGCCTAACACCTCACTCCTTACGGAGTTGAAATGAAACTAGCTGTCTTGCCGGGTGACGGCATCGGTCCGGAAATCGTCGCCCAGGCGGTAAAGGTTCTCGACGCATTGCGCGCCGATGGCGCGAAAATCGAAATGGAAACCGCACCGATCGGCGGTGCCGGCTACGATGCGGCGGGCGATCCGCTGCCGGAGGCCACCCTGAAGCTCGCACGCGACGCCGACGCGGTGCTGCTCGGCGCCGTCGGCGGGCCGCAGTACGACACGCTCGACCGCCCGCTGCGCCCCGAGCGCGGTCTGTTGCGCATCCGCAAGGAACTCAACCTGTTCGCCAACCTGCGCCCGGCGCTGCTGTATCCGGAGCTGGCGGGCGCGTCGTCGCTCAAGCCCGAAGTCGTGTCCGGGCTCGACATCATGATCGTGCGCGAGCTGACCGGGGACGTGTATTTCGGCCAGCCACGCGGCATCGAAGTCAGGCCAAGCCCAACCGGGGGGAGCGAGCGCGTCGGCTTCAACACCATGCTGTATTCGGAGTCGGAAGTGCGCCGCGTCGCGCACGTCGCCTTCGGCATCGCGATGAAGCGCGGCAGGAAGCTGTGTTCGGTCGAGAAGGCCAACGTGCTCGAATGCTCCGAGCTGTGGAAGGAAGTGATGATCGAGGTCTCGAAGCAGTATCCCGAGGTCGCGCTCTCGCACATGTACGTCGACAACGCGGCGATGCAGCTGATCCGCGCGCCCAAGCAGTTCGATACCATGGTCACCGGCAACATCTTCGGCGACATCCTGTCCGACGCCGCTTCGATGCTGTCGGGCTCGATCGGCATGCTGCCGTCGGCCTCTTTGGACGAGCACAACAAGGGCATGTACGAGCCGATCCACGGTTCCGCGCCCGACATCGCCGGCAGGAATCTGGCGAACCCGCTGGCCACCATTCTTTCGGTGGCGATGATGTACCGCTACACCTTCGCCGATCTGGCGACCGCCGACCGCATCGAGAACGCGGTGAAGCGGGTGATCGCGCAGGGCTTGCGCACCGGGGACATCTGGACCGAGGGCACGCGGAAGGTGTCGTGCAGCGAGATGGGCGACGCGGTGGTGGCGGCGCTTTGATTTTTAGGGATTAGGGGCTAGGAGCTAGGGATTAGGGGATGAGCGGGCTGTGCCCATGCAATTGAATGGGCGCGGCCTCCGGCCGCACTACCCCTAGCCCCTAAACCCTAGCCCCTCACACGGAGAAACGAAATGATGAAAGTAGGACTGATCGGCTGGCGCGGCATGGTGGGTTCCGTGCTGATGGGCCGCATGAAGGAAGAACGCGACTTCGACCATATCGAACCGGTGTTCTTCACTACCTCCAACGTCGGCGGCAAGGGCCCCGACATCGGCCGCGAGGTGCCGCCGCTCAAGGACGCCAGCAGCATCGACGAGCTGAAGGCATGCGACACCCTCATCAGTTGCCAGGGCGGCGACTACACGAAAGAGATCTACCCGAAGCTGCGCGCGGCGGGCTGGAACGGCTACTGGATCGACGCCGCCTCGACGCTCAGGATGAAGGACGAGGCCATCATCATCCTCGATCCGGTCAACAAGCATGTCATTCAGGACGGCATCGCCAACGGCGTCAAGACCTACGTCGGCGGCAACTGCACGGTGTCGCTGATGCTGATGGCGATGGGCGGGCTGTTCGATGCCGGTCTGGTCGAGTGGGTGTCGCCGATGACCTACCAGGCCGCTTCCGGCGCCGGCGCGCGCAACATGCGCGAACTGATCCAGCAGATGGGCGCGGTGCACGCCGAAGTGACCGATCTGATCGGCGACCCGGCGTCGGCGATTCTCGAAATCGACCGCAGGGTGTCCGACTTCATCCGTTCCGACCGCTACCCGGTCGACGCCTGGCCGGTGCCGCTGGCGGGCAACCTGATCCCGTGGATCGATGTCGCGCTCGAGTCCGGGCAGTCCAAGGAAGAATGGAAGGCGCAGGTCGAAGCCAACAAGATCATGCGTCGCAACGACAATCCTATCCCGATCGACGGCCTCTGCGTGCGCGTCGGCGCGATGCGCTGCCATTCGCAGGCTTTGACCATCAAGCTGACGAAAGATGTGCCGCTCGCCGACATCCATAGCCTGATCGCCGCGCACAACCAGTGGGTGAAGGTGGTGCCGAACGACCGCGAGATCACCATGCGCGAGCTCACCCCGGCGGCGGTGACCGGCACGCTGAGCGTGCCGATCGGCCGCATGCGCAAGCTCAACATGGGGCCGCAGTACCTCGCCGCGTTCACCGTCGGCGACCAGCTGCTGTGGGGGGCCGCGGAGCCCTTGCGCCGCATGCTGCGAATCCTGCTGCAGGCCTGAACGCTCAAGGCCTGCCCGGCGGCAAGGCCAAGGCTGGTGCGATTGTTGCACTAAAGATTGCGACCTGCCGAGCCGTCAATAGTGGCGTCAAGGATTCAACAGCCCCGCGCAGGGGCGAATAGGGAGAAACGGGATGAAATTGAAGCGCTTCACCACCCAGCTGGTGGCCGCAGGCTTGATTGCCGTGCCGCTGATGACGCATGCAGCCGGGTTGGGCAAGCTGTCGGTCACCTCGGCGTTGGGGCAGCCTCTGGCGGCGGAGATCGAACTCCTCGCAGCCGACAAGGCCGAACTCGACAGCCTGTCGGCCAGTCTCGCTTCCGACCAGGCATTTCGCGATGCGCGCGTCGAATTCGCCCCGGTATTGTCTTCCCTGCGCTTTGCGGTCGAGAAAAAGCCCAATGGCAAGGCCGTGCTGAAAGTGACTACCAGCCGTCCGGTGAACGATCCCTTCATCGACATGCTGATCGAGTTGAACTGGGCCTCGGGGCGGCTGGTGCGCGAATACACTATGCTGCTCGATCCGCCCGGCATGGGCGGCGCACAAACAGTGGCTCCGGTGGCTGTCGCCCCGGCCCAGGCGCCCGTTGCCAAGCCCGCGCCTGCCCCGGTCCCGCAAAGCCAGGCCATGCCGGCGCCGGCAGCCGACAAGACGCCGGCACCGGCGACTGCAAGCAAGCCGCAGCCTGCCGCCCCCGACCGCGTGACGGTGAAGCGGGGCGATACCCTGGTTGGCATTGCCAATCAGGTGCGCCCGGGAGGGGTGAGCCTGGAGCAGACCCTGCTGGGTCTTTACCGCGAGAATACCCAGGCTTTCAACGGCAACATGAATCGCTTGAAAGCCGGCACGACACTGAACGTGCCGCCGGCTGAAAAAGTGGCTGCCATTCCGCAGAAGGAAGCGGTGCGCGAACTCAAATTGCAGGCCGACGACTGGCGTGCCTACCGGCAGAAACTGGCCGGGATTGCGAGCGCTGCCCCCGAGGCCAAAGCGGAGCCGGGGCAGGCCAGCAGCGGCAAGATCACTCCCCTGGTGGAAGACCGCGCCAAACCGGCGCCCGAAGCCCAGAAGGACGTCCTCAAACTGTCCAAGCTCGCGCCGGCGGCGGCCGCCGGCAAGGCCGACGAAACCCGTGCCCTGCAGGAAAAATTGCGCGCCCAGGAAGAGGATGCGACCGCACGCGACAAGGCGCTGCAGGAATCGGATCAGCGCGTGGCTGCACTGGAAAAGCAGATCCAGGACATGCAGAAGCTGGTCGAAATGCAGGAGAAGACGCAAAGCGAGGCGCCTGCTGCACCGGCCACGGCCCAGCCCACACCCAAGCCGGTCGCTGCGGCCGTCGAGGCGCCTGCGGCCAGTCCCGAACCGGCCGCAAACTGGTATGACCTTCTGCTCGCCAACCCGATGTATTGGGGCGGCGGTCTCGCCGCGCTCGGCCTGGGTGGCGTGCTGTGGTGGATGATGGCGGGTGGCAATCGCCGGCGCAAGCCCGGCAACACCGCCCTGGAAGACAGCATCATGAGCGGCGGCGATGTTCAGCCCAACACCGTCATCGGCGCGGCGTCGGGCGGCAGCGTCAATACCGGCGACACCTCCTTCCTGACCGACTTCAGCCAGGCGGGCCTGGGCACCATCGATACCCATGACGTTGACCCCGTTGCCGAAGCCGAGGTGTACATGGCCTACGGCCGCGATGCCCAGGCCGAGGAAATACTCAAGGAAGCCATCGACAAAAACCCGGATCGTCACGAAATCCGCGTCAAGTTGCTGGAAATCTACGCTGCCCGCCGCAACACCGCGACGTTCGAGGCGGTCGCAGGCGAGCTCTATGCTGCACTGGGCAGCAAACCCAGCCCGTTGTGGGACAAGGCCTGTGAAATGGGGCGCAGTATCGACCCGACCAACCCGTTGTATGGCGGCGTGCAGTCGAATGCCACCGCCGCGGCGGCAACGGTGGCAGCCACCGCGGCGGTTGCCGGCGGCGCAGTGACGTTCCCGGACGAACCCGTGCCTGAGCCCGTGGCCGACGTGCAGTCCGCCGCCCCGGTCGATATCGAGCCCGAGCCTCAGCATGCGCTCGAAGCCGTGGCGGAAGACGCGCCCCTGGAGTTCGAGTCCGCGGGACACGTGCTCAATTTCGATACCCCGTCCGAGGCGGCCGAAACGGGTTACGTGGAACTGGGCGATGTCCAGGATCTCGATTTCGACCTGCCGGATCTGGAGCTGCCTGCCACCGCCGACGATGAGCTGAAACTCGACCTCGGCCTCGAAGAAGATGGCCCGGACAGTAAATTCGACTTCAGCGGCCTCGATCTCGATCTGGGTGATGCCGGCGGCAATGAACTCGAACTCGACGAGGTCGGCACCAAGCTCGACCTTGCTCGTGCCTATGTGGAAATGGGCGACAAGGAAGGTGCGCGCGAAATCCTCAACGAAGTGCTGGCCGAGGGCAACGACAAACAAAAGACCGATGCCAAAGGCATACTGGGCGCGCTTGGTTAAATCCCTGCACCCGGCTGCCCGCATCCTGCTGTGGTGCGGGTGGGCGGTGGCAGTGGAGCGTGCCCCACTGGCCCCGCTGATCATTCTGGCCGTCGCCACCGCGACGGCCTTTCTGTTTGCGCCCGTCCGCCTGCAATTGCTGCGCCTGCTGCGCCGCACCCGCTGGCTGATGGCGGTGCTGCTGCTCACGTATGCCTATACCCTGCCGGGGGCGGTCTTGTGGCCGGCGCTGGGATGGGGCAGTCCCAGCGCGGAAGGGGTGCAGCAAGGCGTACTGCGCGTGGGGCGGCTGGCGCTGATGCTGGCAGGGTTGGCGGTGTTGCTGGCGTATACGTCGCGCCCCCGCCTGATCTACGGCCTGTATGTGCTGGCCCGGCCGCTGACCTGGCTGGGCTTCGACCGCCGCGGCTTTGCGGTGCGGCTGGGGCTGACCCTGGATTACGTCGAGCATGCGCCGAAACCGGTGCGCTGGCTGGATGCGCTGCGTGCGCCGCTGCCCGACGATGCAACCCCCGTCACCTACACCCTGCAGGCCGAACGCTGGCAAAGCCGGGACAGCGCCGTCATACTCGCGGGCTTGCTTGGGGTGTTGATCGTGCTGGCGTGAGGCCGGGGTGATATGAGAATCGTGCTGGGTCTGGAATATCGCGGTGTCGGCTTTTGCGGCTGGCAGTCGCAGCCGCAAGGCTGCGGCGTGCAGGATGCGCTGGAAGCCGCGGTGTCCGCCATCGCCGGCGAGAAGATCAGCATCACCGCGGCCGGGCGCACCGATACCGGGGTCCACGCCGCGTTCCAGGTGGCACATTTCGATACCGCAGCCAAGCGTCCGCTGACTGCCTGGGTGCGCGGCGTCAACAGCCATCTTCCCCGGGGTGTGGCGGTGCTGTGGGCGCGCGAAGCCGGCGAGGAGTTCCACGCGCGCTTTGCCGCCACCCAGCGCGGCTACCGCTATGTGCTGCTGAATCACCCGGTACGGCCTGGCCTCGACCACGGACTGATTGGCTGGCATCACCGGCCGCTGGATGCCGCCGCGATGAACCTGGCCGCGGCGAGCCTGATCGGGCAGCACGATTTTTCCGCGTTCCGTGCTGCCGAATGCCAGGCCAGATCGCCGGTCAAGGAGCTGCGGTGGGTGCACATCGAGCGGCGCGGCGATTATCTTTTATGCGACTTCCACGCCGACGGCTTTCTGCATCACATGGTGCGCAATCTCATGGGCGGCCTCATCCAGATCGGTGCCGGCAGCCAGCCACCCGGGTGGATGCGCGAGATACTGGACGGACGCGACCGCACCCGCGCCGCACCCACCTTCGACGCCGCCGGGCTGTATCTCACCCACATCCGGTATCCTGCGCACTTTGCCTTGCCGGAAAGCTCTGAACGATGGCTGTTCGCGTAAAAATCTGCGGCATCACCCGCTTGCAGGATCTGCATGCCGCCTGCGACGCCGGGGTGGACGCGCTGGGTTTCGTGTTCTATGAAAAA
>NCIH01000110.1:0-18594 GCA_002281975.1 Hydrogenophilales bacterium 17-64-11 | reverse complement strand
CATCGCGCACGCCGGACAGGCCATAAATAATGCCGGCAGTGGGGAAGTCCGGCGCCTTGACGATCGCGATCAGCGATTCGATGTCGATCTCGGGGTCGTCCAGCAGCGCAAACAGCGCATCGCAGATATCGGTGAGGTTATGCGGCGGAATATTGGTCGCCATGCCCACTGCAATGCCCGACGAGCCGTTGATCAGCAGATTGGGGATCTTGGCGGGCAGTACCAGCGGCTCGAATTCGGAGCCGTCGTAGTTGGGGCCGAAATCGACCGTTTCCTTGTCCAGATCAGCCAGCAGCTCGTGCGCGATCCGCGCCATCCGCACTTCGGTGTAACGCATCGCCGCCGCGTTGTCGCCGTCGACCGAGCCAAAGTTGCCCTGGCCGTCGATCAGCATGTAGCGCAGCGAGAAATCCTGCGCCATCCGCACCATGGTGTCGTACACCGCGGTGTCGCCGTGCGGGTGGTATTTACCGATGACGTCGCCGACCACGCGGGCCGACTTCTTGTAAGCCTTGTTCCAGTCGTTGCCCAGCTCGTTCATCGCGTACAGCACGCGGCGATGCACCGGCTTCAGGCCGTCGCGCACATCCGGCAGCGCGCGCCCGACGATCACGCTCATGGCGTAATCGAGGTACGAGCGCCGCATCTCCTCTTCGAGGCTGACCGGGAGGGTTTCCTTGGCAAACTGTTCCATAACCGGCTTTTATTTATTCAGGCTTTAAAGCCCGCGATTTTAGCATGGCTGCCCGACGCGCCCGCCTTTGCCAAACCACGTCCAAACAGTGAGAATGCAGGCCACCATGAAAGCACCCGCCGACCTTCTTCTCCTGCCGCAATGGGTGGTACCCGTCGAATCGGAAGGAACGCTGGCCGACCATGCCGTGGCCGTGCAGGACGGCCGCATCCTCGACGTGCTGCCCGCAGACGCCGCCCAGGCACGCTACGCCGCCGCGCAGACGATCGCCCTGCCCGGCCAGGCGCTGATCCCGGGCCTCGTCAACCTGCACGGCCACGCCGCGATGTCGCTGATGCGCGGCTTTGCCGACGACCTGCCGCTGATGGCCTGGCTCAACGGACGCATCTGGCCGGCCGAAAAAAAACACGCATCCGATGCCTTCGTGCGCGACGGCACCCTGCTCGCCGCCGCAGAAATGCTGGCGGGCGGAATCACCTGTTGCAACGACATGTATTTCTTCCCGCAGGCCGCGGGCGAAGCCTTTTTGCAGGCCGGCATGCGCGCCACCCTGGGAATACTCGTGCTGGAACTCCCCAGCGCCTACGCCTCGGATGCCGACGACTACCTGGCGCGCGGGCTCGCCATGCGCGACGCGCTCAAGGAAGAGCCGCTGCTCGGTTTCGCTTTCGCCCCGCACGCGCCCTACACCATTGCGGACGCCACCTTCGGGCGCATCAGCACCCTGGCCGAACAGCTCGGCCTGCCCCTCCACACCCACATCCACGAAACCGCCGACGAAATCCAGGCCAGCCTCAAGCAATACGGCGTGCGCCCGCTGGAGCGGCTGGCGCGGCTCGGCCTCCTGGGGCCGAATTTCATCGGCGTCCATGCCGTGCATGTAAGCGACGCCGAGATCGACCTGCTGGCGCAACACGGCTGCCACGTGGCGCATTGCCCCACCTCGAACCTGAAACTGGCCTCCGGCATCGCGCCGGTGGCCAAGTTCGCCGCGGCAGGCATCAATCTCGGCCTCGGCACCGATGGTGCCGCCAGCAACAACCGTCTCGACCTGTTCGCCGAGATGCGCCTGGCCGCCCTGCTGGCCAAGGGCGCCAGCAATGACGCCGCCGCCCTGCCCGCCGCCGCCGCGCTGAAAATGGCGACCCTCGACGCCGCCCGCGCGCTCAACCTCGACGACCGCATCGGCAGCATCGTCCCCGGCAAACGCGCCGACCTGGTCGCGGTCGACCTGCATGCCCTGTCCAGCCAGCCGGTATTTGACCCGGTCTCGCACCTGGTTTACGTTGCCGGACGCGAGGACGTCACCCACGTCTGGGTCGACGGCAAGCTGAGACTGAATGACCGCCGTCTGGTCGGTCTCGACACCGACGACCTGACCGCCCGCGCCGCCTACTGGCGCACCAAACTTACCGCCTGAGGTTCCTGATGAGCAACGTCGACGCTGCCGAAATCGCCAAATTCTCCGAACTCGCCCACCGCTGGTGGGACCCGAATTCCGAGTTCAGGCCGCTGCACGAAATCAATCCGCTGCGCCTGAAATGGATCGACCAGCTGGCGCCGCTGGCTGGCAAGAAGGTGCTCGACGTCGGCTGCGGCGGCGGCATCCTGTCCGAGGCGATGGCCGGCGCCGGCGCCGCCGTCAGCGGCATCGACCTGTCGGAAAAAGCGCTCAAGGTCGCCAAACTGCACCTCTTCGAATCGGGCAGGCAGGTCGACTACCAGCTGATCTCGGCCGAAGACTACGCCGCGCAGCACGCCGGCGAATTCGACATCGTCACCTGCATGGAAATGCTCGAGCACGTGCCCGATCCCGCCTCCATCGTCGCGGCCTGCTCGCGCCTGGTCAAACCGGGCGGCTGGGTGTTCTTCTCGACGCTCAATCGCAACGCCAAGAGCTACCTGTTCGCCGTCGTCGGCGCCGAATACATCCTCAAGCTGCTGCCGCGCGGCACCCACGACTATGCCAAGTTCATCCAGCCCGCCGAGCTCGCCCGCATGGCGCGCGAAGCCGGGCTCGACACCCAGGAGCTGACCGGCATGACCTACAACCCGCTGACCAAGGTCTACAAGCTGGGGGCCGATACCGGCGTCAACTACCTGCTGGCCACCCGCCGGGGAGACTGAAACCGTGAAGCTTGAGAACATCCGCGTCGTGCTGTTCGACCTCGACGGCACCCTGATCGACACCGCCCCCGACCTCGGCTACGCGCTCAACCTGCAGCGCGCGCGTCACGGCCTGCCGCCGCTGGCCGACGAGGCGATCCGCCCGCAGGCATCGCACGGCGCACGCGGCCTGCTCGGCGCCGGCTTCGACCTGCATCCCGAGGACCCGCGTTTTGCCCGCATGCGCGAGGAGTTCCTGCAGCTTTACGCCGACAACATCTGCCGCCATTCGCGGCCCTTCCCCGGCATCCTCGATCTGCTGGCCGAACTCGAAGCACGTCAGTTGAAATGGGGCGTGGTCACCAACAAACCGGCGCGCTTCACCGAACCCCTGATGTCCGTGCTCGACCTGGCCGAGCGCGCCGCCTGCATCGTCTCCGGCGACACCTGCCCGCAACCGAAGCCGCATCCGGCGCCGATGCGCGCCGCCGCCGAACTGTGCGGCGCCTCCCCCGCGCAGTGCCTGTATCTGGGCGACGCAGAACGCGATATCCAGGCCGCGCGCGCCGCCGCCATGCCCGCGCTGGTCGCCGCCTGGGGCTACCTCGACGCCGCCGACCAGCCACACACCTGGGGCGCGCATGCGGAAATCCGCCACCCGGCCGACACCCTCGATTTTCTTGGCTGAGCAATGGCCTACCTCATCCTCAAGAACCTGCACCTCACCACCATCGCCATCACCCTGACGCTGTTCGTGCTGCGCGGCGCCTGGATGATAGCCCGCTCCCCCCTGCTGCAGGCGCGCTGGGTGCGCATCGTCCCGCACCTCAACGACAGCCTGCTGCTCGCCAGCGGCATCGGGCTCGCCGTGCTGATACGGCAGTACCCGCTGACGCACGGCTGGCTCACCGCCAAGTTTTTCGCGCTGATCGCCTACATCGTGCTCGGCACGATTGCCCTCAAACGCGGCCGGACCCGGAGCCAGCGCATCTCCGCCTGGTTCGCCGCCCTGCTGGTGTTCGGCTACATGGCGGCGGTGGCGCGCGCGCACGACCCCTTCCCCTTCATCGGCTGAGCTGGCGGATGGAAGTTTTCCCGGCGCCGGAACTTTTCCGCAGGCGCCGCCTCTATGCGGTACACTGTTGCAGGTCGCAAACGACGAAAACTACGCCCTGGCCGCTTAAGGTCCAGGACTCACACTAGCCTGTTCATGGGCTAGGTCGGGGCAACCCGGCAGTGAGTTAATTCACATGAAATCGTGCTTGTCCGGGTCGCTTGGGCAGGCGTTAAATCCAAGGCGACTCGGCGAAATCCAGCCTGTTCGGCGGGCGTGATCAAGCTTAAAGCATAAAAACACCGGACTAAGTATGTAGAACTGCCTGTAGAGGGCTTGCGGACGCGGGTTCGATTCCCGCCGGCTCCACCAGATTCTCGATCCCTGGTGGTCCAAAGATGGCCATAGTTCTTATTGAAAACAAGGATTATGGCCATTTTCACGTCCAGACTCATCCCATAAGGTGCCGGCGGCAATCCGGGCGGCTGCTCATCGGCCGGTCGCTGCGAACCCTGGCCGGGCTCTGGCGATGCGGGCACTTGATGCGCATCAGTCGCCCTCCTCGCCGTCGTCGCCTAAAATCAGCTCGACCAGCTTGAAAAACAGCAAAAGACCACACGAGACGACGAACATCGTCACCCACCATGGCGCCTGGAACAGCGCCAGCAGCACCAGGCCCGCCAGCACCAGCACGATGCTTCCGGCAACGAACATTTCGATCATGCGCCCTCCCGTGCAGTCATGCGGCCTCGATGGCCCCCGCGCCGCGCCGCGATGGCTTCCGCCACCTCCCGGTGCGCTCCCGACTCGCCGGCCCTGATGCCGACCCGCTGCGCCAGCGCGGCATTGCGTGCATCGGCGAAATTGGCCGCATAGCGCCTTCAGCGTTTCCCCGGCTTCGCCCTGGCGGAACACAAGCATTTTCCCTGGGGTTAAGGCTGCTTGATCCGCATCATGCCATGAAGCGGATTTTCAATGGACTCCCTGCGGGAACTATGCTATGCGTGTGTTAACGAGAGGGGAGATATCGGGCGAACAATGCTTATCCTCGAAGGAGTTGCGCCATGACGACATACAAGGTCGGTTACATGATCGGCAGCCTCGCTAGCCAATCGATCAATCGCAAGCTTGCCAAGGCGCTGATTCGTCTTGCGCCGGAAAGCCTGCAATTCTCCGAAATCGCGTTCCGCGATCTGCCGCTATACAGCTATGACTATGACGACGATTTTCCGCAAGTGGCACGGACGTTCAAGGCGGCGATCAAGGCCTCCGACGCGATCCTGTTCGTGACGCCCGAATACAATCGTTCGATCCCGGGCGGCCTCAAGAATGCGATCGACTGGGCGAGCCGTCCCTACGGCACCAACGCCTTCACGAAGAAGCCGTCGGCCGTGATCGGCACCTCGCCCGGCGCCATCGGCACGGCCGTTGCACAGCAGAGCCTCAGGAGCGTGCTGAGCTTCTGCAACTCACCGCAAATGAACGCGCCCGAAGCCTATATCCAGTTCACGCCCGGCATGATTACCGACGACGGCGAAGTGACGGTCGAATCGACAGAGGCGTTTCTGCGTAACTACATGGCTGAATTTCATACCTTCATCGCCCACGTCCTGACGGTCCTGCCACGCGAGGACTGAAGGCCTCGCCGGGCTCTGCCGGGGGAAGCGGAATTGGGCCGTCTGGCCGACGGCCTTGCGAACACGGGGCAGCCCATACGGGATCGTGCGCAGCCTACGGAATCCCGGGCGATTCACCGCCCGGGCGGCAAGCGCTCGATCCAGGCACGCATCTCCATCGGGCGCTGGAAGTGATAGCCCTGGAAACGCTCGCACCCCTGCCGGCGCAGGAAGGCGAACTGGGCTTCGTTTTCCACGCCTTCGGCCACCACTTCGAAGTGCAGATGGCGGGCCATCGACAGGATCGTCTCCACCAGGGCGACGTCGTTGGGGTCGTGCGGAATGTCCTGCACGAAGCTCTTGTCGATTTTCAGTTCGGACAAGGGCAGGCGCTTCAGGTAAGCCAGCGACGAATAGCCGGTGCCGAAATCGTCGATGGCGAAGCGCAGGCCGAGCGCCGCCAGCTCGGTCATGCGCGCTACCGACTCGGAGGCGTGCTCGACCAACTGGTTTTCGGTGATTTCCAGCGTGAGGTAGGTCGGGTCGGCGCCGGTGGCGGCCAGGATCTCCCTGACCCGCTGCACGAAATCGGCCTGGTGAAACTGCCGCGGGCTGACGTTGACGGCAATGCGCAGGCCGCGGCCTTCGGCGTCGAGCCGGGCGATGAGGATGCAGGTTTCGCGCAGCACCCACTCGCCCAGCGGCACGATGAGGCCGGACTCTTCCGCCAGCGGAATGAAGCTCGACGGCATCACCAGCCCCCGGCGCGGATGCCGCCAGCGCACCAGCGCTTCGGCCCCGATCACCTTGCCGCCGGCATCGACCTGCGATTGCAGATATAGCTCGAAGCTGCGGTCGCGCACCGCCTCGCGCAATTCGTGATCGAGGGCATAGCGCTCGGCGACGGCTTCCTGCATGGCGGGCTCGAAATAGGCCAGGGCGTTGCGGCCGCGCTCCTTGGCCCGGTACATGGCGGTATCGGCCTCGCGCATGAGATCGTCGACGCTTTCCGCTTCCTTCGGGAACAGGGTGATGCCGATGCTGGCGGTGGCGAGATATTCCTGGCCGCCGATGCTTACCGGGTGTTCCAGCGCACTGCGGATTTTCTCTGCCACCGCCATGACCAGAGAGCCGGCATCCTCCGGATTTGTCGCCAGATCGGGCAGCAGGATCACGAACTCGTCGCCGCCCAGCCGCGCCACCGTGTCTTCCTGACGCAGGTAGAACGCCAGCCGCCTGGCCACTTCGCGCAGCACGGCGTCGCCCATCGCATGGCCATGCACATCGTTGATGCGCTTGAACTGGTCGAGGTCGACGAACAGCACGGCGCCGTAGCGCCGGTTGCGGCGCGCAGCCGCCAGCGCCTGGGTCAGCCGGTCGAGGAACAGGACGCGGTTGGGCAGTTCCGTCAGCGCATCGTGGTAGGCGAGGCGTTCGATTTCGGCCTCGGCCCGCTTGGCGTCCGTGACATCCATGCAGTGCCCGACATAGCCGGTGAACTGGCCCTGGGTGTCGAAGCGCGGACTGCCCTGGTCGATGATCCAGCGGTACTCGCCGCTGACGTGGCGCAAGCGGTATTCCATGGAAAACGGCTCGCGGCGGTCGAAGGCGGCGTTGTAGGTCTCAAGGCAGTGCGACAGGTCGGCCGGATGCACCCCCGCAGTCCAGCCGTCGCCCAGCTCCTGCTCCAGCGAGCGGCCGGTAAAGCGCAGCCAGGGTTCATTGAAATAATCGCATCCGCGGCCCAGCCCGGCGGTCCACACCAGCGCCTGCCCGCTGTTGGCGAGGGTGCGGAAATGCAGTTCGCTGTTGGCCAGCGCCGCGCGCAGCTGGTATTCCTCCGAGACATCGCGGAACACCAGCACCACGCCCTGCAGTTCGCCGCGGGCGTTGCGTATCGGCGCGGCGCTGTCGGCAATGTGGTAACGCCGGCCGTTTCGCGCCAGCAGGATCGTGTCGTTGGTCAGCCCCACCACCTGCCCCTCGCGGATGACGCGCGCCACCGGAATATCCGCCGGCGTGCCGGTGAGCGCATTTTCGATCGCGAACACCTCGGCGACAGGCCGCCCCATGGCCTCGGCCCGAGACCAGCCGGTGAGACTTTCGGCCACCGGGTTCATGAGCGTAACGCGCGCCTCGGTGTCGGTGGCGAGGATGGCATCGCCGATGGAATGCAGGGTGATGGCAAGCCGTTCCTCGCTGGTGGCCAGATTTGCCTGGGCTTCCTGCACGGCGCGCGCCATGGCATTGAAACTTCCGGCCAGTCTCGCAATTTCCAGTGCGCCCTCTTCCGGCACCGTCACATCCAGCTGCCCGCTGCGCAGGGTGTTCGCCGCCTGCGCCAAGCGCCCCAGCGGCGCGGTCACGTGGCGATGCAGCATCCAGCCCAGCAGGCCGATCAGCAGCAGGCTGGCGAGCAGGTCCGCCGCACGCGCCTTGAACACGAACTCGCGCATCGTCAGCCGGTCGCGAGCGAGATCGAATCCGACGTACACCGCGCCCTGCCGCCGGCTGCGCAACTGCTGCGCATCGGCCGCCAGCTGGAACGGCTGCATGGCGGCGATGTGCACGCCGTCGGCAGTGGTCGGAAAAAATACCGGAAGCTTCCCTTGCTTGATCTGCGTGAAACGGCGCATGTCGAAACCCGGCAGCACCTCGGTGACGAGCCGGCCGCGCCAGGCATAGCGGTGGGCCGCCAGCACGCGGCCGCTGTCGTCGAGCAGCAGCACGGCCTCCGCGCGCTGGTCGGTCGCCACCTGCGCCATATCCGCTTCCACCAGTTCCCGGCTGGCTTCCCAGCCCTGCTCCGCCATGCGCGCCAGATGGGCGGTATGGGTCAGCAGATCCGCTCTGGCCTGCTGGCCGAGCTGGTCCAGGCGCTTGTCCAGCACATTCACCAGCGACATCCCGAGCACCACCAGCAGCAGCAGCGCCAGCCCAACCGGCAAGGTGATGCGCAGGGGCAGACGCCGCATCCTCATGACGACACCGGCAGAAAACGCGGGTCGGTCAGGCCTGCCAGCGCGGGGGTCTGCCTCAGCAAACCGGCGGAAGCCATGATGCGGGCGACGTTGCCGGCCGCCGGCACAAGGCCGGGGCTGGGCCCGCCCAGCCAGCCACGGTTGGCCGCAAGATCCATGAAACGGATGCCCCCGAGCGCCGCGCGCACCTCGTCCGGGCTGACGCCAAGGCGCGGAGCCATGCGGCGAAAGGCATCGCCGGGCGCGGCATGCAGATAATCCAGTGCCTGGAAATAGCCCGCCAGCAATTGCCGGAAGCTTTCGGGAGACCGTTCCAGCGCGTCGGTTCGCGCCACCAGCGTGTCCACGATCAGGCCGGGAAAATGACTGCTGTCGTACAGGCGCCGCGCGCCCTCTGCCTGCAACTGCGTGGCGAAGGGCTCCCAGCTGACCAGCGCATCCACCTCGCCCGCAAGATAGGCCCGCAGCTGGCGGTCGCCGGTAATCCGCAGCTTCACGATGTCGCGCGGCGTCAAGCCCGCCGCTTCGAGTGACTTGGCCAGCATCAGCGCGCCGGCGGCGGTCTCGTCCACGCCGATGCGTTTGCCCCTGAGATCCTCCAGCCGTTCGATGCCGGGACGGCTCATGATGACATCCGCCCCGGCGGAATCGTCGAAGACCAGAATGGCGCGCACGTCCAGCCCGCCTTCGCGGGCAAGCAGGCATTCGTCGAGGGTGAGCGTGGCCGCTTCCACATCTCCTGTGGCCAGCGACATGAGATTGGCCGTGTTGGAGGGCATTTCCACCAGCCGCAGGGTGTTGGCGTCATACAGCCCCAGTTCGCGCGCAAGAAACAGGGGCTCGGAACCGATCCAGAGAATGCCGCCGACGCGCGTGAGAGGCGGCTGGCCGCTGCAGCCCCCGGCCAACGCAAGCGGCGCCAGCGCGCTGGCGGCGAGAAAACGACGGCGTCCCTTGTCCATCCCCACTCCCTTCAGCCCGGCTGTCCGTCACCTGCCTTCCGACGAACTGTTTTTTGCCAGGAAACCGGATTCATTGGCAATATCTCACGAACTCGCCTTGTTGTTTTCGGTTTGTCAGGCCGTTTTTGGCCGGACGGGCAGAAAAACAACCCCACAGCCGGCAGGCAAATGATCGCTGGATTGATGCCGGAATAGCAAGCCTCGACGGATCGCCTGGTTACCGGCCGAACTGGCCTCGCTGCCGCGCTATGTGGTGGCGCTGGCGATCGGCCTGCTGATGGGTCTGGAGCGCGAACGCAACCCGGCGGCGAAGGCGGGGCTGCGCACGTTTGCACTGACGGCGCTGCTGGGGGTGCTGACGGCGCATCTGGCGGAGGCGCTGGGCGGACCGTGGCTGATCGCGGCAGGGCTGCTGCTGGTCGGCGCGATGATGATCGCGGCCTATCTGCGTTCCCCGCAACAAGCGGATGGCGACCCGGGGACGACGACGGTGGCGGCGCTGATGCTGTGCTATGGCCTCGGCGTGCTGGTCTGGCACGGCGAAATCCAGCTGGCGGTGATGCTGGGGATTGCGGCCACCATGCTGCTGTATTTCAAGCCCGAGCTGCGCGGCATCAGCCAGCACATGAGCCGTCGCGATCTGCTGTCGATGCTGCAGTTCGCGGTGCTGGCGCTGATCATCCTGCCGCTGCTGCCGAACCGCAATTACGGCCCCTACGGCGCGCTCAACCCGTATCAGATCTGGTGGATGGTGGTGCTGATCGCCGGCGTGGGACTGGCGGGCTACGCCGCGCTGCGGCTGGTCGGGCAACAGCGTGGCGCGGCGATGCTCGGCCTGCTCGGCGGGCTGGTGTCGTCCACCGCAACGACTTTGGCATTCAGCCGCCACGCCCGCGCCAGCAGCGCGATGATGCCGGTCGCCGTGATCGTCATCGTGCTGGCCAATCTGGTGGTGCTGGTGCGGCTCGGCGTGCTGGCCGCGGTGCTGGCGCCGGCGGTGTTGCCGCAACTGCTGCCGGTGCTGATCGGCGGACTGCTCACCGGCGGCCTCGGCGCCGCCTACGGGGTGCGCCGCCTGCAGCCGCAGGGCGAGCTGCCCCCACTGGCGATGGCCAACCCCACCGAATTGCGCACGGCGCTCGGCTTCGGCCTGATGTATGCCGTGGTGCTGCTGGCCGCGGCCTGGCTGTCCGACTGGCTCGGCACGCGCGGGCTGTATGCGGTGGCGCTGGTATCGGGGCTGACCGACGTCGACGCCATCACGCTGTCGAGCCTGCGCCTGCACAATCTGGACACGCTACCGGCGGAGGGCGTGGTCAACGTCGTCACCCTCGCGGTGCTGGCCAACCTGGCGTTCAAATCCGCGCTCACCCTCACCATCGGCGGCTGGCAGATGGCGCGCCACGCGATCGCCGGCATGGGTGCGGCGGGGCTGGGGCTGATGGCGGCCTGGGCTATAATTCGCGGTTTTTCCGCCTAGTCACGAGCCCTAATCATGGAAGCCGAAAGCCTCAATCAGATCGAATCCAAACTCGCCGACCTCGGCGAACGCGCCGGCCAACTCAGGGGGTTTCTTTGACTACCCTGTCAAGCGGGACCGTCTAGAGGAAGTCGTCCGTCTGTCCGAAGCGCCGGACTTCTGGAATGACGCCGCCCGCGCCCAGGAACTGGGCCGCGAACGCAAGGCGCTGGAAGACGTGGTGCTGGTGCTCGACCGCGTGGCGTCGGGCCTCGCGGACGCGGCCGAACTGTTCGAGATGGCGCGCGAGGAGAATGACGACGACACCCTCGCCGCCGTGCAGGCCGACATCGAGGCCATCGAAAAGGCCGTCTCCACGCTGGAATTCCGCCGCATGTTCAACAACCCGGCCGACCCCAGCAACTGCTTCATCGACATCCAGGCCGGCGCCGGCGGCACCGAGGCCTGCGACTGGGCCTCGATGCTGCTGCGGCAATACCTGAAATACGCCGAGCGCAAGGGCTTCAAGGCCGAACTGCTGGAAGAGTCCGAAGGCGACGTCGCCGGCATCAAGTCCGCCAGCATCAAGATCGAGGGCGACTACGCCTACGGCACCCTGCGCACCGAAACCGGGGTGCACCGCCTGGTGCGCAAATCGCCGTTCGACTCGTCCGGCGGCCGCCACACCAGTTTCGCCAGCGTGTTCGTCTACCCGGAAGCCGACGATTCCATCGAGGTGGAAATCAACCCCGCCGATCTGCGCGTCGACACCTATCGCGCATCCGGCGCCGGCGGCCAGCACATCAACAAGACTGATTCGGCGGTGCGCATCACCCACCTGCCGACCAACATCGTGGTGCAGTGCCAGAACGACCGCTCGCAGCACAAGAACCGCGCCGAGGCGATGTCGATGCTGAAGTCCAAACTGTACGAAGCCGAACTGCGCAAGCGCCAGGCTGAACAGGACAAGCTCGAAGCCGGGAAATCGGACGTCGGCTGGGGCCACCAGATCCGCTCCTACGTGCTGGACAACTCGCGCATCAAGGATCTGCGCACCAACGTCGAGGTTTCCGCCACGCAGAAAGTGCTCGACGGCGACCTCGACGTGTTCATCGAAGCGAGCCTGAAACAGGGCGTGTGATGGAGGCTTCGGGGGACGGCGCGAGCCTGGCGGAATTCCTCGCGCCCGGCCTGATTGCGGAAGACATCCCGCCGCTGTTTCCCCTGCTCGCCGCCCGGCCGCTAATCGGCGCGCTGATCGCGCTGTTTCGAGGCGGCGACGAGGAAGTGCTGATCCGCCTTATGGTGCTGCGCGAAGTCGGCCTGCGCGTTGACGCGCCGGAATGGACGCCGCGCGAACTCGAATCGCATTTTGCCTACCTGTCGCAGACCAAGCTCAACACCGTGCTGGCGCGGCTGCGCGAACATGCCTTGCTGTTGTGGGACAGCGAGCGCCGCGTCTATCAGCTCTCGACCGAGGGCCGCATGGTGCTGGCGGCGCTGTCGAACCTGCTGGCATTCAACGCCGAGCAGGACGGCGAGCTGGGCTTTCTGGCGGCGCAGGTCGCGGCAGGCGCGGCGGTGGGCAAGCTGGCGCCGGAGGCCTTGTCCCACCTCTTGGCGCGGCTGGGCGAACTGGAAGAAGAATTTGCGCAGGCGGTCGCCTCCGGCTCGGAATTCCGCCTGCGCGCGGCGCAGTCGAAACTGGCCTCGGTGCAGCAATGGCTCGACCGCGCCAACGCGGTGATGAAAAACCTCAGCGACGCCGGCCTCGACGACGACAGCTGGCGGCTGGCGCAAAGCATCGGCCAGCGCCAGTCGCGGCTGTTGCGCATGGCGTCCGTGTTCCAGCGCGAACTGGCGGCGATCGCGCGCCAGCAGGTGCACCTGTCGCAGGGCGGGCTGTCCACCTCCGAACTCGCGGCCTGGCTGAAAACGCAGTCGCCCGACAGCCTCGCGGCATGGGCCGACGGGCGGCTGGCGACGACACCGGAGCCGGTGTTTGTGCTGCCCGACGTGATGCTCGACAACACCGAAGAGTTCGTCGCGCGCGAGCAGCCCGGCCGCAAAACCTCGGCCATGCCGGCGCCAGCCGAAATCGAATACACCCGCGACGTGCCGCTGGAACCGCCGCGCGAACTGGTCGAATTGACCCGCATGCTGGCCGGGCTGGCCTCGTCCGCGAGCGTTGCCGATACTGTCGTCGGCGGCAGCTTTGGATCGGCTTCCTACCGCTTGTCGCTCCTCGCGTTGATCGGCGAAACCAATATCGGCCCCGAACTCGCGCCGCTCGCCGAACTGCCGGTGACGCTGGAATGGAGCGGCGAAATGGAGGCGGTCGGACGCAGCGAAGTGGCCTGGATCAGCGCCGGCCGCATCCTCCCCGCCGCGCCTGCTTCGCCCCCTGCCGACGACCGCGCATCCTTGCCTGCCGCAAACCCGGACCAGAATCCCGATGAACAATGACCTTGCCGCCCGCCTGATCGCCCGGCTGCTGGCGCTGCGCACCCTGCCGCGCGAAGACCCCGAAGCACGCCGCCTGCTGGTCGATGCGGGTTTCCGCGACGAAGTCGAAACGCGGCTTGCCGCCAGCGGCCTGCGGCTGCTCGCCCAGCCTTTCGCCGCCCACATTGCGGTCGCGCTCGCACGCGAGCACGAGGCCGCCGTGTTCGAGCAGAACGACGCCTGGCAGGCCTCGAACATCGGCCTGCCCAAGGATGCCGCCGCGCTGCTGGTGATCGTGTGGGCGCTCATCATCCTGCCCAAGCGCGAGCGCCAGCTGGCGAGCGAAGCGGCGCAGACCGACGCGCAAAACGAGCTGTTCGAGACCGTGAAGCTCACGCCCGCCGCGCATGAGGCCTCGCGCGGCATCCCCGAAAACGTGCTGCTGGAAGACTACGGCAAGCTGCTCGGCGGCAAGGCAAGGCTGCAGCAGTTCGCGCTGCCGCAGCTGTCGCGGCTGGGCTTCATCGAACGCCGCAACAAGGTCATTCACGAAGGCCCCCTGCTCGACCTGGCGTTCGACTACGCCGAGTTCGCGCCGCGCATTCTCGAAGGCGCGCTGTCCGACCTGCTCAAGCAACGCGGCGTGCTTGAAGAGCACGCCCCCTTAAGCCCGACGCTCGAAGATCGCGCCCCTTCAAGCCCGGCGCTCGAAGACCCCACACCCGAGGATCACGCCTGATGTTCCGCCTGCTTGAACTCGAAACCGTGCACTGGGATTTCTGGCGCAACTTCCGGCTGCCGCTCGACGCCTCCATCGTCACCATTTCCGGCCCCAACGGCTCGGGCAAGACCACGCTGCTCGACGCGCTGCGCACCCTGCTGGCCCTGGACTGCTCGAAAAAGCGCGACTACAAGCGCTACGTGCGGCGCAACGGCGAAGACTTCTGCTGGCTGCGCGGGGTGATCGACAACCAGCGCCCGCCGGGTTCGAGCCGCCGCCCGTTCGGCCTGCCGTACCAGAGCGACCGCATCACGCTGGCCTGCCGCATCGACAAGAAAGGCGGCGACTGGACGCGCAAATACTGGATCGCCGACGGCGAAGTCGCGCTCAAGGACCTCGAACAGCGGGGCGAGGAATTCGGCGTGCGCGACTACCAGCGCATCCTCCACGGCGCCGGGCTGTCGCCCGCCATCGCCCGCGTGCTTTCGCTCGAACAGGGGCAGACCGACAAGCTGTGCGAACTGTCCGCGCGCGAACTGCTCGACCTGGTGTTCCAGGTGTTCGGCGACAAGGACGTGCTCGACCGCTACCAGGAAGCGCGCCATCACCAGGAACATACCGCGCGCGAACTCGACGCCGGACAGAACCAGCTCGAAGCGCTCGGCAACAATCTCGAAAAGCACGAGCAGAAGGTCAACCGCTACCGCGAGTGGCAGCGCCTCAACCAGGAGCGCGTCGAACTCGTCAGCGAAATCCGCCCGCGCCTCGAACACAGCCTGCTGCAACGCGAGGCCGACCACGCCGCGCGCACGCTGCTCGCCCAGCGCCGCGACTGGCGCGCCAAACGCGCCGAGCGCGTCGCACTGCAAATCGAAACCGAAACGCTCGACACCGCGCTCGCACAGGCGCAGCTGCGCAAAGAGGCGGCTGCGGAAAACGAGCGCATCCAGAACAACGCCCTGAACGACATCAACCGCGAACTCGGCGGCTGGGAAGTCATCGTCAAACAGCAGCAGCGCCTGCAGGAACAGGCGCAGGCCGCCGGCGGACAGGTCGCCGACACAAACGAAATCGAGCGCCTCGAATCCCAGCGCGCCGATCTGCTGGTCAGGATCGCCAGCCTGCAGCAGCGCCAGGGTCAGCTCGACGAGATGCTGGAAAACCTCGCCGCAGGACGCCGCGCCGACCCCCACGACGTCGCCGCGTTCCGCCAGGCGCTGACGCAGGCCGGCATCGCCCACCACCTGCTCACCGACGTCGTCGAGATCGTCGACGCGAGCTGGCAGCCGGCAGTCGAAGCCGCGCTCGCGCCCTTCGCCCACATCGTGCTGCTGCAGCACGCGCGCGACGCCGAACGCGCGATGGCGCTCGGCGAAAGACAGCGCTACCGCAACTTCATCGTCCCCGAATGCGTGACCGCCGGCCTGCCGCCGCAAGGTTCGCTGCTCGAAGTGGTGCGCTTTTCCAGCCCGGTGCCGGAATGGCTGCTGCGCACGCTGGAGCGCACCCGCCGCGTCGAAGACGTCGCGGCGGGCAGCAAGCTGCCGCGCGGCGAGGACTGGATCACGCGCCAGGGCTATCTGCGCGAGCGGCGCGGCGGCCGCCACGCCGCGCCCGAGCAGGCGCGCTTCGGCCGTGCGCGGCTGGATGCGCTGCGCGATGAGCGCGCCCAACTCGACAAGCAACTCGCCCCGCTCAAGGCCCAGCAAGCCGAGCTTGCAGGCAGGATCAACGGCATCAAGGCGCAGCTGAGCGGCGAAACCGCCGCCGCGCAGCTGGCCCAGCGTGCCGCCGAATTCGCCGAAGCGCGCACGCAATACGAGGCGCTGGTGCTGCGTCGCCGCGACAACGGCGTGCTGGCGGCGCAGCAGGAACGCGAAGCGGCGGACAAGGCCATCGCTGATCTTCGCAGCCAGCGCACCGGGCTCGATGGTGAACTTGTCCGGCTCGGCAAGGAGATCGCCGAACGCGAAAACCGCGCCGGGCGCGAAGAACAAATCCGCCGCCGTTTGCGGCTGCGGCGCGATCGCCGCCAGTTTCCGCCCGCCTGGCGCGACGCCGCGGCCAGCCAGCAGCTGGTGGAAAAATGGCGCGATGCCACCAACGTCGACCGCCGCCTCGCCGAAATCGACACCAAGTTCGCCGACGAAAGCTGGGAAACCGACGACAGCGTCGTCGCCCTGCGCGACAAGATCGCGGCCAATTACCGGCAGATGGAACGCGACCTGGCCGCGCGCCGCCGCGACAACGAGCTCGCCGGCGAACAAACCCAGGCCGCGCGCGAGAACTACATCGCCGTGCTGCGCCACACCGTCGGCCGCTACGCCAAGAATCTCAAGACGCTGGGCGAAGTCGCCGGCGTCCGTGTCGAACACGAGCCGGTGGCGCTCGGCAACGACGACGTGACGCTGGCGCAGGCGGGGCTGTCGGTGCGTTTCGACTTCGACGCCAAGGGCTTCATGGGCATGAACGACGGCGACGCCTCCGGCGGCCAGCAGGTGATGAAATCGCTGATCCTGCTGGTGGCGCTGATGATGGAAGAGTCGCGCCCCGGCGGCTTCGTCTTCATCGACGAGCCCTTCGCTCACCTCGACATCGTCAACATCGAGCGCGTGTCGGGGTTCTTGAAAGCGACGAAGGCGCAATACCTGCTCACCACCCCGGTCACGCACAACGTCAACATCTACGACCCGGCCACCCTGACGCTGGTGACGTTCAAGAAACGCCCGGGCGAGGCGTGGGCGCCGGGCGTGAAAGTGCTGATGCGCGACACCTCGACGGCACACTGACCATGCTGCGCGTCACCCCGCAGAGCAAAACCCGGCGGCTACGCGTATCGGGGCAGCCGCCGCGCGGACTCGACAGCCTGCCCGACGACTGGCGCCAACTGCTGAAGCGCTGGGTCAGGCGCGGCGGCGACAGCCGCTGGGAAACGCTCAAGGGCGACGCCGGCGTGGGGCGGCAGGGACTGGCGCAGGCGCTGCTCGACTGGCTGCTGGATAACGGCTGGGTGGCGCTGACCGAAAAATTCGAGCGCGCGGAATGGTGGCCGTACCGGGTGCGGTTTCAGGAATCCGCCGCCCTGCGCGCAGCGCTCGGCATCGCCGATGCGGATGCCATTGCTGCGAACTGGCAAACCCTTCGCGACGCCCTGCCGCCGGACACGCCGCTGCTCGACGCGCTCGATGCGCTGCCGCCAAAAACCGCGCTGGCCCGCGCCGACCTGGCCACCGCGCTCGCCCGCTGGCAGCTTGAGCAGCGCAGCGGCACCCAGCGCGATTTCGCCCTGTTTGCGCGCGGCGCCACCAAGGCGGTCGCCGCCGCCGAATGGGCATGGCTGGCCGCCGCAACCGATCTCGCCGTGTGGGGGATCGAGCGCCACACGCCGCTGCTGCTGGTGGCCGCGCCGGTGACGCTGCAGCTGCCCCGGGGTGCGTCGGACCTCGCCGCCTGCGCCGACTTTTGCGCCCTCACCCCCGCCACCCTGACCGCCGCCGCGTCCGCCGACGGCGCGCCCGCCCGCTGGTATCTGCTGGAAAACCGCACCAGCTTCGAGCGCGCCGCGCGCACGCGCGCAGCCGACGCCGGCGTGATCTGGCTGCCCGGTTTTCCGCCCGCCTGGTGGCGCGAAGCCGTGGCGCATTTGCTGACCCTGGCGCCCGCCCCCGCCGCCATCGCCTGCGACCCCGACCCGGCCGGCGTCGCCATCGCCCTGCAGGCCGGGGCGCTATGGCAAGCCGCCGGACTCGACTGGCAGCCCTGGCTGATGGACATCGCCGCCCTGCAAAGCCTGCCCAGCCGCAGCCCGCTCAAGGCGTGGGACCAGACGTGCATCGCCCAGCTCGCGCAAAGCGCCCTGCCCGATTCCCTGTCCGCGCTGCTTGCCTACATGCGCGAGCACAACGTCAAGGGCGAGCAGGAGGGTATCCTGTAGCGACGCCGCTGCATTTTCGGGAAGGCCGAATGCAACTTAAAACGCCATTTGCAAACCTGTCAGTTCCCATCGACATATTCCTGTTTACTGTTGTCAGCCCAAACCCGCCGCCGGAGCCCCCATGCGCACCGAAACACCCGTCACGCTGTTTCTCAAGGACTACACCCCGCCCGCCTGGCTGATCGACACCGTTGATCTTCGTGTGGCGATTTTCGATGGCCACACCGAAGTCAAAACCCGTCTCACCTGCCGTCGCAACCCGGCGACCGAGTCCGGCGCACTGGTATTGAACGGCGAAGCGCTGGAGTTGATGGGCATCACGCTCGACGGCGCCGTGCTCGATCCGGCACGGCATGTCCATGCCGACGGCCTGCTGACGATCGCCGGGCCGCTGCCGGATGCCTGCGTGCTGGAAACCGTGGTGCGCATCGACCCCGACAACAACACCCGGCTCTCGGGTCTGTACCGCTCCAAGGACGGCTATTTCACGCAATGCGAGGCGGAGGGCTTCCGCCGCATCACCTTCTTTCCGGACCGGCCGGACGTGATGGCGAAGTTCACCTGCACGGTCGAGGCGGATCGCGCGCGCTTTCCGCATCTGCTGTCCAACGGCAATCCCGTC
>NCIH01000109.1:0-8999 GCA_002281975.1 Hydrogenophilales bacterium 17-64-11 | reverse complement strand
TCCTCGATCGCGAATGGGCCTTCTATCTTGTCGTGAACCGCTTTCATGTCCGCCCCGCATTAGTATGTGATAAAGGACATTATCATATATAGAGAGGCAAAGGAATCGACTTTGAGGATGAACGGGTAGCTCGTTGGTGCAACGGTCGCTGCGAACGATGGGCTTGCCAGGGCAAGCGTCGCCAATGCGACAAGCATGGCGCGAACCGCCATTTTCATGGCTCTCTCCCTTTCAGGTCGTGGGGCCGGTCCTCGCGGTTATCCGGCTCCCGTTAGCGGGGTCATTGCCCGCCCCTGAAAAGTAGCCCCAAGGATGGGGACGACGCCAATCAACTTGTCGTGATCGCTCGGTTGCGGTCGCCGGCGCTCAAGCTCATATTCTGGCGATTGGTGAGGAAAACATATGGGCATACTGGCAAATTCATTGAAGATAAGCGTGCTGCTCTCAGCAGCAGGGCCGGTTGCCGCGCAGTCTGCGAGCGATCAGCCGCGCATCGTCACCATGCCAGATGGCCGAACCGTGTATGTCGTGCCAGCGCAGCGAGGAGATACCCGCACGAAGAAGTCGCCGGTGCGTACCGTGGTCGCGCCGGATGGTCGCACCGTTTACGTGGTAGACGAGCAGCCCAAGGATACGCGCACGCAAAGGCAGCGCTGTGTGGATGAGGAAGTAGCGGCCGAAGGCGGATCGCCTTCACAACTAGCAATGGGCGCGATCGACCTAAAATGCAGCCAGCGTTGAACGCGAAGTTGTACCCTCACAGACATTCCGCGACATTACCTCAGGCGTCATTCGCAGGCTCGTCCTGCCCCTGATAGTCATCCGGGTCGAACCCGAGCTTCTCGCGCATCAACTCTGCAGCCTTCTCGACTGGATCGAAACCAAGGCGATCTATCGCGCACTGTCGGGCCTCGGGGTCTCTCATGAGATGCAGGAGGTACTTTGCAGCTGCCAAGCGGCGCGCGGTGGCATTGCCTTCAAGGCTTCCATCGTCATCATTGGAAGGCGGCGGGCGGTCGATCCCGTCACGCTATCGCACATCTAATCTGCTGGCAAAGGCCAGAGGCTGCGAGCAAAGAGCCGAAACCTTTAAGCTGCACGCCCTAGACCGCACCGAGATCATTGGTCTTTGCCAACGGGCGACAGGCCCTGGCGCCAGAGCGCAGCAAAGCAGCGGAACTATTCCCTAGCGCTTGGGTTTTTGATATAGGTTCGGCAATGCCGACTGTCCTGCGCATAGATGGCCTGCGGGTCGTGATCTATCCGAACGATCATCGTCCCGCCCATGTCCATGTTAAAGGGGCGGACGGCGAGGCGGTTTTCATCCTGCATTGCCCCGATGGTCCGCCGGAGTTGCGGGAAAGCTACGGTTTCAAACTGCCGGCGCTCGGCGGCATCAAGGATGCCATACAGGCGGCGCTGGCAGCCCTGTGCGCGGAATGGAGTGCTATTCATGGCAGTTACTGAACAGGAGTTCGATCAGGCCGAAAAGCGCATGGCGGAACTGCGCGCCGCTGGCCATGCCGTCTCGGCGCGCTACGATCGCCGCCGCGCGCGCGTGGTGGTGGCGCTAAATACGGGTGTCGAGCTGACATTCCCGGCGCGGCTCGCCGAAGGCTTGGCCGACGCGCCGCCTGATGCGCTGACCGACATCGAGGTCAGCGCTGCCGGGTTGGGCCTGCATTGGCCGAAGCTCGACGCCGATCTCTACGTACCCGCACTGTTGCAGGGCGTTTTCGGCTCGAAGCAATGGATGGCGCAGCAGCTAGGCGCGCAAGGCGGCCGATCGCGCACTGCCGCCAAGGTCGCGGCTGCGCGGGCCAACGGCCGCAAGGGCGGCCGCCCGAAGAAGTCGGCCAGCGGCTAAGCGGCCGCAAGTTGGCCCTCTCCAAGGCCCAGGTGCGTCTCGCCCAGGCCGCCATGGCTGAGCACGACACGTCCGTCTCAGATCTATGCAAGGAACTCGGGATCGAGCGCGTCAACCTCTATCGCTATGTCGGCTCCAAAGGCGAACTCAGGGACTACGGAAAGCGCGTCCTCGGGCTTGTCGCGAGCTGATGCGTATGGGGCGAATGATACCGCAGCGAGCTTTGTGAGGCCCGCCGATCTGTCTGCTGAATAGGGCGAGCAATGGTCAGAACTTTTCTCTTCAATTCGCTTGCTGCGCTGGTGCTTATGTCAGCAACACCCACCCTGGCTCAATCGGCTGACCCAGCGGGCAAACCGTTTGATGCTACTGTGGCATGGGCTTCGTTCACGAAGTTGCTGCACGAGGAGTACGGCTATTTCGACCGTCCTGGAATCGACGGCGATGCCATCCTTTCTGCGTTCGAACAGCGAGCAAAGGCAGTCCGATCCGACAAGGACTTCATCGACATACTCCAGCTTGTATCCCACAATTTCGCCGACCCACATTTTATTGTCGGTCCGTTCGATCGCGATGACTGGGCAATCATCCCCACATCGTCAGACCTGTTCGGGGTCTACAACGGTACAACCTTTCGGATCGAAGATGTGCGGGCGGGCGGCGATGCAATGGCCAAGGGAGTGCCACCAGGCGTGACTGTGCTCAGGATCGATGGCCAAACTCCTCGTGCCGCTATTGAGGAAATTACTGGGCGGCCATTTACAGCGCTGAGCGCTCCTCAGATCGGGTTCGCGTTCAACGTGGCGTTGGCAGGCCATCGTCGGCGGGCTCGCACGTTGGAAATACTGGAGGGCAACCAGCGACAGACCTTCGCTTTGGCGGCGACCTCGGATCAGGCCAATCGAGTTGCGGACGGACCTCTCCTGGATGTCGAGCGGGACGGATCGCTCGGTATTATCCGCATCAATAATTCGCTCGGCGACCAGGCTTTGATCGGGCAGTTCGCTCAAGCACTGGCGTCCCTTAACGACACCACCACCCTGCTGATTGACCTTCGCAACACGCCCAGTGGGGGTAACACCAGCGTCGCCCGTGGCATCATGGGGCATTTCGTGGATCACGATCGACCCTATCAGATGCACGTCATTCCTTACGAAACACGAGTGCTCGGGCCGACACGTAAATTCGTCGAATTTGTCGTACCCTATGGCATTCGCTATCCTGGGAAGGTCTATGTTGCCGGCGGGCGGTGGACCGGCAGCATGGGCGAGGGATTGATGATCGGTTTCGACGCGATCGGCGCCACTACCGTCGGCAGCGATTTGGCCCACCTTCTTGGTGCATTGAGCAACGAGACGATCGAAGGTTCAGCCGCCAAGGTCGATCTCGGTACAGAGCAATTGTTCACCGTAACAGGGCTTCCGCGTGAGGCTTACCATCCTCAAATCCTTATCCAGCAAGCCGAACGCGATAATGCGCATGATCCTGTGCTGACAGCAATCGCGCGATGATGCGTGAGCGGGCTTAGCGTAGGATTTCGCTCCCTCCTGCAAACGTCCCCTTCGATTCGGGATCAGAAGGCAAAGGCCCCCTGTCCGCTGGCGGTCGTGAAGGTCTCTCCATCGCCCGCCGCATAGCGGTCGCGGCCAAGCTGTGATCATTGCAAATGGCCGGAACGGTCATGGCTAAACCATCCGTCGTCGATGCCGATAATTGTAGGCGCTTGCAATCATAACGGCGTCTGCTCGCAAACAGCCAGATTTCCTGCTCACGCTATCTGCCACTGGCGGGTGGCATCCTGCTCGAATTATCTGCCAGTGTGCTCGCCATCATCCGGCGCTGCTTGCAAACGGGGCGTCATGCTCACGCTCCCCGCCCGTGGGTTCTCCAAACCCGTCGCCGGCACGCGCTTTTGCGAAGCAGGTTTTCAGAACAGTTCTGACAAGCGGCGGGCGGCAGAAATGCGTTGCGGTCATGGCCCGCCGGCAAGGTCGTCAGAAAGGAAGGTTTTTGCGAACAGCGGGTGGCGCATAGAACGGGCACAGATATACGTTTACGACTGAACCAGTCGAAGCGCGCTGGCCGCGACCGGCCCGAATGGGATGGTATTATGGGAATGCAGGCTGCTGATGTTCGCAGTTGCAATATGGTCCGATCAGTGACTATCTAGAGGCCTTCGACGGACCCGGATTGATTCGGGTGGCTCGGCCCGGCGCCTATCCCCGGGATAACCTTAGCGAATTTGGGCCTCGCTTCCGAGCATCGTTGATTGAACGCGTCTGACGGCGTGCGCCCCTCGCTATTGCGATCAGGTTTCTACATGACATTTGCTACTTCGCTTCGACGCGAATGGCTCTCGAACCCGCGCGCCGACGTGCTTGCGGGCATCGTCGTCGCGCTCGCGCTGATCCCGGAGGCCATCGGCTTCTCGATCATTGCCGGCGTCGATCCAAGCGTCGGGCTGTTTGCCTCCTTCTCCATCGCCGTCATCATCTCGCTCGTGGGCGGACGCCCCGGCATGATTTCGGCCGCAACCGCCGCCATTGCGGTTCTTGTCCTGCCGCTGATCCGCGATCACGGCGTCCAGTACCTCTTTGCCGCCACCATCCTCATGGGACTGATCCAGGGCGTCGCCGGCTTCCTGAAGCTCGACCTGCTGATGCAGTATGTGTCACGCTCGGTCATCACCGGCTTCGTCAACGCGCTCGCGATCCTAATCTTCATCGCGCAGCTTCCCCAGCTAACGAACGTCGGGTGGGAAACCTACGCGATGGTCGCGGCGGGCCTGGCGATCATCTACCTGTTCCCGCGTCTGACCAAGGCGATCCCGTCGCCGCTGGTCGCGATCGTGATCCTGACGATCGTCTCGATCTATGCCGGCATCAAGGTCAACACGGTGGGCGATATGGGCAAGCTGCCCTCGTCGCTGCCAGCGTTCGGCATCCCACAGGTGCCGTTCACGCTGGAAACGCTGCGCATCATTTTCCCCTATTCGCTGACGATGGCGGCGGTTGGCCTGCTGGAATCGATGATGACCGCGCAGATCGTCGATGATCTGACCGACACGCCATCGAACAAGCGCCGCGAGATGAAGGGGCAGGGTATCGCCAATTTTCTGACCGGCTTCCTCGGCGGGATGGGCGGCTGCGCCATGATCGGGCAGTCGGTCATCAACGTGAAGTCGGGCGGCTCCACCCGCCTTTCCACCTTTGTGTCGGGCGCGTTCCTGCTGTTCCTGATCGTCGTACTGGGGCCGCTGGTCGCCCGCATTCCGATGCCGGCGCTGGTCGCGGTGATGATTATGGTGTCGATCGGCACCTTCTCCTGGGGATCGATCAGGAACCTCAAGAGCCATCCGTGGCAGTCGTCGGTTGTCATGCTGGTGACGGTGCTGGTTGTCGTCTCGACGCACGATCTGGCGCAAGGCGTGGTCGCAGGCGTGATCCTGTCCGGTCTGTTCTTCGCCAGCAAGGTCAAGCGCCTGTTCGACGTGGCATCCGAGCTGAGCGCGGATGGCAGGACGCGGACCTACCGCGTCTCGGGTCAGGTGTTCTTCGCCTCGTCCGAGCGGTTCGCCGACGCCTTCGACTTCAAGGAGGTGCTGGACAATGTGGTCATCGACCTGACCGCCGCGCACTTCTGGGACATTTCGGCGGTGGGGAGCCTCGACAAGGCGATCCTCAAGTTCCGCCGCGAAGGCACCCATGTCGAGGTCATCGGCCTCAATCAGGCGAGCGCGACGATGGTCGATCGCTTCGCCGTCCATGACAAGCCCGGCGCCGAAGCAGCGCTCGGCGCCCACTGAGGAGAGGGCTTATGAACCGCATATTGGCCTGTATCGACGCATCCACCTACGCGACCAGCGTCGTCGATCTGGCGGCCTGGGCCGCTACCCGGCTCGGGGCCGATGTCGAGCTGCTGCACGTCGTCCAGCGCAAGGATGCCGTGGCATCGCGCAACGATCATAGCGGCGCGATCGGCCTCGGTGTCAAAAGCGAGCTGCTGGAAGAGCTGACCCGCATCGAGGAAGCGGCGGGGCGTCTTGCCATCGAGGAAGGGCGCATCCTGCTGGACGCAGGCGGCACTCGCTTGAAGGAGCAGGGCATCACGGTCGCGTCGATGCACCTGCATGGAGGGATCGTGGAGACGATCGTCGAGCGTGAAGCCGATGCTGCATTGGTCATCATCGGCAAGCGCGGCGCGTCGGGCGAGTTCGCGACCGACCATATCGGCTCCAAGGTCGAACGGGTCGTGCGTGCCAGCGACAAGCCGGTGCTGATCGCCTCACGCGAAGCCAAGGCACCTGACGCGGTGGTGATCGCCTTCGACAACAGCCCCGCCGCCTGCCGCGCTGTCCGTCATGTCGCTACCTCGCCGCTGTTCGGTGGTTTGCCAGTACACCTTGTCATGGCGGGGCCGGATGATGGCAAACACCGCGACCAGCTCGGCGCAGCGGCAGCAACGCTGCCCGCCTGTTCCGAAACCGTCCTGCGTGACGGCAAGGTCGATGCGGTGATCGGCGATCATATGGCGGCGCATCCCGGCGCGATGCTGGTGATGGGTGCCTATGGACACTCGCCGCTTCGCACCCTGATCGTCGGCAGCACGACGACAACGATGATCCGCACCGTTCGCGCCCCGGTACTGTTGGTACGCTGACATAGCCGGGGACGCGCCGGACCTTGATGCGCGGCGTCGGCAACTGCTGGCGCTTCGCGATCAGCTCGTCGCCGATGATGCGGCGGCCGAGGAAACGCGCGCCCCGGTCACGCTCGATCAGGAAAGCGTCGGCCGCCTGTCGCGGATCGACGCCATGCAGGTGCAGGCAATGGCACTGGCGGCGCAGCGGCACCGGCAAGCCGAATGTAGCCGCATCGACGCCGCACTGATGCGGATCGACAGCGGCGATTATGGCTGGTGCGTCCGCTGTGGTGAGGAAATCGAGGCCAAGCGCCTCGATCGTGCGCCCGCGACGACGATGTGCCTCGCCTGCGCCAAGGAGGGCTAGGCCCGAAAGGAAGGCATCATGCCGACCGGAACGATCAAATACCTCGACCGTGGTGGGGCCTGGGGCTTCATCTCTCGTGACGACAAGCAGCCCAAGGTCTTTGTCCACGTCCGAGCGGCGGAGCGCGCCGGGTTCACTGAGCTACGGCGCGGACAGCGATGGCGCTTCACGCTCGTCGAGCGCCCCAAGGGCGGGCTTGAGGCCGATGATCTGGAAATGCTGTTCGACGAACCGCCCCCGCCCGGACGATAAGCAGTTTCCCAAAAACGAAGGTCGCGTGGGACGGCTGACGGCGGCAAGGCGCGCTCGATGGCAACGAGGTGCCATTTTCCCGAAATGTGTTCCCGATTGGCTTTTCCCGAAACTGCCCGGTGCAGATGGAGAAACGGGACAGCCTATGGCCGTCTGATCGACCTCCCGCTGGCGGTCGAAGCTGTTGGCAGACAGCGTGAGTGCGACGCCTCGTTTGCGAGCAGCGCCGGATGAGGGCGAGCACATTGGCAGCTAATTTGAGCACGGCGCCACGCGCCAGTGGCAGATAGCGTGAGCAGGAAATCGCGCTGTTGGCGAGCAGACGCCGCTACGATTGCGAGCCCCTACAGATAATCATGCCCAAGCCTCGTCCTCGGCGCACATCCGCTTCAAAACTTGATTGCCATTGCGAGCTTCAGCGCGCCACCAGCTCGGCAAGCTGACCGATCAATGCGTCGGCTTTGTAGGGTTTGGCGATGAAAGTAGCGCCAGCAGGCAGCGTGCCGGGATCGGGCTGTATCCGCCCGGAGGTTACGAGAATGACGATCTCCGGCCAACGATCCCCGATCGTGCCCGCGAGCGCCAGGCCGGTCATTCCCGGCATCTCGATATCGGTGAATACCGTCCAATGTCGTCACGGCCTTCAAGAATGGTGAGCGCGTCGGCCGCTTCGCACGCCTCGAACACACGATAGCCCGCGTCCATGAGAATATCGGCCGCAAAGGTTCGCACAAGCGGTTCGTCCTCGACTACCAGAACGGCCGCCTCATGGCTGACCCTCTTGCCCGGTGATGTCATTGCGCTTGATCTCCCTGCTGATCCCCTCCCTTGTTGGTCGACTCGACACTTATCCCTTCCGCCGCGTCACGCAGCATTCCAGCCCAGCAGCCAAGTATGAGCGCCTCGTCAGGCGCGATTTCGTCAGTCAACACCGCATAAACGCCAAGAAGGTTGGCGGTTTCCTCAAGGGACTCGATCCCCTTTCGCGCCATCAACGTAGCGAACACCGTCAACGCGCCGCCGATTGCCCGCACAAGAGCGGGGTCGGCCGTTATGCGAAGGGGATCGGGATCGCTGCCATGTGTCGCGCTCTGCTCCATTTCAGGCACCCCATGCACTGTCAGGAAGTGGGACAACCATAAGGGCGAGGGGCGGCCTACCGGCCTCGTTGCCCCTCACCCGCCCCGCCAGCGCCATCTTGTCGTATAGCTGGCGGAGACCGGACCGGCCTGACGCTTCGTGAGGACAAGTGTCGTCAAGCCACATCCGGCTTTGACCCGGAATCCATTTGGTTTCTTCATCCCCGCCGATGAGGGCGAGATCGATCATGCAACCCCCTCCCGGCGCTGCATGGCAATGGGGAGGATTGCGGCCCCCTGAGGTTCGGTGCCATCATCGATTTCGACCGCATTCTTGCCGCCGCGCTTGGCGCGATACATGGCCTGGTCGGCCGCGTGGATCAGCTCGCTTATGGTGCGCGGCACTTCGGGCGGAATCAGCAACGCGCCCATACTACATGTCACCGGATAGCGCGATTGCGCCAGCACGGCCGACAGGCGGGCGTGAATATCGCGGGCGATGCCCTGGCCCTCCGCGATCGACGGCACGCGCACCAGCAATGCAAATTCATCGCCGCCAATACGGCCGATCAAATCTTCGCGGCGCATGATCGCGGATACACCCTTGGCGAAAGCGCGCAGGATTTCGTCGCCGGCAAGGTGGCCGGCACGGTCGTTCGCCGCCTTGAAATCGTCGAGGTCGAGAAGCACGAGCAGGAGCGTTCGGCGTGGATGCCTCGCATCCTCGATTGCCTGCACGCAGTGGCGGTGGAAAACCTCCTTGTAGAGCGTGCCGTCATGCGGTCGCGGTGCG
>NCIH01000108.1:0-12944 GCA_002281975.1 Hydrogenophilales bacterium 17-64-11 | reverse complement strand
CATTCCTGGCTTACTACAACGCCAGAAGGCCTCACTCGGCTCTCGGCTACAAGCCTCCAGCTTCACGCCTCGCCGGAAACAACCTATTGCAACTCAACACCTAGCTGGGTGACGGCACGCAGGGCCAGGCTCAGGGCTTCCTGGCATCCCGTGGTGATGACGATGTCGTCGGCTGAAATCCCGCCGCCTGTTTCGCTCATGCGGCGGGCAATCTGACGACGCAACTCCGGCGCGCCGGGCGGCATCATGTAGCCGGCCGCCCGCGTACGCTGCAGCCGCGCGACGCGGGCCACGGCTCGCGCCACTGCCTGGGTGGGCAGATAGTCCGGATCGGGCACGGCAGCGCCGAGCTGGACGATCCCCGGATCGTTGGCGGCCTTGATCAGCGCCATGGCCATTTCCTGGCCGGTGACGAGACGGGGCGGCGAGGCGGCCGCTTCGCGTTCCGGTTCTATTGCATGGATGGCGCGGCGTGCACGCACATAAAACCCCGAGCGCGCACGCGCTTCGATATGGCCGTCGTCTTCGAGCTTACGGTACGCGGCGACCACGGTCGCCACACTGACGCCGCGCTGACGCGCCACGCTGCGAACGCCCGGCAGGCGTGCGCCGGGGGCATACACGCCTTCGGTGATTCGCTGCGTCAATTCAGCGGCAACATGCTGATAGAGCGGTCTCATGGCAGCTTCCAGTCGGTACAGATCGTTACAGCGTATACCAATACAGTTATCAAATCTAAATATCTGTGCCGTATCAATTTATCAGTTCTGCTTCTGTATTGGTAGCCGGCTCGTCGGTACAGTCGGCAACAAGGAGGCGAGTCTTCCGAATGCTCTCCCAACTCCTTGCAGGAACACGCTATGCCGATACCGCCACCCGCCGTCGCCCGTGCCTTTGCCGAGGGCTGGATCGATGCCTGGAACGCGCACGACCTCGATGCGGTTCTCGCCCACTACAGCGACGACTTCGAGTTTTCTTCACCGCTCGTCATCCAGGTTGCAGGCGAACCCACGGGCACGCTCAATGGAAAAGCGGCCGTACAGGCTTACTGGCGTGCAGCGCTCGCCTGCGTGCCGACGCTGCATTTCGATCTGGTCGACGTGCTGACGGGCGTGGACTGCCTGACGATCCTGTACCGCGGCCATCGTGGCCTCGCGGCCGAACTGTTTGAGTTCGACGCGAACGGCCGGGCGGTTCGCGGGCGGGCGCTGTATACCCGGACTGCCTGAGACCCGCGCAAATGGATGATCAAGCCTACAAGGTCTGGATGAGCGCTGCGGCGATGGCGCTGACGTTCGCCGCATTCGTGCCCTATATCCGGTCAATCCTGGTCGGCGCCACTCGGCCGCATGTCTTTTCCTGGGTTATCTGGGGCACGAACACATGTGTCGCCTTCTATGCGACGTTGAGCGCGCAGGGCGGCGCCGGCGCTTGGGCCGTTGGATTCTCCGGCGCGATCACGCTCCTCGTCGCCGCGCTGGCGTACGCGAAACGTGCGGACATCACGATCACCCGCACGGACTGGCTGTTCTTCATCGCAGGATTGGCGGCTTTGCCGCTGTGGTTCATAGCGAGCGATCCGCTCTGGGCGATCGTCATCGTCACGGCGATCGAACTCCTCGGTTTCGGACCGACAGCACGTAAGTCCTGGCATCGACCGTATTCCGAGCCGATGGGCTTCCTGGGCATTCTGGTCCTGCGCAACGCGCTGGTCATCGCCGCGCTCGAACGGTATTCGACGGCCACGTTGCTTTTTCCGGCTGCGATGGCGGCCGCATGCCTCGCGCTCATTGCAATGATGGCGTGGCGCCGCCAGGCGATAGCGATGAAGGCTACCCAAACCAAACCTTGCAGGGAGACTGCATGATGCACGATAGCGAATCTCTACTGGCGCTGATTGCTTTTTCCTTCGTGATCAGCGTGACACCGGGGCCCAACAATCTCTTGCTCCTGTCGTCCGGACTGAATTTCGGCTTGCGCCGCACCGGCTGGCACGTGCTCGGCATTCTTTGGGGGACCTACCTGATGATCTGCCTCGTCGGCGTCGGGCTCGGTGCGCTGCTGGCTGCTTTTCCCGCCGTGCAAATCACCCTCAAACTCGCCGGCAGCATCTACATGCTCTGCCTCGCGCGCCAGTTCTGGCGAGCCGGCGCATCGCAGGCCCGGCATGCGCTCCATCCGATCCGATTCGGAGAAGCCGTGCTCTATCAGCTCGCCAATCCCAAGGTCTGGTTGATCGCGACAACAGTCATTGCCGGCTTCGTGCCCACAGGGGGGCAGTACCTTGAGAGCGTGCTCGCGACTGCACTGATTTTCTGCCTCACAGCCTTGCCTGGCATTGGCATATGGGCCGCGAGCGGCGCGACTTTGCTGGCCTGGATAAAGGATCCAGCCGGTTTGCAGCGGATCAATCGCGGCATGGCGGTGTTGACGGCTGCCACCGCGCCGCTGCTCTGGCTATGAACGATGCACATGAGCATGCGCCTGATGCCGCGAGGATGATTGTGGGTGACCCCCCCATCCGACGCACGGCGGGCAAGGGAATCGATATCGGCTACTACGAACGACAGGCGAAGCGGCTGCGGAGTCAGGCCATCCATGCCTGGTTCGCCAGATTGGCGCGGTTCTGTCGTTCCGCTTCGATGAAAGATTCCGGTCACGAATGAAACGAGGTGCCGCCTATGTATGACTTGAATATGCTGGTCCTGATGGCCGACCACAACCGCTGGATGAACGAGAAGCTCTACGCGGTCTGCGCGCGGCTTTCCGAAGAAGAGCGCAAGCAGGATCTCGGCGCCTACTTCCGCTCCGTGCACGGCACCTTCAACCATCTGTTGCTTGTAGATCGCCTGTGGCTGGGTCGCTTGCGGGGCGAACTGTATGTGGTCGCGTCTCTCGACCAGGAGCTGTATGCCGATTACGCCACGCTTGAACGTGAGCGCACGAAGACGGACAGCGACATTCAAGAGTATGTCGCCATGCTCGAACCATCGCGTCTTGCCGAACCTGTCACCTACGTGTCCTTGCTCAAAAAATCTACGGTGACCCTGCCGCTCGGTTTGATCCTGGTGCATCTGTTTCATCACCAAACCCATCATCGAGGACAGGTCACCACGCTTATTACGCAACTTGGACAGGACTTCGGCGAGACCGACATGATTTACATGCCAAGCGCCGGGACGACGTATTTTGGTTCTGCAGCATCCTCGGGAGAAGAAAGACAATGACTGCAAAATTTTCCACACTGGAATATTTACAGCATCAACTTGCGGGCACCCTGCCCGCAGGGGCCACTTCGGAAATGAAGTACCCGACAGCTATCTCGAAACTGCTGGGCTTCCGTATCACCGGCATCGACAAGGCTTACGCGCGCCTGGAAATGAATGCTGACGCCGACATCCATGGCAACCAGCAAGGCACGGTACATGGCGGACTGCTGAGTGAACTGGCCGACGCCACCATCGGCACGGCGCACTCGACCACGATTGAAGAGGGCGAAACCTTCACCAGCGTCGACCTCCGCATCAGCTTCTTCCGGCCGGTGTGGAAGTCAGTGTTGTCGGCCACGGCCCGGCCCATCCAACACGGCAGGACCATCACCCACTATCAGTGCGAGATCGTCCGCGAGGACGGCAAACTGGTCGCCTTGGCAGCCGCCACGATCATGACCCTGCGCGGTATGGCGGCGAATGGTCGCTGACCCAGCGTAGAAGCACCTCCCTGGGGCGTTGCAAGGGCTCAACGCTATGGGCAGCTTTGGCTGGGGATGCGCGGTCGACGATTCAGGCAGTAGGTTGTCGGCCCTAACGAATGAGACCCGCACCCAAGCGCATTTCATCAAGGTCAGGGCAGTGCCCCAAACAGGCCGTATGTAGAGCCGCAGTCTTACACCGAATCAACGTCCACTACCGTTGTGTGATAGTGGGAGTCCATATATGCAGTGTTAGGCATCGTTGTTCTGAAGCCAAGCGATGACATTGGCAGCATTTTCGTTTGGCGGAAAAACTGGATAGAACACTTTGCGTATCGAACCGTTTTTAATAATGAGGGTGAGCCTTTTGATGAGGCGTAAGGAGTTGTATTTGAACGTAGGCAGGCTCAATGCGGTTACCAACTCAAAACTGCTGTCGCTCAATAACTCAAAAGGCAACTGGAGGCGCTGAACAGCTTCCTTCTGGTCTTCCGATGATTGCGAACTGACGCCATATACCTTGACCCCTAAATTGAGAAGGTCAGAATGATGGTCACGAAATGAACAGGATTGTGGCGTGCATCCTCTTGCGCCAGGGATCTCGTTCCAACCAACCATCGGAGGTGCATCCGGCCTCCCGGTCATGGGGTAAAAATAAACAACGGATATTCCACCCTCAAGCCCAAGGCTTATTGTGGCGCCTGAAGTACTTGCCAGAGCGATGGTAGGCATATTCATCCCTTCCAGATGGGCGCATGCACCATCATCTTCAGGGACAGGCAAATCATCTGGCAGAACAAGCAGATTCCGTGTGTTCATTTGTTTCCTTTGTGTTCAGCCTAAGGCTTACATCACCGGCAGCGAAAAGCTGGGCGAGAAACGAGCAACGCTTTATTCTGTCCGGCGCATATGATTGTTAGGCCATGATGCGGCACTCACAATCCCCATCGGCCACCGCCCCTGCTTGCTAGCCAAGTATTCGTTCCGATAGTGCGCGAAGGCGGGATCCAATGCAGACAGTGGTGTCACCGAGTTTCCACTGGCGACTGGTGGATCTATGCTCCTGACCTTGGTTTTCACACGGAACACCGGTTGCTCTTCGCTCCAAGTGAAGCGCGTTCCCGGAGTAATTAGCTCTACCAGCTCTTTTACCCCAGGATGCTCCGCTGATCGCAGTTTCTCCCAGAGGGCTGCATCCGAGCCCCATAAATCGGCCTCTCCAATGAGCCCGGCACTGTTGGCAGCCTTTATTGCTTCGGCCGTCACTTGATAAAGACCGACTTCGCGAAAGCTCGACCAGCTTGCGCGATCTGCCTCAATAAATGTGTACGCCAGCCAGCGCGCGGAACCAATCTCGTTGACAGCGATCCGCCCTTTGACCACCTTTAGGGAATCTACGGCTGCGCGTATTTCCCCGCGGTTCGCTAGCTTGAGGAATTCCAAGTCTCTGAGGAAGTAATCCAATCTGTCGGCGCACAGGGCAGGTGAAGGCTGTTCAAGAATGGAAAAATCGTCCTCATTCATGAACGCGCGCCAATTTTTGCCATGCTGGCGCAGAATGGCGGGAATGTCGGAGGTTGCGACTACCTCCTGCTTCTTTTCTTCGTGGTAGCTTTGCCCACTGTGGTCATCAAAAACGAAGTCGATGACGTGGCTGAACGCCGTATGACTGATGTCGTGTAGTAACGCCGCAATCTGCTCCTCGACCGTTCCCCCGAGTCGGCGGACAAGAAGCATTGCTCCTACGGAATGGTCGAAGCGGCTGAACGGAGGTGTGATCCTTAGGAGGGCGGTGATGCCATGCTGCGAAACTCCCTTTATTCTTTGCATGGCATCACTTGCCATCAAATCCAGAAGGACCGGCTCGGTAATCTCGACCTTCCCATATAGCTCGTCGTCGTACTGCATCAGATGTCAAACACTCCCTCTTGGTGGCCTAACAGTTAATAGAGCGGCCCATGGGTCACTTTGGCCCCCGGTCTGGCCTATCATTATCCATTGCCTGTACAGTAATTCGGCGGGTTTGCTCCTCGATCTGGCAGACACGCCTTCGTTTGCCACGCCATAAGCATCAAAAAGGCGCAAGCGGATTCATAACCTGCACCCGGTAACCTTCGCCGCGGGGCACCATCGCCTACCGTCGAGGGTGGGGAGCCCATTTCATTCGTTAAGGCTCAGGACAGTAGTCAAGGGTGCTCGACCTCGTCGAGTAGGTATGCCTCGAATAGATCCAGCAAGCGTCGGGCCGAGGGCAGAACTTCACCCGGCCCGAATCGGACAATCAGTTCCGAGGCCGGTAGCTCCGGTAGACCGACGCGGACTTCCACCAGACCGGGCACCTTTAAGCTGCGTGGCAATGGCGTCACAGCAAAGCCGGCGGCGACGGCGTGACGCAGGGCGGTGTAGCTGCCGCCCACGAAAGCAAGCCGCCAAGAGATGCCCCGTGCAGCCAGGGCGGTGATGGCGGCCATGCGAAACACGCAACCTTCGTGGAATACAGCCAAGGGCAAGGGGCGCTGGTCCATAGCATTGCTGCCCTCGCCAGCCAGCCAGGCCATGGGGTCCCGGTTCAGCAGGCGCCAGCCGGTTGAGCCTTCCACCACGGATTCGCCCGGCATGCCCTTGGCGATGGCCAGGTCCAGCTCGCCGGCCTCAGCCAGGGCCGTGATGCGCACCGACAGGTCGCAACGCACGGACAGTTCCACCCGCGGATAGTCCCGGGTGAATTCCGTCAGCACCCGTGGGAACACGCTTTCCATCAGCTCCTCGGGCAACCCCAAGCGCAGCCGTCCCACCAGGTTCGGCCGGGCGAAGCAAGCGCAGGCCTCGTCGTTGAGGCGCAGGATGCGGCGACTGTAGTCGATCAGCACCCGGCCCTCGGCGGTGGGACCCACCACCCGGCCTTGACTCCTTTCCAGCAAGGGCTGGCCGACGGCCTCCTCCAGGCGCTTGATCTGCAGGCTGATGGCCGACTGGGTGCGGCCCAGCCGCAGGGCAGCGGCGGAAAAGCTGCCGCTGTCGGCAATGGCTACCAGGGCTCGCAGCAGATCCATGTCCAGATTACGGATGACGGGGTCCATTCGCTCTCCTGTTATTTCGAATGCTAATTATGAATTTATATTTATGAATTATATAAATCATGCGCCTACCGCTAAGCTGGCGGCAACCCTATTAACCCGGAGCGACCATGTCCGTTCCCACCTTGCCGTTGCCCCCAGTCTCCATGCCGCGCCTGGCCCTGGTGGGTACGCTGTTCAGTCTGGTGTGGAGCTCGGCCTTCATCGCCGGCAAGATCGGCATGACGTCCACCGGGCCCTTGACCCTGCTAAGCCTGCGCTTCCTGCTGGCGGGCGCGTTACTGGTACTGCTTGGGCGTTGGCTCGGCGCGAGCGGCCAAGCGCCCCGAGTTGACCGTAGCATCCTGCTCATCGCCTTGGCCGCCGGGCTGCTCACCAATGCCGTGTATCTCGGCCTGGCCTATTCAGGCATGCGCACCGTCCCCGCCGGCCTGACGGCCATCCTGGCCAGCACCAGCCCGCTTCTGACCGCACTGCTGGCGGCGCTGTGGCTGCGGGAGCCATTCGGCTGGCGCGGTGCCCTGGGTTTGCTTGCAGGCTTCGCCGGGGTAGTCTGGATCATGGGGGGACGGGCATCCAGTATGCCCGCCGACAAGACCGGGGTACTGCTCATCCTTGCCGGCACCGTGGCCCTGTCCGCCTCGACCCTGCTCAACCGGCGGGCCGTGGCCAGCGGCCTGGACCCCTGGCGCATCGCCTTGGTGCAGCTACCTGCCAGCGGCCTGGCCCTGCTACCCCTGGCTTGGTGGCGGGAAGGCATGGCGATCCGCCTTGATGCCGCATTTTTCGGCAGCCTCATCTACCAGGCGGCGGTGGTGTCCATTGGCACCACCCTGATGCTGCTTTGGCTGGTGCGCCACGGCGGCGCGGCCCGGGCCGGCAGCTTCCACCTGCTCAACCCGGCATTCGGCACCCTGCTCGCGGTGGGCATGCTCCAGGAGGCCGTACCCGCCTCGGACCTGGTGGGGGTGCTGCCCATCGTCGCAGGTCTGGCCCTGGTCCTGCGGCCCGGACGATGAGCTGGCCTTCAATTGAGGAAACAGGCCATGAGCAATGACGGAAAGCATCCCATCCTGCACCCGGGCGAACTGGAGGCCCAGCGCCGCTTTGGTGCCGAGGGTTATTGGAACGACCACAATCTCGGCATGATCCGGGATCATCTAGCTCCCGCCTGGGCTGCGTTCCTGGAAGCCCAAGCCTTCTTCTTCATCGCCACGGCCAATGATCGAGGGGAATGCGATTGCAGTTTCCGGGGGCGGGAATTCAACGCCTCGGGCCAACCCTATCCCCTGCTCAAGGTGCTGGATGCGAAGACCCTGGTGTTTCCCGATTTCAGTGGCAACAAGCTCTACAACTCCTTGGGCAACATCCTGGTCAACCCTCAGATCGGCATGCTGTTCGTGGACTTTCAGAACCGCTCGCGGGCACGGGTGAACGGCGCCGCAGAGATCATCGAAGATCGGCGGGCATACGAGGACATCTGGCCGACGGCTCAGCGCTACGTGCGGGTCACAGTGCAGCAGGCCTATCCCAACTGCAAGGCGCGCATCCCGAAAATGAATTTTGCGCCCCTGACCGACGCCTTTTTCGACGAATGACGGACCTGGTCAGGCTTCCAGAGACTTTGGCGGCTTGGGGCACGCCGGACTTCGTCACGACGTTGAAACGCGAAATCGAGACGCTCGATACACTGCGGCTGGCGCTTACTCGGCGCATGAACGGGTTCGGTACCATCGACGAGCCGATCACGGTCATGGTGCTCGGGGCGGATGACCAAGGTGAGCTCATCGAAGCCAGAATCATCATCCTCTACATGGTGACCGAGACGGTGTACCGTTGTCCCGATTGTTCTGGGGAGGACATTGTTCACGGGGCTTGTGAGTTGACGGTTCGGGTCGACAAGAGAACCGCGGCGGCCACGTTTCTCTTCCACACGGAAAACGAATAAGCGCCGAGTCTGAATTGACGGTCAAGTTGCTCTAAATGCGGGTCAAAAAATCCACGAATGCCCGAACCTTGGGACTAAGGTGGCGGTTTTGCGGATACAGTGCATAAAAGGGCCGTGAACGACCGCGCATCGCTTGCGCGACTTCAACCAGTTCGCCGCGCTTCACGTACGGCTCCGCAATAAAGTCGTATATCTGGACGGTGGGCCGGCAGATCGTCGATGCTTGCAAGCGGTGGCGCGTTGCGCAGATAACCCGGCGATGCGAATACACCCAAGGCGGCATCCTCAAGCCTTCTACCCACCAGCCCTGAGTCTTTGGGCTCGCCAAGCCGTATTGCCAAATCGTAGCCTTCGTCGACAAAGTCGACATTCCGGTTGGAGACGTTCAGCTCCAGCACGAGCCCGGAGTATCGCTGAACGAACGCCGGCAGCCTTGGCAGCACGCGATAGTGCGCGTAGGTCGTCGGCAAACTTACCCGTAAGGTACCGCTTGGCGCGGCGCGCCGCCCCCCAATCGCCCGCTCGGCATCCTCTATCTTGGCGAGCGCTTCGCGGCACTGCTCATAGTAAGCGCGGCCGTCGTCGGTCAACGCGACCTTGCGCGTCGTGCGGGCGAATAAGCGCGTCGACAAACGCTGCTCCAGTCGGGCAATGGCCCGGCTGACGGCGGCCGGCGTCAGACCGAATTCGCGCGCTGCCTGCGCGAATCCTCCCACTTCGGCTGCTTTGCAAAAGAGTTCGATGCTGCCGAGTTGTACGGGTGCGAAGCTGCGTTCCATTGGTTACTCAACGTAATAAATATAGTTACCAGCATCTTGTTTATGTCGCTATTGGAAGTCAATAAAGTCGCTCCCGTGTTCTGTTCCAGCGATTTGCTAACTTAGAGGAGGGCTTCCATGAATACCGACCGCCGAACATTTCTGGCTCGAACCGCTGCATTGGCTGCCACAGTCGCCACCTCGGGCGCGATCGCTGCGCCTCTTACCTCGCCTACCTCGTCATCCACCCATCCCGTAAGGAGTACTGCCATGCCTCCACGCATCTTGATGATCGTCACCTCGAACGCCCGCATGGGCGATACCGGCAAGCCCACAGGCGTGTGGGCGGAAGAACTCGCGACGCCTTACTTCGCACTGGTCGACGCGGGGGTTGAAGTCGAACTGGCGTCGCCCGCCGGCGGCCCGGCGCCGATCGACCCGGCCAGCCTGAAAGGCAAGGGCGAAAACGAGGCAATCATCGAACGCTTCCTCGCCGACACGACGCTGCAAAACCGCATTGCGGCAACCCGCAAAGTCAGCGAACTCGACCCCGCCGCCTACGATGCGATTTTCTTCCCAGGCGGTCATGGCACGATGTGGGATTTGCCCACCGACCCCGGTGTAAAAAGCGCGGTCGAGGCGGCTTACGCCAACAACAAAATCATTGCCTCGGTATGCCACGGCGCGGCGGGACTGGTCGCGGCGACGCGCCCGGACGGGAAACCCATCGTGCATGGCAAGCGCGTCAACGCTTTCACCGACGCTGAAGAGGCTGCGGCAGGTCTGACCCAGATTGTGCCTTTCCCGCTCGAGACGCGGCTGCGCGAATTGGGCGGCCAGTTCGAGGGCGCGCCCAACTGGCAAGCCTATGCCGTGCGCGACGGCCAGCTCATCACCGGACAGAACCCGCAATCCTCCGCACGCGTCGCGCAGTACGTACTGGAGGCTTTGGGGTTGGTAGCGCCTAAATAAACAATTGAATCAGGAGATGAAAATCATGCGAAATTTACCCGTAATACTCATGGGACTCGTTGGCGTCCTGGGCGCTTTCACGAGCCATGCCGCGCCTGTGCAAGGCTTCGAATTGAGCAGCCCCGACATCGCCCCCGGCTCGACTATCAAACAGGCTTACGCCTTCAACGGCTTCGGCTGCACGGGGCAGAACACGTCGCCCGCAGCCACTTGGCGCAATCCGCCCGCAGGCACCCGAAGTTTCGCGGTCATGGTGCACGACCCGGATGCGCCAACAGGAGGCGCCGGCTTCTGGCATTGGGTGGTCGTGGACATTCCGGCAACGGCGGCTTCGTTACCGCGCGGCGTTGGCACGCTGGATGGCCGCAAGCTGCCGGGTGGTGCGCGCCAGATTGCAAGCGATTTCGGCACGCCGGGCTGGGGCGGCCCATGCCCGCCGGTCGGCGACAAGCCGCACCGCTATGTGTTTACCGTCTACGCGCTGAAGGTGGACCGGCTTGAGTTGCCGGCCAACGCGACTGCCTCGCTCGCCGGGTTTATGGTCAACGCCAATGCGCTTGGGCGTGCCAGCTTCAGTGCGTTGTATGGGCGCTGAAGCTACTGAGAGTCTATTTTTTCGCCACCACCCGCAACCGCCGATAATCCGCCCACCACGCACCGTCGCGCCAGATCGCCGGCTTCAATGCCGCTTCGGCCGCTGCCAGCACCGCTTCGCGGGTCGCCTCGTCCAGTCCGTCCAGATGGTGCGGCAGGAACTGGACGAACCATTGGCGCAATCCATCCTCGCCTTTCAGGGGCGTGGGGAGATCGAAATACCAGGCGGCGTGAACGACGAGGCCATGGCTTTCCAGCAGGGCGGTGTAGTCGGGCAGGCGAGGGAAGGTCCAGGGGCTGCGGTAATCGTGTCCGGCAAGCTGTTTCAGCGCATGGGCGAAAGCCGTTTCCAGCGCCTCGCAGTTACGGTTGCCGCCGAATTCGGCGACGAAGCGGCCGCCGGGTTTGAGTGCGCGGGCGATGCCGCGTGCGGCGTCTTCGGCGCGCGCGACCCAGTGCAATACGGCATGCGAAAAGATCGCGTCGAATTCCGCTTCGAACGGCAGCGCGGCGGCGTCGGCGACGCGGAAGTCCTGCCGTGGAAACCGTTCGCTGGCGCTGGCAATCATGGCGGTCGAGGCATCGACGCCGACGACCTGCGCACCGCCTTCGGCCATGGCCGCGGCGATGCCGCCGGTGCCGCAGCCAAGGTCGAGGATGCGTTCGCCGGCCTGCGGGGCGAGCAGGTCGACGAGGCCTTGGCCGCGCTCGATGATGAAGCCGTGGCGGTCGAGGTAGCGTTGTGCGTCCCAGTCCATCGGTGGTCTCCTATTTGGCGCGCGGCGCAAGTGCGTCGGCGAGGGTTTGCCATTGGTGCACGGCCAGCCCGGTGCCGATGCAGGCGGCGCCGAGCCAGACGCGCACGCCGACGTGTTCGCCGTTGAGCGTGCTGCCCAGCAGCAAGGCGAGCACGGGGGTGACGAGGGTGATGAGCGCGACCTTGCCGGTTTCCATGTGCTTGATGACGTAGTAGTAGAGCGCGAAGCCGACCACCGAGCCGAATACGCCGAGGTAGACGATGGCGGCGCCGGCGCGTGGTGGAACGGCATTCGGCACGTGGCCGTCGGTGCCCAGCCACACCAGTGCGAACAGCGGCAGCGCGACGACGAGGGTGCCGGCAGTGGTGGCGAGCGGCGGGCTGTCGTCGCCGATGCGTTTCACCCACACCAGGCTGGCGGAATACAGCGTCACCGCAGCGAGCAGGGCGAGCACGCCGGCCAGGGCGTGGGCGCCGCCCATTTCGTGGCTGTCGCCGAAGATGACCGCGAGCCCGGAAAGGCCGAGCAGCATGCCGGCGATCTTGGCGCGCGTGAGCGCTTCCTCTTCCAGCCACAGCAGCGCTAGCAGTCCGGTGATCAGCGGCGTCAGGCCGAACAGCACGGAGACGAGGCCGGAGTGGATGTATTGCGCGCCCCAGTAGGTGAGCGTCATGGCGCCGAACATGCCGAGCCCTCCGGCCAGGTAGCTGGCGCGGGCGCGGCGGTGCAGCGGCAGGCCGATGCGCCAGACGGCGAGGACGGCGGCGGCGACGGCAAAGCCGATGAACATGCGCGAGGCCACGGCGAAGGCGAAGCCGGTGCCCTGGGCGCTCCATTTGATGGCTAGCGGCGTGGTGGCCCAGATGAGGATGATGCCGAGATAGGCGGCGGGGACGGACATGAAGAATCTCCAGCGATCAGGTCGTGGGGGGATGCAAGTTCGCGTGCGCGGCCAACTCGCTCTGGATGAAAGCGGCGATCATGGCGCGCCAAGTGGCTTCGGCCACCGCCGGGTCGGCGCCGATCGCGCGGGCATGGTTGACGATACCGGCTACGACGGCCTCGACGCGTGGCGGGGCGGGCACGTCGGCAGCGGTGCGCTTGAAGCGCGCGGCCTGTTGCACGTAGCCGCCGCGCTCGGCAAGC
>NCIH01000107.1:0-9086 GCA_002281975.1 Hydrogenophilales bacterium 17-64-11 | reverse complement strand
ATCCACCGAATAACCAGAAAAACCGGCGGCTTGACGGTTCGTTTATCCAGGAACGCGTTGAAACGTACTCAAAAGTGAATTGTTCAGCGCTTCCCTAAGGAATCCCCTCTATGGCAACAGCGGCAAAGGCAGTCAAGGATGCCACCTTCCTGTGGGAAGGCATGGACAAGCGCGGCAAGAAAGTCAAAGGCCAGCTGCAGGCCGGCGGCGAAACCGTGGTCAATTCCGTGCTGCGCAAGCAGGGAATCACCGTCACCAAGGTCAGGAAGCAGAGCTCCCTGTTTTCCGGCAGCAAGCGCATCACCGACAAGGATGTCACGCTGTTCACCCGCCAACTGGCGACCATGATGAAAGCCGGAGTGCCATTGCTGCAATCGTTCGAAATCGTGGCGCGCGGGCATTCCAATCCATCGATGCAACGCCTGCTGATGGAAATCAAGGCGGACATCGAAAAGGGCAGCAGCCTCACCCAAGCATTCGGTCGCCATCCGCTGTACTTCGATGCGCTGTTCTGCAACCTGGTGGGGGCCGGCGAATCGGCGGGCATTCTGGACGGGGTGCTCGAACGGCTGGCGGTCTACAAGGAAAAAATCCTCGCCATCAAGAGCAAGATCAAGTCGGCGCTGTTCTACCCCGTCTCCATTATCGTGGTGGCGTTTGTCATCACCGCCGTGATCATGATTTTCGTGATCCCGGCGTTCAAGGACTTGTTCAGCAGCTTTGGCGCCGACCTGCCGGGGCCGACCCTGGTGGTGATGGCGATCTCGGATTTCTTCGTCCAGTGGTGGTGGGCGATTTTCGGCGCCGTCGGCGGCAGCATCTACGCCTTGCTGCAAGCATGGAAACGCTCGCGCAAGGTGCAGATGTTCATGGATCGGTTGATGCTCAAATTGCCGATTTTTGGCGCAGTGATCGAAAAAGCCACCATCGCGCGCTGGACGCGCACCCTGGCCACCATGTTCGCCGCCGGCGTGCCGCTGGTCGAAGCGCTGGAATCGGTGGGCGGGGCGTCGGGCAACCAGGTGTTCGTCGAGGCGACCAATAAAATCCGTGGCGAAGTGTCGACCGGCACGGCGCTGACGGTGGCGATGCAGAACTCCGGCCGGTTTCCCAATATGGTGCTGCAGATGGCCGCCATCGGCGAAGAGTCCGGCGCGCTCGATTCCATGCTGGGCAAGGTGGCCGATTTCTACGAGGCCGAAGTGGATGACGCGGTCGAAGCGCTGTCCAGCCTGATGGAACCGATCATCATGGTGGTGCTGGGCACGCTCATCGGCGGCATGGTCATCGCCATGTACCTGCCGATCTTCAAGATGGGTTCGGTCGTCTGATGGCGTTGCTGCACGCCGAGCCAGCCCTGTTCACCGGGCTGGTTTTTTTGTTCAGCCTGCTGGTCGGCAGCTTCCTCAACGTCGCCATCCACCGGCTGCCCAGAATGATGGAGGCAGAATGGCATGTACAGTGCGCCGAACTGCGCGGCGAGGCCTTGCCCGATGCGCCGCGCTACAACCTGTGGCTGCCGCGTTCGGCCTGCCCGCAGTGCGGTCATCCGATCGCGGCGCGGGAAAACATTCCGCTGCTGTCGTGGCTGTGGCTGCGCGGCCGCTGCTCGGCCTGCCGCGCGCCGATCGGCGCGCGCTACCCGCTGGTGGAGTTGCTTACCGCGCTGCTGTCGGCGGCGGTCGCCTGGAAATGGGGCGCGAGCGTGCAAACCGCGGGCGCGCTGCTCATGGTGTGGGCGCTGATCGCGCTGGCCTTCATCGACCTCGATACGGCCCTGCTGCCCGACAGCCTCACCCTGCCGCTGCTGTGGCTGGGGCTGCTGTTCAATCTGGGCGGACATTTCAGCAGTCTGCCGGATGCGGTCGTCGGCGCCATGGCCGGCTATCTGGTGCTGTGGCTGGTGTACTGGCTGTTCAAGCTCGCCACCGGCAAGGACGGGATGGGTTACGGCGACTTCAAGCTGCTGGCGGCCATCGGCGCCTGGCTGGGGTGGCAGATGCTGCCTGTCACGCTGTTGCTGTCTTCCGTCGTCGGTGCGGCGGTCGGCATCGCGATGATCGTGCTGGTGAAGCATGACCGGCGCGTGCCGATTCCGTTCGGTCCGTATCTGGCCGGGGGCGGGCTGGTGGCGCTGTTCTTCGGCGCGGACTTGACGCAGGCCTACCTCGGGCAATTCTGATGTTCACGGTTGGCCTCACCGGCGGCATCGGTTCGGGGAAATCGACCGTTGCCGATTGCTTCGCCGCTCATGGCGTGCCGGTGATCGATACGGATGTCATTGCCCGCGATCTGACCGCGCCTGGCGGCGCGGCGCTGGAGGCGATCCGCGCGGCTTTCGGCGAAACGGTGATGCGGGCGGACGGCGGCCTGGATCGCGCTGCCCTGCGCCGGCGCGTCTTCGCCGACGCCGCCGACCGGCACCGGCTCGAAGCCATTCTGCACCCGCGCATTCGGCGTGCGGTGGAGCAGGCGCGGTCGGCACTCACCGCCCCCTATGCCCTGATCGTGATCCCCCTGCTGGTGGAAACCGGCGGTTACCGCGACCTGCTGAACCGCGTGCTGGTGGTCGATTGCCCCGAAGAACTGCAGATGGCACGGGTGATGGCGCGCAGCGGGCTCGCCCATGACGAGGCGGCGGCCATACTCGCAGCGCAGGCCGGGCGCGCCGAGCGCCTGGCGGCGGCGGACGATGTGATCGTCAACACGGCTTCGCCCGACGCATTGCGCAGCCAGGTGGCGGCGCTGCACCGGCATTATCAAGCGCTCGCAAGTGTACCGTCGCCTTGATTTTCCATCCGGATCGGCGACAATCGGCCGATTGAAACCAACGCGTGCGGCGTGATCCATTACGAATATCCCCTGAGCGAACGCATCCGCACCCTGCTGCGGCTGGAAGATTTGTTCGACCGCTTCGATGCCTATGCCGCGTCGTCCGACCGGCACGCGCATCACGCGGCCCTGCTGACACTGTTTGAAATGGCGGAAGTGGCGGCGCGCGCCGACCTCAAATCCGACCTGTTGCAGGAGTTGGACCGGCAAAAAGCCGTGCTGGCGGCGCTGCGCGGCAATCCCCGCGTCAAGGACAGCACCCTGGAAAGCGTGCTGGCGGCGATCGAGGCCGCCCACCATGGCATGTATCGACTGCCAGGCAAGGTGGGCCAGCATCTGCGCGAAGACGACTGGTTGATGGCCGTCAAACAGCGTGCGGCCATTCCGGGCGGGATGTGCGAATTCGATCTGCCGTCCTACCACCACTGGCTGCACCAGCCGGCCGCGGAGCGGGTAGGCCAGCTGCAACGCTGGCTGGCGCCGTTCTCGTCCATTCGTGCGGCGGTCGACATCGTGCTCGGTTTGCTGCGCGACAGCGGCCAGCCCGAGCTGCAGCATGTCGAGCACGGGCATTACCAGCGCATGCTGGAATCGCGCAACCCGCAGCTGATCCGCGTCACCCTGATCGACACCCTGCCGTGCGTACCCGAGATTTCGGCCAACAAGTACATGCTCAACATCCGCTTCGTGCATGCCGGGGCAGGACAGATGCGCGCCTGCACCGATCAGCCGATCGACTTCGACCTGACTTTCTGCACCCTATGAAGCCGCCTTCCAAGCCGCCTGTCGTGGCCTGCCCGACCTGCGGCGCCGCCGTCAGCTGGACGGCGGCGAGCCGCTGGAAGCCATTCTGCAGCGAGCGCTGCAAGATGATCGACCTGGGGCAGTGGGCGACCGAAAAATACCGGGTGCCCGCCGAGGAGCCGGAGCCGGAGGACGGGGCGCCGCCAACACAGTGACGCACCTCCCCGTTGTAGTCATTTCTTGTAAGTCTTGACGCCGGACTCAGTTCCCAGCAGCAGCACGTCTGCTCCGCGCCGCGCAAACAGGCCGTTGGTGACCACGCCGACGATGTGATTGATCGCCGTTTCCAGCGACGCCGGGTCGACGATCGACATGCCGTGCACGTCGAGAATGAGGTTGCCGTTGTCGGTGGTGAAGCCCTCGCGCAGGCGCGGCTGGCCGCCGAGTTTCACCAGTTCGCGCGCCACGTAGGAACGCGCCATCGGGATCACTTCGACCGGCAGCGGGAATTTGCCGAGCACCCCGACCAGCTTGCTTTCGTCGGCGATGCAGATGAACTGCTTGCTGCATGCGGCGACGATCTTTTCGCGCGTCAGCGCGCCGCCGCCGCCCTTGATCATGGCGAAATGCTCGGTGATTTCGTCGGCGCCGTCGACGTAGATTTCGAGTTCGCCGACGCTGTTGAGGTCGAGCACCTGGATGCCGTGGCTTTTCAGGCGTGCGGCCGTCGCTTCCGAACTGGCCACCGCGCCGTCGATGCGGCCCTTGACGTCGGCCAGCGCGTCAATGAAATAGTTGGCGGTCGAGCCGGTCCCTACCCCGATGATGCCGCCGCGGGCATACTCCACCGCGGCACGCGCCACGGCTTGCTTCATTTCGTCTTGTGTCATGATGTTTTTCGTCATTTGATCGCAGCCCGCTAAGATAGCGGCATCTCCCCCTTTTTTCAAACCTCGCACCCGCCGCCATGAGCCAACCCGTCGATTACCTCGAACGCATCCTGACCTCGCGCGTCTACGACGTGTCGGTGGAGTCGCCGCTCGATGTGGCCCACAACCTGTCGCACCGCCTCAACAACCGAATTCTGTTGAAGCGGGAAGACCTGCAGCCGGTGTTTTCCTTCAAGTGCCGCGGTGCCTACAACAAAATGGCGAAGCTTGCGCAGGCCCAGCTGGCGCGCGGCGTGGTGGCGGCATCGGCCGGCAACCACGCGCAGGGGGTGGCGTTGGCGGCGCAAAAGCTTGGCGTGACGGCGACCATCGTGATGCCGGCGACCACGCCCAGGATCAAGGTCGATGCGGTGGCGGCGCGCGGCGCGCAGGTGATTCTGCACGGCGACAACTACGATGAAGCCTGCGATCACGCCACCCGGCTTGCCAAGGAGGCCAAGGCCACCTTCGTCCATCCCTATGACGATCCCGATGTGATCGCCGGACAGGGCACGGTGGCGATGGAGCTGCTGCGCCAGCATCCCGGCCCGATCCATTCGGTCTACATCCCGGTCGGCGGCGGCGGCCTGATTGCCGGCATGGCTGCGTACATCAAGCGGCTGCGGCCGGAAATCAGGATCGTCGGCGTCGAACCCGAAGACGCCGACGCGATGGCGCGCTCGCTGTGCAAGGGCAAGCGCATCACGCTGCCGCGCGTGGGTATTTTTGCCGACGGCGTGGCGGTAAAGAAGGTCGGCAAGGAAACCTTCCGGCTGTCGCAGCTGTATGTCGACGAAATCATCCGCGTCAACAACGACGCCATCTGCGCGGCGATCAAGGACGTCTTCGAAGACACCCGTTCGATTCTGGAACCGGCCGGCGCCCTGTCTGTTGCCGGGCTGAAAGCGGCGATCGCCGGCGATAAGCTCAAGGGCAAAACGCTGGTCGCGGTGGCCTCCGGCGCCAACATGAACTTCGATCGCCTGCGCCACATCGCCGAGCGCGCCGAGTTGGGCGAAAAACGCGAAGCGGTGCTGGCGGTCACCATCCCCGAGACGCCGGGCAGCTTCAAGACCTTTTGCGGCCTGCTGGGCGCGCGCAACATCACCGAATTCAACTATCGTTATTCCGACCCCAGGACGGCGCGCGTATTCGTCGGGCTGTCGGTGCCGGGGGCGGGCGAGAGCGCGCGCGTGGTCGAGCTGCTGCAGCGGCACGGCCTGGAGGCGATCGACCTGACCGACAATGAAATGGCCAAGCTGCACGTCCGCCACCTGGTCGGCGGACGTGCCCCCGAGGCCGTCAACGAAGTGCTGTACCGCTTCGAATTCCCCGAGCGCCCCGGCGCGCTGATGCAGTTCCTGCAGAGCATGAGCCGCGGCTGGAACATCAGCCTGTTCCATTACCGCAACCACGGCGCCGACTACGGCCGCGTGCTGGTCGGCATCCAGGTGCCGGAAAAGGAAAAGCCCGGCTTCCAGAAGTTTCTGGACAGGCTGGGCTACCGCTACTGGGACGAGTCCCGCAACCCGGCCTACAAACTGTTTCTCGCCTGAAGCTTATTGCTTCAGGCCGCAGCTGTTGATGCCGAGCAGGCTGTAGGCCGGACAGAACCTGAAGAGCCCGGTCGCCAGCGGCAGCACGCCGATCCAGGCCCACACCGGGCCGCCCATGAGCGCCCAGGCGATGAGGGCGATACCGGCAAGAATGCGGAGGATGCGGTCGATATTGCCGACGTTGGCTGTCATGGCGGTTTCCTTGGAAGGTGAATACGAAGCCCTCACTATAGCGCGCACCCTGCGCTTGGGGTAATGCGGCGCGCCCGGGCGCTCCATGGTGAATTCAGCTCAGGCAACGCGCGGCGGCCACATGTTACCCTCGCGGCATGATTCGGATCGGGGTTTTTCTGCTGCTGGCCTTGTCCGCAGTGCCCGCCTGGGCCGCGCCGGGCGACGCCGCTGTGCTGAAGGCACAGCAGGCGTTTGCCGCGCGCAAGCTGGCGAATCTGGAGCATGCCGCACGCGGCGTGCCGGCCGACCATGTGCTGGCGCCTTATGTCGAATACTGGCGCCTGATGCTGACGAGCCGTACCGACGATGCGCGCATCGCCGATTTCCTGGCGCGCTATCCGGGCAGCCGCATGGCCGAAGCGCTGCGCGCCGACTGGCTGAAATCGCTCGGCGCGCGCGAAGCGTGGCCGCTGTATCTGGCCGAATACCCGCGTCTCGTCAGGCCCGATATTGCGCATCAGTGCTATGCCTACCGTGCCGAATCGGCGCAGGGCAATCGCAGTCACCAGCGCGAGGCGGTGACCCTGTGGTTCACCGGGCGCGACATGCCGTCGATGTGCACGCCTTTGTTCGAGCAGCTGATCGAGGCCGGGCTGATCCGTCAGGAAGATGTCTGGCGCCGCCTGCGGCTGACGCTGGAAGCCGGCAACCCGAGCGTCGCCCGGGTCGTGGCCAATAGCTTGCCCGAAGCCCAGCGACCGGCCGCCGCGCTGATCGACCTGGCCAGCCGCGACCCCGCGCGTTTGCTCGAGGCCGACAAGCTCGACTTCGGCCGGCGGGGCGACCGCGAAATCGCGCTTTACGCGCTTGAGCAGCTGGCCAAACGCAGTTCCGCGCAGGCAGAACAGGCGTTGCGCAGGCTGGCGTCACGTCTTGGCGCGGAGGAGCAGCGCACCGCCTGGGCGCGCCTTGCCACCTGGGCTGCGCGTCGCCACGAGGCAACCGCGTTACCCTGGTTTCAGCAGGCCGGCGCCATGGCGGCCAACGATTTCCAGCGCGAATGGTGGGCACGCGCCGCATTGCGCGCGGCAGACTGGCAGACCGTGCTGCGCGCGGTCGACAGCATGGGCGAGGCCACCCGTGCGCAGCCGATCTGGCGCTACTGGCGCGCGCGCGCCTTGCAGGCCAGCGGCCAGCGTGCGGCGGCAACCCCGGTTTTCCTGGAGTTGTCGCGCGAATTTCACTACTACGGCCAACTGGCGCAGGAAGAACTCGGGCCGGTGATGCAGGCGCCGGCCGTCAACAACGCCAAGATGAGCGGCGATGAGGTTGCCGCGGTTGCCCGCCAGCCCGGTATCGCGCGCGCGCTGGCCTTGCAGGGACTGGGTTTGCGCAGCGATGCCGGGCAGGAATGGAACTGGTCGATCCGCGAATTTTCCGATGCGCAGTTGCTGGCGGCGGCCGAGTTGGCGCGCCGCATGGAGTGGTACGACCGGGCGATCAACACGGCCGAGCGCACCCGCGAGCTGCACGATTTCGAATTGCGTTTTCTCGCCCCCTACCGCGAACTGGCGCAGCAGGCCGCGCGTGAAAACCAGATCGACGAAGCCTGGGTGTTCGGCCTGATGCGGCAGGAAAGCCGCTTCATCAATGTCGCGCGCTCCAGCGTCGGCGCATCCGGCCTGATGCAGATCATGCCGGCCACGGCACGCTGGATTGCACAGCGCCTCGGGATCAAGCGCTTTCATCCGAACGAGATGCAGAACCCGGCGAAAAACATTCAGTTCGGCGCGTATTACCTGAAGCATGTGCAAACCAGCCTGGACGGTTCGCCGGTGCTCGCCACCGCGGCCTACAATGCCGGACCGAGCCGTGCGCAGCGCTGGCGCGACACCCGGCCGATGGAGGCCGCGGTCTACATCGAGTCCATCCCGTTTGCCGAAACCCGCGATTACGTCAAAAAAGTGATGAGCAACGCCATCTATTATGCGGAGCGTTTCGGCCAGCCTTCGGTGCTGCTGAAAGAACGGCTGGGCACGGTGCCGCCGCGCAAAACCCCGGCAATCCCCGCCACCGATCCGGACGTCCCGCTGGAAGTCGAACGGACGGACGATTAGAATCCGCATCGCCTTATCTATTGAAACGAATCTCATCATGAAGATTGAACGCATCTGCATCCTCGGCGGGTCCGGCTTTGTCGGCACCCATCTCGTCAGCCAGCTCGCCGCGCGCGGCCTCAGTGTGCGCGTGCTGAGCCGCCGTCGCGAAATGGCCAAGGAACTGATCCTGTTGCCGACGGTGGAGGTGATCGAGGCCGACGTGCACGATCAGCAGGAGCTCATCCGCCACTTCCGCGGCATGGACGCCGTCATCAACCTGGTCGGCATCCTGCACGAAAGCAAGGTCGGCCGCGTCGATCTGCCGAGCGCGCGCCGCGGCGATTTCCAGCGGACCCACATCGAGCTGCCGCGCAAGGTCATCCACGCCTGCGGCGAGTCGGGCGTGCGCCGCCTGCTGCACATGAGCGCGCTCGGCGCCGACCCGAACTCGCGCTCGGCCTACCAGCGCTCCAAGGGCATTGCCGAAGCGCTGGTGCGCGAGGCCGGGCGGCACCACGTCGAGCACGAAAACTGGTATCTGAACGGTCCCAAGTTCATCCACGGCTATGGCCTCGACGTCACGATTTTCCGGCCGTCGGTGATCTTCGGCCGCGGCGACTCCTTCCTGTCGATGTTTGCCGGACTGTTGAAGGCGTTTCCACTGCTGCCGCTCGCCAACGCGGAGGCACGCTTCGCGCCGGTCCATGTCGGTCGAGGCATAGCCGTTGCGGCCAGCGCGGCCATTGACGCCA
>NCIH01000106.1:0-9089 GCA_002281975.1 Hydrogenophilales bacterium 17-64-11 | reverse complement strand
GTCGGGGCTGCGCCCCTCCCTACGATCAGACCAGACAACCGATCCTACCGGCCATCATAGTCGCCGCTCAACCGGCCATCGTAGTTGTCGCCGCGCAGCGCCACTGCCATGAAGCGCGACAGAAGGCTCGGGATGCCACGTGCAACGGTCGAAATGAAGCGTGACACTGCGGTGGCAGCGTGAGGCACAAGGCTGGCAATCTGTCCTAGCAGCAGGCCCGGCTGTGATCGCATGAAGCGCGAGCCTGTCAGCGTGCGCGGTCATCTCTCTCCGGCCCGTCACGTGCCATGTCCTGCGCGCGCTCCTGCGCCTCGCGCTGGCGCTCGGCGTATTCGCGCTCTAGCTGCCGGGCGCGTTCTTCGTCGGCGATGCGGCGGGCGCGCTCAACTGACTGTTCAGCCCTGAGATCGGCAATTTCGCCGCCCTGTCGCGTCACAAGGTCATCAAACTCGCGGCGGTGCTGGTCATGCAATCCAGCGGCAATGATGCGCAGTGCCGCCTCGTCGCGGGCGTCGATCTCGGCGCGGCGGCGGGCTTCCTCGGCCAGTCGCTCGGTGCGGGCGTCGTCTGACACTGCCTCCCGCAGGTTCTGCCAGAACTTCGCCAGCGCCCCCGGCTCAGGTGACTGCTCCGCTGCGCGGCGTTTCATCGCCTCGCGGGCGTGATCCTCAAAGGCGCGGTCAAAGTCCTCGCCCTGTTTGCGTTGAAGGGCGTCAAACTCCTCGCTGTGCCGCTGTTGCTGCGCTGCGCGATCTGCCGCATGGCGCTCTGCCAGAGCGTCGAGCATCTTGGCGAGACGGTCGTGGCTTTCCTGCTCGGGAGCCGTCGCGGTTTCGGGTCCGGGTTCGACCTCGCGGCGTTGGTTGCGGATTTCCGCGCGGGCCTCGGCCACACCGGGGAGCCGGTCAAGGTCGATGTCCACCATAAAGGCGCGAAGATCGGCGGCCTTCACGCCGGGAAGCTGGCGGGAAAGGCTGTGCGCCCTGCCGTCTGTGTCCAGCAGGACATAACCGCGCTTGTCGCCGCGCACGAGGACATAGCCCGCGTCCTCAAGAGCCGCCTTGAAGGCAGGGCCGCTGTCGCTGGCTTCAAACAGCGCCGTCACCTGCGCCTTGCGCTGGCGGTGATCCATGCCCCCGCGCTCCGCTTGCTGCCATTCATCGTGGCCGACTTCGGCCTTCGGGAACTCCGGCTGTTTTTCCCGGTCGCGCTTGGCGTGCTTGCCGGGAACCAGCTCATGCCCGAACTCCTGCTCAAGGCGCAGACTGGCGCGCTCATGGGCCTGATAATTCTGGCTGTCGGATCGCAGCGTCATGGTATCCATGTCAGTGCGCGCCCACACAACATGGATATGTTCGCGCCCGTTCTTCTCGTGCATGACGACGGCACGGGGCTGGCCCTGCAAGCCAAGCTCTTCTTCCAGAATCTCCACCGCGCGCATCCACTGTTCGGGGGTCATTTCATATTTGGCGTCGGGGTCGATGTTGGCATGGTAAAGGCCCAGCTTGCCCTTGGTGGCAAGCGTGTAGGTCTGCCAATCGCGGAAGGCGTCAGCGGTCGTGCCAGCGGAATCCAGTTGAAGGATTTCGACGCGCTCGTTGGTGTCGGCGCGGCCAAGGTGATAGGCGAGCTGGCTAGGGCCAGCCCGGCTCTTGCCCTTTATTATCACGCGAAGGCTCCATACCGAGGGCATCGTAGATGGCGGCAACAACGGCGCTGTATTGTTGCAGCGCGTCACGCAGTTCCGGCTGGTCAATCTCCTGACCGGCATTGAGGCTGCGGGCGATCTGGTTGAGGTTGTTGCCGACACGGTTGAGCGCGGCAAGTGTCTGCACAAGGGCGCGGTGATCTATGGGGCGGCGGCGGTGCGCACGCGGGCCTGCGTCACCAAGGGCTGCGGCTCGCAGGAATGCGGCAGATGCCAGACCGGCACGGTCGGCGCGGGTGACAATGGCGGCCTTCTCCTCCGGCGTAACGCGGGCAAAGATGACATCGGTGCGCTGGCGCTTGTCGGACTTGCGCCGGGTGCCGGGCGGCTGCTCCTGCCGCTGGTCGTCGTCATCGGCCATAAGCGGCCCTTTCTTAGCCCGGCCTGAAATATGCCGCCGGGGGTCGAGGGGGACAATATCCCTCCCCCTCGTCAGGGTGCAGGGGCAGACAGGCTCCTGCTCGTGGTCCGGGGCGCGAAAGCTCCGGTCGTGGGTCGAGGGGCGTGACAGCCCTTCGTGGGGTCCGGGGGCAAAGCCTCCCGGTCTGGGGTCCAGGGGGCAGGAACGCCCTCGGGTCCAGGGTGCAGGGGAGGGAATATTCCCCTGCTCGTCGGGGTTCCACAGGGGGGCACGAAGGCCCGCCTTGGTCTGGGGATGCAACGGGGGCGAAGCGCCCCTTGCCAAGCCGGAACCGTCAGGTTCCTGTGTGGACGGTTAGTCCGCACATGGCTTGCATCTCCTGTTATTAGCATAACATGAAAGTGGGGCGGGTGTCGAATGCGACTGCCGCGCCTCAGCACAGAACGTGGCGAGCGATCAACTGTGTGACATTATATCACGATTCGGCGTGGCTGCGTGGAACATCACAAGCAACAGTGGCCACAATCAGCTTGACGGTGCGGAAACTGGCTGCGGGGCGGTGACGATCTCTATTTCTACCCTGCGGTTCTGTGCCCGTCCGGCTGGCGTAGCGTTGTCGGCGCGAGGATTATCTGCTGCGGGTGGCTCGACAGCGATTCGGGCTGGGTCAATGGACCGACTGGTGAGGAACTGGCGAACATTCTCCGCTCTAGCCTGCGCCAGACGCCTGTTCAGGTCAGCAGAGCCGGTGCCATCGGTATAGGCGTGGATGGTCGCCGTGGCCTGCGGGTTATCTACCAAGACCTGAAAGGCATTGCTCAAGCTGGGGTAGGATTGCGATTGTGGACGAGTAGCACCGCTGTCAAAAAAGGTGGGAAAGACTGCAATTCTGAACGGCTCGGGGGACTCGACAGGCGGAAGATTCTGTTTGGCCTGCTGGAGTTCAAGGGTCTCTATGGCCATTAGAGCGCTGACGCTGGCCGCAATTGCTCCGATAGCCGTAAAGACAGCTACTACAACCGCCCATGCACTTTGCTTTCCAGACAAAACTACCCGAGATTCTGTCTGGATTGCTTCATTCTTCCAGAACAACTGGCCTGTGGCGTCATCGACGCTAAAATATCCCACATCGACGGGGTCGAAGGAGCGGCGTTTGTTCACTTAATTCCCAAATGCTTCTTAATATCCGAAATGCCGTTTTGAATCGATGAAATTTGCTGCTTTACATTGCTTAGGCTATCTTTGACCTCATCAAAGTCACGTTTGACGGCACTCTTAATTAACTTATCCATCTTTTCCATGTAAACCTTCTGTTCGTCTTCCATTCTATTATTATCCCTCTTTGATTTTACCCGCTCGATCATTACTTTTGCAAGAACAACAGAAATAGCCTTTATCGTAAAGGGCGATTTTATTATTATGTTAATTGTTCCAGCAACCGGAGAGAAAGCCAACAAGCGCTCGCCATCGCGTTCAACAACGGCCAGTGGATCGCCTACTTCTACATTGCTTTTGTCGCCGACAAGCCAATCAATGGACCATTTTCCAGCCTTCATTTCCGGTGTGATTAAGTTAGTTTCGTTCTTCGCCATAAATTCTTCTTAGAATATGTGGTCCAAAGTCACCACATCTTGTCGCGCCAACCCGGCGCGCTGGACGTGAGCGTAAGCGTGCCAGCGCCCCATCGCAATAAAATCTGCCGGGGTCATGGCAGGTGACATGGTGTTGCCCTCGGTGCGGTAGCGCTGCTCCATATCTTCCTGCCGCCATGCCGCCTGCTGCTGCGCTGAAAGCTGTGCCCCCGCGTCGCCACCCTGCGGCACGAAGCGCGTATCGGCTTCGTAAGTCGGCCTCGCCGTGGCGCGACCGATCCCGGCGCGGCGAAGAAAGCCGATGGCGGCGGCAAAATACCCGCCCGCCGTTTCCGGCTGGGCGGCGTCGTCAACCGGCAGGAACGGCGTCCAGCCGGTAACAAGCTCGCGCTGCTCAAGGCTTTCCCACTGGCCGTCGCCATAGACCCGGTTGCGCTCGAACTCGCCCGCCAGCCAACAGGCGTAGGTAACGGTGGCGCGGTCCTCGCTGCGCAGGAACACCTTGCTGCGGGACTGCTGCATGAAGTTGTCGGCGGCGTGCTCACCCATTGCCTGCGTCAATGCAGCGACGGTCTGCGTGGCGAATACGCCAGCCAGTCCTGTGGAGCGCGCAACATTCCAGAAGGTCGCATCGGAGAGGCCAGAGGCCGGGTCCACCGTCGCCAGCTCCTGCACCTCGTCCATCATCACAAGGCAAGGGTGATCCTGCGGATTGCCGCCGGATTTCTTGAGCGCGGCTTCACGAAGGCGCGCTTCCCGATAGAGAACGGTCTTGAGCAGGATGGCGACCAGCCGGGCGGGCAGGCCGTCGTCCAGCGTGTTCAGCGTCACAAGGGCGATCTTGCCATTCAGCGGCGCGTCTAGGCTGGCGGTGTTGTCGTCCAGCCCGCTGATAAACCGCTCCCGCAACACAGTCGCCCCGGCGAAGCCGTCCAATAGCTGCGAGATATTGGCAATGATGCCGGTTTTGGTGGCCTCGGCCATGCCTGCCCATGCCTCGGTCAGGTATTTGAGGCTGGCGGCAATGTCAGCCCCTGCAAAAAGCGCCAGCCTGTCCGACGCCTCAAGCGGGTGGTCGCCGTCGATTTCATCAAGCGCGGCCTTGGCGGCGCGGGTGATTGCCTCGATGGCAGCAGTGAGGCGCTTGCCGTCCAGTGCTGCCTGATAGGCCCACCACAGGCTGTAGGGGTTGAGGGTCTTGACCTCTTTCTTGCCTTCCGGTGTCTCAGAGTAGGCGCGCCCCACGGTCAACAGGTGGTGCATGACATTTGCCGCCATGTCGGGCCAGAAGCTGTCGCCTTTGGCCCCGCCCACCTGCACAAGCACCGAGCGCAGCACGGCGGCGATCTGTGCCGGGGCGAGTTTGGCGGTGATGTTCACCCCAAGGTCGCCCGCACCCGTGCCAATGCGAACGGTGTCTTTCGAGCGCCCGACCTCGCCAGCGATCTGTTCGGCATCAAACCACAGGACGCCCTTGGCGTCGGTGACATAGGCCCCGAACTGCGGCTGGGCCAGCACCTGCCGCAACAGGGGTTTGAGAATGGCGGAGGTCTTGCCGTCCCCGGTGCCGCCAAAGACCAGCATATGCTGGAACAGCGATTCCCGGTCGAGCGCGATTGACTGGCCTTTCACCGGCGCGGCAAGGTCGCCGCGCAACCGGAAAGTCCCCGTGCCTTCGCCCACGGCAAACAGCGGCGATCCGGCAAGAAACCCGGTTGCCTGCCCGATCTGTCGGACATAGCCGGTGCGGGCAATCTCCCGCGCCTCGGCGCGGTGTCGCCAGCGCACGGCGGAATCCTTGGAAAGGATCTCATAGGGCGCTGCGGCCTGTTTGCGCCAATGCTCGACCATCATCATGGCAACGACGATGCCGATGGCGACGGCGATCAGCAGCCATGCGGCAAGCATCATGATGATCGCCAGTGCGCCCCCAGCGACTGCGCCTGCCCAATCGCCCGCCACCGCCTGCCACACGGTCCAGCCCGAGACATAGGCAGGCTCTTCGCCGGGGAACTGTTCCAGCAACGCGGGGGCGGTGGCTTCGCTGCCGGGCGATACCCCGCGCCAGAGCAAATACTGGAGCGGCTGGGCGACAAGCGCGATCAGTGCTGCGGCAAGGCCGCACTGCGCCGCCGCCCTGACAAACCCCGCGCTGAAATGCCGGTCGGCCATCCACGGTATGTCGTGACCGCCGATAAGCTTGCCGTCCTCCCACAGGGGGCGGCGAATGTCGTCCGGCACGGGGCCATAGAGGAACGGGTAGCGTTCCTCCGGCCACAGTTCCCGCGCCACGGCCTCCCGGTCGCCAGCGGGCAAGCCTTCCTTGCGCGCGCCAAAGCGCTCGATGGTGGCGGCAAAGCGGTCAGCCGTGCGCCCCCAAATCGGCAAACGGGCCGATAGCCAGCTAAGCGGCTTGCGGAGCAACCATTCAAGACAGCCCAGAGCGAACAGCGCCAGCGCGGGCAGCACATTGAAAGCCGAGACGATCACCCGCCGGATCGGCGGGAACAGCGCAAGGACAACGAGCGCCACAAGGACGATGGCGGGGACAAGAAACACGGTCCAGCTCATAGCCGCGTCTCGAAGGCAGCGGCGGGCAAAAGGCCGCGCATGGTGTCGGGGATGGTGCCCGGATCAACTGCATCCCCGGCGCACGGCAATGCACCGGCCACGGCAAGACAGTGCTGGGTCCAGCCATAGGGCGCGCCGCCACGCCATATCCACGATGCTTCCGGCCTGCGGAATATCCAGTAGCTGCGCCGCAGCTGGGGCGGCGCGGTATATCCTTGCCCCTGATAGGCGGTATTGACGGTCACCCCTATCAGGATTGTTCTGCCGTCTTCAACGGCGTGAAACTTGCTCACATCCCCTGCGCCGCGCCAGAAGGTGGCGGCGTCCTGCCTGATTACGTTATCGGGCAGGCGGTTCTCATCCCGAAGAAAGCTGAGATGCTCCGCAAGGCGGGTATTGAGCACCTGCGGGTTCATAGCCTGCGCGGCATCCTGCGGTGATGTAACCGGCACCGCCGCGCTCTGTCCCTGAAAGAAAGCCGCAACGGCGCTGCGCTGTTCTGCGGCATAAGCCGCCTTTGCGTCTGAAACTGTTGTGGAAGGTTGGGAATCCGGTATCAGCCGAATGAGGAGCAGGGCCAAGAGGGTCGCCCCGATGGACAGACCGACAAGCACAGGGAAGGCCTTGCGCCAGCGCGCGGCGCGAACATGACCCTCTGTGACCAGTAACTCCCATTGTGGCATGGCGAGTCCCCCCGCGTATCTTCCGGGGAGAATAACTGAAAGTAATTTGATGGGCTAATTGTATTGATAGCAAAAGAACATAGTCTGCGCCCATGTTCAGGGTTGCTCACGATTCCCCTTTGCGAAAGCCGCCGCAGCCGATTTCGGAACGGCAAATCGTTCTGCTGGACGGTATCCGCTACAGCGTCGATATGGCGGCCATCGGCATCGACCGGCTGTGGCGGCAACTCTGCTTCATCGACACTTCCGAAAGCCCAATCGAGAACCATCATATCGCCGAAGCGGCGCTGGATGCGTGGTCGATCATCGACGCTGCACACCGCATGTCCGATCTGGTCGAGAACCTTCCCGGCCTGCCGAACGCGGACTGGCGGCGGGTGTTCCGCCAGCGGGTCGATGACGCGCTTGAACTGCGGAATGCGTGGCAGCATCAGGTCGGCGAGGCAGCGCGAATTGTTGAAGCGCGCGGGCAGGCATGGGGCGCGCTTTCATGGGTCAAGCATGAGGACAACCGGCCAACCGGGCGGTGGTTTCTGGCCGTGGTCGGCAGCGACTTCAAAGGAAGTTCATGGACATTCGCTGGTCCGGCCAATGCGATTTCGCGCGTCAGCACGCGGCGCATCCGGCTCATCCACCTTGGCAAAAGCGTCTATCTCGCCCGTCTGGTCCGCGACATGGTCGAAGCCCTGCATCACCTCGAAGATGACGTTGCGAACAAGCGTCTGCGTCTGGTCGGCGAAGCCGTGAATCAGGAACGCAGCAGCGACTGGATCATGGAATGCTCGATCATGGCTGTCGTATCGGTCGATCCGTCAAAATCGCAATGAACTGAATTTCTGTTCTCCCTTGTGGCCTTGCCCATTTGGGCCTTCTCCAATGCCATCCGTAGCCGGGGTTCGCCTCAATCGCCGCAAGCCACTTCGCGGCTTCTCCACTGACGTTGCGACCGAAGGTGCGGCGCAGCGAACGCCCTGCTCCCTGTCTGCGCATGAAGGCCCGCGATGGTCGCGGGTTCAGGACAGGGAGAAACATCATGTCTCAATTCATCGCCATCTACGAACTCGACGGTCTGAACGAACAGGAACTGCGCGCACTCTATCACCGCATCCTCGCTGACCTGCGCCGCAACGGTCAATCCGCCCAGGACTGCCCGCACATCTACGCGACGCTTCGCAATATCGAAGCAGCTTTGATTCGGGTGCAGGCACCTCGTCCGGTCAAGCCGCGTCCCCCCAAGGGGCCTCGCTTCTGACGGAAGTGCAAGGCGACGCGCCGCAGGTATCGCCGGCGGCGTGCGCCCTGACCTAGTATTCACTGGCCAGCATGATGGTCAGAACTCGGGTTGTCTGAGCGGGATCGGCCGGACATTCAGAGCCATAGCTGCAATCCCGGTCATAATGGTCGATCTTCCAAAAGACCTTGCGGCCATCGACGGTGAAGCAACCGAAGTCGTGCTCGCCGTAGGGGTCGTTGTCGGCACCGAACGCGGTAAAGCGTTGCACTGCCTCAACGCAGCCGCTCGTGAAGTCCTGACCGAGGGCAATAACGCCCTCGGTAATCAGAACCCGCCCACCGACGAAACACGTGCGAAACAGGTCGTTCAGCTCGCGGATGCGGGATGCTGTTTTCAGGGGCGAGTTCATACCAGCTCTCCCTGATCGGCATTACGGGCAGCTTTGGGGGTGAAAGCGCGGGCAACCAGACGGCCTTGCAACGGGATCGCATGGCAGCGCATGTTGAACCCTTTGCCGTCCTGATGCAGCCACGCCGCCCCGATGCGGGTCCAGCGGGCATCCTTGCCGTCACCTTCCACGCACCAGAGCATGAAAGCGGGTGAGTTTTGATCGACATTCGACATTGTAATTCTCCTTGTGATTGGAGGTGCGCAGACCATCTGCGGCCTCATGGGGAGAAGGCGGCGCGGCCCGTCAAGCCGGTGGTCAACGCCGGGCGAAGCCCGCCCGAAGGTGCAAGCTGCACAAGACACAAGCGAAGCGAGAGGCGCGGAAGCGCAGGCGATTGACGACCGGCGGGGCTGTGCCAGAAACGACCCGTAAATAGGCCGCAATGGACTGATACCAAACCCCATTAATCAGAACCCATGTGCCCATTTGCGGATGCCGATGGACATGATGCGCCATGGCTGATCGACGAGCTTGTTCCAGGCGAAGCAG
>NCIH01000105.1:0-9196 GCA_002281975.1 Hydrogenophilales bacterium 17-64-11 | reverse complement strand
CAAAGAGAGCAGAAATCCAATTCTGCGAGCGAACTGAATGAAAAATCGAACTTTTAGAGCAACGTGCCACGCATCGGCGTGGGGTATTTCAGCAGCCTGATAGGCCAGCACGGTAGCCAGGTAATTCAATCGCTGCGGCAGCGTCAGCCCGCGGGCGAACAGAATGCCCTCCTTGCGCCAGACATTCATCGCGCCCACCCCCCAGCGCACGCGCTGCTTGAGGAAAGGCTCGATTTTGGCGGGCGCCACGCCATAGGCCAGCGATTCGTCGTGATAGACGGAACGGTAGCCTTTCTTGTGCAGCAGCAGGCTGGTGTGGATGTCTTCGGTCACCGTGCCCGTCGCAAACCCGCCAATGGCGTCGAGCGACTGACGCCGGATCACCGCGCAGCTGCCGCAATAGAACGCCGCATTCCAGTAATCCTTGCCGCGCTGGATCACCCGGAAAAACAGCGACTGTTCGGACCAGGCGACCCGGCTGCCAGGATCGGTGCGGTTCTGAAACGAGTCCAGGTTGTAGAAGTCCTGCGGCGTTTGCACAAACGCCACGTTGGGGTCGGAAAAATAGCCCAGCGTCTTCAGCAGGAAATCCTGGCGCGGCGCATGATCGGCATCGAAGGTCGCGATCAGGTCCGCCGTGCTGTGCGGCAATGCGTGGTTGAGATTGCCCGCCTTGGCGTGCGCATTATCGGTCCGCGCCAGGTAGCGCACGCCGAGCGACTGCGCCATTTCGCGCATCGCCTCGCGGTTGCCGTCGTCCAGAATCCAGGTTTCGTGCGGGTATTTCATCGCCCGCGCCGCCAGCGCGGTGCGCCGCACCATCTCGACATCCTCGTTGTAGGTCGGGATGAACACATCCACCTTGAGCCCCAGGGCGGGCGGCGGCGCCGTGCGCTCCGACAGCCGCCAGGTCATGAAGATGTTCAGAACGGCAGTAAAAAACCCGAACACCTCGGCGCCATACAACAGCCAGGAAAAGACCGGGTGCGCCGCGTTGAACGTCTCCAGGCGCCAGTTCAAGTACCAGGCGCCGGTGGCAAGGAACAGCAGGATCACGGCTTGCCTGGCGGGATGGAGTGAGCGATATTCCGGTTTCATGTCATGTGCTTCATGCTGCGATGGACACATGCCCAGCAAAACCCATGCCATTGACATACCCACCCCCTCTGCGCACCGCCGATCGCCACCAACGCCATGTCCTATCCCACCCCTGAAGCCGCCGAAGCCGCGTTCTACGCCGCCTTCGAGGCCCGCTCGCTCGACGCCATGATGGCAGTCTGGTCCGGCAGCGACGGCATCGCCTGCATCCACCCCCTGGCTGCCCCGCTGAACGGCCGCGCCGCCGTAGCGGCAGGCTGGCGCAGCATGTTCGAGGCCGCCGGCCAGTTCCGCGTACGCGCGGAACTGGCCCATGAAATGCGCGAAGCCGGCGAGGTCATCCGCATTGTGCGCGAACACCTCGCCATCGGCCGGCAAGCCGAATCGCGCCCGCCGATCCTGGCCACCAACATTTACCGCAAGGAAGCCGACGGCTGGCGCATGGTGTTGCACCATGCCTCGCCGCTCCAGGTGGGCGCCGCACCCCCCGCCCGGACTCCGCCCGCGGTGCTGCACTAGGCGCGCCCTTGCTAAACTCGGCGCCATGCACGCCTCGAAAACAACGGCTTATCGCGCCCCCCCCTGGCTGCCTGGCGGCCACTTGCAAACCATCTACAGCAGCCTGTTCATCCGCGTTGCGCCGGTCGCCTGCCGGCGCGAGCGGCTGGAATTGGCGGACGGCGATTTCCTCGATTTCGACTGGGTCGACGGCCATGCCGGCAGCCCCGTCGTGGTGCTGTTCCACGGTCTGGAAGGCAATGCCGACAGTCACTACGCGCGCGGCCTCATGGCCCGCGTGCGGGCGCGCGGCTGGCATGGCGCGACCGCGCATTTCCGCGGCTGTTCGGGCGAGGACAACCGGCTGCCGCGGGCCTATTTCGCCGGCGACAGCGAAGACATCGGATGCATCCTGCGCCACGTCAAATCGCAGCACGCCGATGTGCCGGTTTACGCGGTCGGCGTCTCGCTCGGCGGCAATGCCCTGCTGAAATGGCTGGGCGAGCAAGGCGCCGCGGCGCATCTGCTGATCGAGCGCGCCGCCGCCGTCTCCGCGCCGCTCGACCTTGCTGCGGCCGGCCGCAGCCTCGACCGCGGCTTCAACCGCCGCGTCTACACCGCGCGCTTTCTCGCCACCCTGAAAGCCAAGGCCCTGCACAAGGCCGCACGCTTTCCCGGCCTGCTCGATGCGCAGGCAATCGCCGCCGCCACCACCTTCCGCGAATTCGACACCCTGGTCACCGCGCGGCTGCATGGATTCCGCGACGCCGACGACTACTGGCTCAAGGTGTCGTCCAAGCCGCTGCTGAAATCGGTCAGCGTTCCCACCCTCGTCATCAACGCCAGAAACGACCCCTTTCTGCCGGCCTCGGCATTGCCGGCCCCGGCCGACGTCTCGCCATCGATCACGCTCGAACAGCCCGGCGCCGGCGGCCATGTCGCGTTTCCGTCAGGCCCGTTTCCCGGCAATCTGGACTGGTTGCCGCGGCGGCTGATGCAGCATTTCGATATCCGGCGCAGGTAAAATCGACGCATTGCCATTCAGGGAGCGTGTTGTGGAATACCCCAAGGAAATCTTCAAGGCCTACGACATCCGCGGCATCGTCGGCAAGAGCTTCACCCCGGAAATCGTCGAAGCCATCGGCCATGCCATCGGCTCCGAGGCGGCGGCGCGCGGCCAGCAGGAAATCTGCATCGGCCGCGACGGCCGCCTGTCCGGCCCCGACCTCGCCGCAGCGCTGGCGCGCGGCATCCGCAAGGCCGGCATCGGCGTGGTCGATCTCGGCATGGTCGCCACGCCGATGACCTATTTCGCCGCCTATCAACTGAAAACAAACAGCGCGGTGATGGTCACCGGCAGCCACAACCCGCCCGACTACAACGGGCTGAAAATGGTGCTCGGCGGCGAGACGCTGGCGGGCGACGCCATCCAGAAGCTGCGCCAGCGGCTGGTGAACAACGATCTCGCGCACGGCGACGGCGGCTACCGCCAGCACGACATCGCCGGCGAATATCTCGCCCGCATCGTCTCCGACGTGAAGCTCGCGCGGCCGATGAAAATCATCGTCGACTGCGGCAACGGCGTGCCCGGCGCCTTCGCCCCCAAGCTGTATCGCGACATGGGCTGCCAGGTGGAGGAGCTGTTCTGCGAAGTCGACGGCAACTTCCCCAACCACCATCCCGACCCCTCGCAGCCGAAGAACCTGCAGGACCTGATCGCGGCGCTGAAAACCAGCGATGCCGAAATCGGCCTCGCCTTCGACGGCGACGGCGACCGCCTCGGGGTGGTCACCAAGGACGGCAGCATCATCTTCCCCGACCGCCAGCTGATGCTGTTCGCCGACGACGTGCTCTCCCGCAATCCCGGCGCCGAGATCATTTTCGACGTCAAGTCGACGCGCAAGCTGTTCGGCTGGATCACGGACCGCGGCGGCCGCCCGCTGCTGTGGAAGACCGGCCACAGCTTCATCAAGGCGAAGATGAAGGAGACCGGCGCGCTCTTGGCCGGCGAGATGTCCGGCCACGTGTTCTTCAAGGAACGCTGGTACGGCTTCGACGATGGCCTGTATGCCGGCGCGCGGCTGCTCGAATACTTGAGCAAACAGGCCGACATCGACGCCACCCTGCACGGCCTGCCGGATACGCTGAACACGCCCGAGCTCAACATCAAGATGGCCGAGGGCGAGCATTACGCGCTGATGGAGCGGCTGCAGAAAACCGCGCGCTTCCCCGACGCGCAGGAAGTCATCACCCTCGATGGCCTGAGGGTCGAATACGCCGACGGCTTCGGCCTCGCGCGTCCGTCCAACACCACGCCGGTGATCGTGCTGCGCTTCGAAGCCGACACCGCCGAGGCGCTGGAACGCATCCAGGCCGACTTCCGCCGCGTGATCCACGAGGCCGCGCCCGGCCTCGCATTGCCGTTTTGAATGCCGGTCGGCGGCGGGGCGGCGCCGCGTTCGCGACGGGCGCATCGGTGGACCCTGTTTCATGCCGCAAAACAGGGCTTCGTTGAACGCATAAGAAACCCCTTCGCGCCTGGAGGCAACGATGGCCGCATCTGCGATGCCATCGACGAAGGGATGGCGTCCTCATGGCCCGGCAAACGGGCATGGATCATGGGCGCTGCGTCTATCGGCCCTTCGCAAAAAGACGCAAACGCATCGCCGGGATGACATGCGATTGCCGGGCATGCCCGGCGGCTCGCGCTCAATCCACCGGCAGCGGCGCCGGTCGATGCAGCCAGTACCCCTGCACGAAATCCACGCCCAAGTTTTTCAGGCAGGTCAGTTCGGCTTCGGTTTCGACCTGCTCGGCGATGGTCTGCTTGCCCAGTTCATGTCCCAGCGTGTGCATGGCCTTGACGATGGCAAGCTTTTCCCGGTCGTGGTTCATCCCGCGCACGAAATCGCCGTCGATCTTGAGATAGGCCACGGGCAGGCGTTTCAGATAGCCGAACGACGACTGCCCCTTGCCGAAATCGTCCAGCGCGAACTGGATGCCGCGCGACTTCAGCGTCAGGATCAGCCGTTCGCAGGCATCCAGGCTGTCGATGGCGGCGGTTTCGGTGACTTCGAAGCTGATCCGCGCGGGATCGAAATGGTACTGGCCGATTTCATCGAGAATGAACTCGGCCGTACCCGGATCGCTCAGGCTGCGTCCCGACAGATTCAACGCATAACAGGCCTCGTCCTGCGGATGGGTGTCGAGATAGGCGAAGAAATTGCGGATCACCCAGCGGTCGAAACTGGGCGCCAGCCCGTAGCGCTCGGCGGCGGGCAGGAACTCGCCCGGAGAAATGATCGCCCCGTCCTCGCCGCGCAGACGCAGCAGGATTTCGTAATGCGGCGTCGCGATGGCCGGCGACAGCGCGACTTTCCGCTGGCGATACAGGACAAACCGGTGCGCCTCGAAGGCCTTGGTGATGGCCCCCACCCACTGCATTTCGTCGTTGATTTTCTGCAGCGCCGGATGGGTTTTCTCGTACACCTGGATGACGCTGCCGCCCAGCGACTTGGCGTGGTAGCACGCGGTGTCGGCCTGCATCAGGATTTCGCCGATATCGGTCATGCCGCGGTGCAATTCGGTCACCCCCAGGCTCACCCCCAGGCGGAACACCTTGTCATCCCACTCGAACCGGAAGCGGCCGATTTCGTCGCGCAGCCCCTGAATGTGGTCGAGCGCCTCCGGCAGCGTGGCATCGGCGAACAGCAGGCCGAACTCGTCGCCCCCCAGCCGCGCCAGACAGTGGTTCCCGCCCTCCACGCGGCGCGCCATGAGGGCTGTCAGCCGCCGCAGCAAGGTGTCGCCCGCACGGTGGCCGCAGGTGTCGTTGACCAGCTTGAACCGATCGAGGTCGATGTAGCAGAAGATGAAGCGCCGCGCTTCATGCTGCACGCCGTGCAGCGCCGCGCCCAGCCGGTCTTCCATTGCCCGGCGATTCAACAGGCCGGTGAGGTGGTCGCGCTCGGCCTGCCAGGTCAGCCGTTGCATCAGGCTGCGCCGCTCGCTCTCGTCCTGGAACACCAGCACGCCACCCTGCACCCTGCCATCGCTGGATCGAATCGGCGCGGCGGTATCGCTGACCGCAATCGTCGTGCCATCCTGGCGGCGGATCGCGGTATGGCTGTCCAGCCCGATCACCGCATTGCGCCGCAGCGCCAGTTCGAGCGGGCTGGTGACGGGCGCACCGCTTTGCTCGTTGACCAGGTGCAGCACATCGGGCACCCGCCGCCCCTGGGCATCGGCATTGCTGAAACCGGTCAGTTCTTCCGCCCGCGGGTTGAGAAACTCGATCACCCCATCTGCATCGGTCACCACCACGGCGTCGCCGATCGATTCGATGGTCACCCGCAGGCGCTCCTTCTCGACCAGCAGTTCGTCGCGTTTGCGTTCCAGCTCCGCCACCAGGTGGCCGATATGGTCTGCCATGCGATTGAAAACCAGCTTGGTTTCGCGCACCTCGGGCGGCGAGCCGTAGCCCAGGCTGGCGCGCGCGCCGAGATCGCCGAGTTCGATCGCCCGCGCCGCCGAGCGCAGGGTATGCAGGCCGCGCAAGTTGATCTGCAGCACGCCGCGCAACAACAGCAGACAGACCAACAACCCGCCCAGTGTCAGCAGGGTGAAGCGCACCGCCAGCGTCCACAAGCCGTGTACGGCATCTCCGGCGTCCAGCGCCAGCGCCAGCGTGCCATGGGAGATGCCGCCCACGACCAGTTCGGACTGCGCATACGGCGCGCGCGCATCGAGCAGTTCGGCGAACCAGGCCGGATAAGCTTGCGGCGCGGGCGGCGTGCGCGCTTCGAACGCAAACTCGGGCGACGTGAAGCGCGCGCTCAGGATATTGGCGTTCGCGGCATATGCCGTGAGCGCCCGTTCGATCGCGGAACGATCGCGCGACACCACCTGATCCCGGATCGCCGCCATGGCCGCGCCCAGTTCGCGCTCGGCGCCGGCGTCGAGATGCTGCTGCGCGCGCGCCTTCAAAGGCAGGCCCAGCACCGTCAGCGTCACCAGATACATCGCCAGTGCCAGCACGCACACCGTAGCCAGAATGCGGGCATGCAGGCTGTAGCGCATGCCGCGTAACGCCAGCGAATCACTCATTCGCGGACGCCCGGGTTTGCCCGGGAAAACCCGGCCGTCCGGCACGCAACGCCAGCGGCACAGCGGAACCGGGCGGTTCATCCTGCGGGGTGAGATTCCAGCGGGCAGTTGTCGCCTGCAGACCGTGCCGGCCGGGCACGTCGAGAGCGCAAGGGGGGCGGGGGGCAGCCTGTTCCGCAGCGCCCGGCAGCGGGGCCGGGCACGACCATACTCTCCTCATGTTGTCTCCGTGTAGCTTGTTATCGGGCAGCGCTTTTTATTGTGCCGCGAGTGTACCTCGCGGTCCGGGAATACCCAAGGCAGCGCCGGGCTGCGGCGCCTGCGGGCGCGGCGCGGTGGGAGGCATCCCGCATTAGGGGCTAGAATTCCGGACCGATCTCCACATTGCCGCCGGAGGCCATCATCGACTGCCTGCTCTTCCAAGACGCCAAAGCCCGCGCGATCGCCTTTGACGACATCAGCGACCATGTCGGCCGGCCGGATCGTTTCATCTGGATCGAACTGAAATCCCCCGACAGCCAGACCATCGCGCGCCTCGGCGATGAACTCGGATTGCATGCGCTGGCGCTGGAAGACGCCATTTCCACCCACCAGCGCCCCAAGCTCGAGGAATACGACGGGCACGTGTTCATTGCCACGCGCACTGCGCAACTGTGGGAATCGCACTTGGAGCTCGGCGAGACCCACTTGTTTGTCGGCAGCAATTTCGTCGTCGCCATCCGCCACGACAGCGGCAGCGGCTACCAGCGGGTAAGCGAGCGCCTGCAGCGCTGCCCCAACGGCATCAAGGCCGCCACGCCCTACGCGCTGTATCTGGTGCTCGATCTCATCGTCGACCAGTTCAGGCCGGTGATCGAAGGCATGCAGGAGCGCTTCCAGTCGCTGGAAAGCCAGCTGATGAGCGGCGCCAGGCGTGGCCGCGACATGCTGGAACAGCTATACGCCATGAAGCGCGAGCTGGCCGCATTGCGCGACGCCGCCGAGCCGATGCAGGAGATCACGCAGAACCTGATTCGCCTGCACCCGGAACTGTCCACCAAGGAACTCAGGGCGTATTACCGCGACATCCACGACCATGCGGTGCGCGTGTCGGCCGCCATCGACCATCTGCGCGTCTCGACCTCGGACGCGATGCAGTTCCATCTCGCGTCGCTGTCGGTGAAGCAGAACGAATCGGTGCAGAAGCTGGCCGGCTGGGGCGCGCTGCTGGCGCTGCCGACGGTGGTGTTCAGCCTCTACGGCATGAACTTCGACTACATGCCCGAACTGAAATGGCCGTGGGCCTATCCGGCGCTGCTGCTGGCAACCGGCGTAAGCGTGCTGGTGCTGTATCGGCGCCTGAAGCGGCGCGGCTGGATCTGAGCCTGCGCTCAGCGCCGCTCGGCGCGGGCGTAGCGGATGCGCGTGGCCGCCTGCCCGTCCCGGTCCAGCCACACCACATGCAGGCGCCCGGCCGCATCCAGCGCCGCCACCGGGTCGGACTGCGCGCCCGGGCCGGCCGCCGCCGGCACCGCGACGTTGTCAGCGAATGCTTTGCCATTCCAGTCGGCCAGCCACACATCCGGCGTGCCGTCGCGCTCGTCGTCCCACACCGCCAGCAGCCGGCCGCTGGCGTCGCCGACGACCTGCGCATGCCACTGCGCCATGTTGTCGCCGAAGCTGTCCTGCACGCGCAGGTTCTTGCCGAAGCGGCGCTTGCCCGGATCGAATGCCGCATAGACGTCATAGCCGGAGAGAAAGTCGCGCTTGTCGAGCCACACCGCCGCCACGCCGCGCGGCCCCCAGGCCGCAAGCGTCGGCCGCATCGCGCCGGTCCCCGCCCCCAGCCCGCCGACGCTGCCGCTCTTGTGGTCGGTCAGGCGGGCCGGGGGGGAAAAACGGCGCCCATCGCGGCTGTGGCTCACCAACGGCACCGTGTGGCGATCGCGCCGGTCCTCCCACGCCACCGTCACGCTGCCGTCGCCTGCCACCGCCAGCGCGGGCCAGCCCTGCTCGTCGGACGGCGCTTTCGCTTCGACCGGCCGCGCCGTCTCGACGCCGAGCGTGTCCGCCGCCAACGCCAGCCGGGCAACGACGATGCGGCGAAACCGCCCGGCCTGCTCGGCCCAGGCCGCGTAAACCTGGCTCGCCCCGGCCGCCAGCGTAACCTGGGCGGCCTCGCCGGCAGCCAGCCTCGACGCGCTGCCGCCGGGCCATACCCGCGCATGCACGCTGCCCGCCTCTTCCCACGCCGCGGCAAAGCGGCCCGCGCCGAGCGCAAGCACCACCGGCTCGTAGCAGGCCGACTGGCTCAAGCGGATCTCCGGCTGGAATTCCGCTGCGGCTTCCGGCTTGATCGCCAGATAGCACTGCGGCGTGCCATCGCGGTTGTCTTCCCACACCACGCCCACGCTATCGCCCGACACCGCCACGCCCTGACGGTTGGCCGATTCCAGATGGGGAAAGATCGCCGCCCCCTGAACCGAATTGACCGTCACCGCCTCGCTCCACTCCC
>NCIH01000104.1:0-9206 GCA_002281975.1 Hydrogenophilales bacterium 17-64-11 | reverse complement strand
AAGCACCCGTGCTGCCGTTCGACTTGCATGTGTAAAGCATTCCGCCAGCGTTCAATCTGAGCCAGGATCAAACTCTTCAGTTCAATCTCTGCAATTACTACTAATACTTCAGTCGCTCAACTCAAATGAATTACTTCATCAAAGTGTGAGCATTTATGCTAGTTGCCACCCCAGCCTAAACCAGGACAGCTACCGCAACAACACCCACACCTATCGGCTGTAAATTGTTAAAGATCAATCGATTAGCAGTGCTTTTCGCTGTTTGCGTATCGCGCTGCGTTTCGAGAAGCTGCGCATTCTACAGAGCAAAAATAATCCGTCAACACTTTCGTCAAATTAATTTCAAATAACCGTGACGCGGGCGAATTTTCGCTTGCCGACCTGCGCGACCACAGTCGCTCCCAGCGGCACCGCCACGCCTTTATCCGCCACGCGTTCCCCATCCAGCCTGACGCCGCCGCCGGCAATCTGGCGAATGGCATCCGAGGTGCTGGCCACCAGCCCGGCCTGCTTCAACAACTGCGGCACCGGCAAGCTCCCTTCCACAGCAGGCAGGCTGATTTCCGGCATGTCGTCCGGCAGCGCGCCTTTCTGGAAACGCGCCTCAAACTCCGCCAAAGCCTTGGACGCCGCCGCCGCCCCGTGAAAGCGCGCAACGATCTCCTGCGCAAACCGCACTTTAATGTCGCGCGGATTGGCGCCGTCGGCGACCTGCTGCTTCCAGCCCGCGATCGTGGCCAGCGACTCGAACGACAGCAAGCGGATGTAGCGCCACATCAGTTCATCGGACACCGACATCAGCTTGCCGAAAATTTCCTGCGGCGGCTCATCGATGCCGATGTAGTTGCCCAGCGACTTCGACATCTTGTTGACGCCATCCAGCCCTTCCAGCAGCGGCATGGTCAAAATGCACTGCGCCGGCTGCCCGTGATGTTTTTGCAGCTCGCGCCCCATCAGCAGGTTGAATTTCTGGTCGGTGCCGCCCAGTTCGACGTCCGCTTTCAGCTCCACCGAGTCGTAGCCCTGGATCAGCGGGTACAGAAATTCATGGATCGCGATCGGTTGCTGGCCGGCATAACGCTTATGGAAATCGTCACGCTCCAGCATCCGCGCCACGGTATGGGTCGCGGCCAGCCGGATCATCCCGGCCGACCCCAGGTTTTCCATCCATTCGGAATTGAAGCGCACCTCGGTCAGAGCGGGATCGAGTATCTTGAACACCTGCTCCTGATAGGTCTTGGCGTTTTCGGCTACCGCCTCGCGGGTCAGCGGCGGACGCGTGGTGTTTTTGCCGGTGGGGTCGCCGATCATGCCGGTGAAATCCCCCACCAGGAAAATGACTTGGTGCCCCAGCACCTGAAACTGGCGCAATTTATTCAGCAATACAGTGTGGCCCAAATGAAGGTCGGGCGCAGTCGGGTCGAATCCTGCCTTGATCCGTAGCGGACGGCCCGTTTTCAGCTTCTCGATCAGTTCGGCCTCGACCAGCAACTCATCGGCTCCACGCTTGATTTCCTGCAAGGCGTCCTGCATCAAATTCCTCTCTTATAGCGGGTCAAGTTTGCCCAGGCCTGGCCGTAAACCATGAATACCGCTTCATCCAGCGCACACAAGCTGCTGTTTGGATTGACAAAACCTCCCGGGGCCATTTGTGTTAGACTCCCGGCTCGATTACGGATAGGGAGACGGTTTATGCCGCTCGCCAAACTGAGAATCTTAACCGATCGCATGAGCGGAGCGGAACGCCGCTTCAGCCTGCGCACTCTGGTTGCACTCTCCAGCTTGCCACTTTTCGGTGTTGTCGCCGCTTTCGGCCTGGCACCGGACACCAACACACTCGACATTACCCCGGCAACCATCACCGAAGCCATCTCACTGCCGACGCCGGTCAGCACCAGTGCGGTCGGCACGTTCGAACGCGAAAGCGTGATCCAGGCCGGCGATACCCTCGCCAGCGCACTGTCGCGGCTCAAGATCGACGACCTGGAAATCCAGCGTTTGCTGACTGCCGACACGATGCGCCAGATGGCCTCCAGCATTCGTGCCGGCAAGCGCATCCAGGTCACCACCGCGCAGGATGGACAGTTGTTAAGCATTCAGTTCGAGCGCAGCAACGCCCCCGCCCTGACGGTGCGCCGCCAGGGCGACGGCTATGTCGCCGAAGAAGCCAGCGAACTACTTGAAACCCGGGTCGTAATGCGTTCCGGCCGCATCCTGACATCGCTGTATGGCGCCACCGATAGCGCAGGCATCCCCGACAAGATCGCCGACCAGATGGCCGAAACCTTCTCCACCAGCCTGGATTTCCGCGAGGATATGCGCCGTGGCGACACCTTCTCGGTCATCTACACGGTCAACTACCGCAACGGCGAACCCATTGCCGCCGGCAAACTGCTGGCAGCCGAATTCGTCAATGCCGGCAAACCCTATCGTGCCGTGCTGTTCCGCGATCCGTTCGGACGCGAAGACTATTACACTCCCGAGGGCGAGTCGCTGAAAAAAGGCTTCCTGCGCTCACCGCTCGAATTCTCACGCGTCACGTCCAGCTTCAGCAATTCACGCAAACATCCCGTATTCGGCTTTCACCGCGCCCATACCGGCGTCGACTTCGGCGCGCCCACCGGCACCCGGGTCAAGGCCACCGGCGATGCCACCGTCACATTCGCCGGACGCAAAGGCGGTTATGGCAACCTGGTCATCCTGCGGCATTCCAATGGCTATGAAACCTACTACGCCCACTTGAGCGCGTTCGCTTCGGGCATCCGCACCGGCCGCTCGGTCGGCCAGGGCCAGGTCATTGCCTACGTCGGCTCGACCGGCGCCTCCACCGGCCCGCACCTGCACTATGAAGTACGCATCGCCGGACGACCACAGAACCCCATGACCATCAAGCTGCCGGGTTCGCCGCCGCTGGCCGTGGCACAGCGTACGCGCTTCCTGCAACAGACGGCCAGCTGGTCCGACAAGTTGGCCCTGTTGCGCGGCACCAACCTCGCCGCGCTCGATTGAGCGGCACTCCCTATGCATGAGACCGAACACTATGTCGGTCTCATGTCCGGTACCAGCCTCGACGGCGTCGACGCTGTTCTCGCCGGAATAGGCCCCACGGGCCAGCCCCGCCTTCTCCGCAGCCATTATCTGCCCTACGTCGACAGCCTGCGCGTGCAGTTGCTGGCGCTGCATACGCCGCAGCCCGACGAAATCCATCTCGCCGCCATCGCCGCCAATCAACTTGCGCGTCTGTATGCCGATGCCGTCAAGGAGCTGCTCGACGGCATCGCGCCCGGCACCGTTCGCGCAATCGGCTGCCATGGCCAGACCCTGCGCCATCGCCCTGCAGATGGTTACACGCTGCAGATCGGCAATGCCGCCCTGCTGGCCGAACTCACCGGCATCACCGTTGTTGCCGACTTCCGCAGCCGCGACATCGCGGCAGGCGGCCAGGGCGCACCGCTGGTGCCCGCCTTTCATGCCCGGGTACTGCGGCATCCGGACGTTCACCGCGTCATTGCCAACATCGGCGGCATCGCCAATATTACCGATCTACCGACACATGGCACCGTGCGCGGCTGGGACACCGGTCCCGGCAACATGCTGCTGGACGCATGGATCAAACGGCACCGTGGCACCCATTACGACCGCGATGGCACTTGGGCGGCCGGTGGACGTGTCGACACCGCTCTGCTGGACTTGCTGGCCCAGCACGCCTACCTGAAACAGCCGCCACCCAAAAGCGCCGGGCGCGAGCAATTCAATCTGGACTGGCTGGACGCGACGCTTGCCCGCATGGGTCACGCCATCGATCCGGTCGATGTGCAGACCACCCTGCTCGAATTCACCGCTGCCAGTCTCGCCGATGCGGTGAAGCGTGAATGCGGCAGCGCGCAGGAACTCTACGTCTGCGGCGGCGGGGCGCACAACGGCGCGTTGATGGGTCGCATTGGCGCCCTGCTCCCGGCGGTCAAGGTCGGCGCCACCACCGCGCTTGGCATCGATCCGGACTGGGTGGAGGCCCTCGCCTTCGCCTGGCTGGCCCGGCAGACGCTGCATCACGAACCGGGCAATCTGCCAGGGGTGACCGGCGCCCGGGGCGAACGGATTCTGGGAGCGATTTACCCGGCTTGAACCAGCCGCCATCGGGCCAGGGCGGCCCTCCTGCCTTGCAGGAACGGCAGCTCGCCACGACACTTCCAATAAAAAAGCGGCCGAAGCCGCTTTTTTATTGGGTGAGAGGAAGCGCTTACGCCGAGAACGACGAGCCGCAGCCGCAGGTGGTGGTGGCGTTCGGGTTCTTGATCACGAACTGCGCACCTTCCAGGCCTTCCGAGTAATCGATTTCAGCGCCCATCAGATACTGGAAGCTCATCGAATCAACCAGCAGGGTGACGCCGTTCTTCACCATCACAGTGTCGTCGGCATTCTGTGCCTCGTCGAAGGTGAAGCCGTACTGGAAGCCGGAACAGCCGCCGCCCGAAACGAACACGCGCAGTTTCAGATCGGGGTTGCCTTCTTCGTCGATCAGGCTTTTGACTTTGCTGGCCGCGCTATCGGTGAAAACCAGCGGGGATTCCATTTCGGTTACTGCATTCATGGCGATGCTCCTTGAAGATGTGTGGGGTGATTATCCGCATCACCCGCCCGTCGTCAAGCAAAGACCCTGTTCGGGCCACGGAGTTCCGCGCCAGCCGTCAAGGCAGCATTCCCATGTCAGCCAGCGCGGTGTCTTCGGGCAGATCGAACAAAATGTTCATATTCTGCACCGCCTGCCCCGCCGCGCCCTTGACCAGGTTGTCGATCACCGACAGCACCACCACGGTGTCGCCGCCTTGCGGCCGATGCACCGCGATGCGGCACACGTTGGCGCCGCGTACCGAGCGGGTTTCCGGGTGGCTGCCTGCGGGCAGCACGTCGACGAAAGCCTCGCCTGCGTAGCGCTGCTCGAACAGGGCTTGCAGGTCGATGTCGGCGCTCACTTTTGCATACAGCGTCGCGTGGATGCCGCGGATCAGCGGCAACAGGTGCGGCACGAAGGTAAGGCCCACCGGTTTGCCGGCAAAACTTTCCAGCCCCTGCTTGATTTCCGGCCAGTGGCGATGGCCGCCGACAGCGTAAGCCTTGAAATTATCCGCCGCCTCGGCAAACAAGATATGGGTTTCCGGCTTGCGTCCGGCGCCGGAAACGCCCGATTTGGCATCCGCCACCAGAAAACCGGCATCCACCGCACCGGATTCCAGCAGCGGCAGGAAGCCCAGTTGCACCGCGGTCGGATAACAGCCGGGGTTAGCGATCAACCTTGCGCCCTTGATCTTGTTGCGGTTGAGTTCGGGCAGGCCATACACCGCCTCGGCGACCAGATCGGGGCAGGCATGCTCCATCTTGTACCACTTCTGCCACTCCGCAATGTCCTTGATGCGGAAGTCGGCCGCCAGGTCGATCACCCTGACGCCGGCGTCGAGCAACGCGCGGGTCTGCTGCATCGCCACGCCGTTGGGGGTGGCGAAAAACACCACGTCGCAATCTTCCAGCCTGGCCTCTTCCGGCGTGGAAAACGCCAGTTTCACCCGGCCACGCAGATTGGGGAACATGTCCGCCACCGGCATCCCGGCTTCCTTGCGCGAGGTGATGGCCTTCAATTCCACCTGCGGATGACGCGCCAGCAGGCGCAGCAATTCGACCCCGGTATAGCCCGTGCCGCCCACAATTCCGACTTTGATCATGGCGTGTTTCCGATCCAAATAATGAGCGTTATTGTAAGACACGCCCGATGACAGACATAAAAAAAGCCGCCCCTGAAACGGACGGCTTTTTTGGCCAGCAAGCGATCAGCGCTTGGAGAACTGCTTGCGGCGACGGGCCTTGTGGAAGCCGACTTTCTTGCGTTCGACTTCGCGGGCGTCGCGGGTCACCAGACCCGCTGCCTTCAGCGCCGGCTTCATTTCTGCCGAGAACTCGATCAGTGCGCGGGTGATGCCGTGGCGCACCGCACCGGCCTGGCCGGATTCACCGCCGCCCGACACGTTGACCATGATGTCGAACTTGCTCAGGTTGTCGGTCAGCACCAGCGGCTGGCGCACGATCATGCGGCCGGTCTCACGGGAGAAATACTCGTCGACCGGCTTGTCGTTGACGACGATCTTGCCGCTGCCCGCCTTGATGAACACGCGCGCAACCGACTCCTTGCGACGACCCGTACCGTAGTTGTAGTTACCGATCATGATGCGACCTTATGCGTTGATGTCGAGGGGCATGGGCTGTTGAGCCTCGTGCGGATGTTCCGCGCCCGCGTAGATTTTCATTTTCTTGATCATGGCGTAGCCCAGCGGGCCCTTGGGCAGCATGCCCTTGACCGCCTTTTCCAGCGCGCGTCCGGGAAAACGTTCCTGCATCTTGTCGAAGTTCGTTTCGTAGATGCCGCCGGGATAACCGGAGTGGCGATAGTATTTCTTGTCGAGCCCCTTGTTGCCGGTCACGACCATCTTGCCCGCGTTGACCACAACGATGTAATCGCCGGTGTCGACGTGAGGCGTGAACTCGGGCTTGTGCTTGCCACGCAGACGGCGGGCAATCTCGGAAGCCAGGCGGCCCAGCACTTTGTTATCGGCATCAACCACGAACCAGTCGCGTTTGACTTCATGCGTTTTAGCGGAAAAGGTTTTCATGACCCAACCTCTGCACAGAGGACATTCTCGGAAAGCCGGGCATTCTAACCGCCCATCGGGAGCAAAGTCAAACACCGCATAACAATCGCGGCCAGCGCCCCGCTCCCGCATACAATCGCCGCATGACTCCCTGGCTCATGACCAACCTGATCGCCGCCGCCCTGTTGCCACCGCTTTTGCTGGTCTTGCTGCTGGCCGCCGGGCTTGTTCTCTGTCGTCGCCGCCGCCGTCTCGCCAGGTCGCTGATCCTGCTGTCAACCGCCGCGCTGTACGCCCTGTCCACTCCCTGGGTCGGCGGCCTGCTGCAGGAAACCCTGGAAATCAGCATGCCGGTCAGCCCGGCCGACCTGGGCACCGCGGACGCCATCGTCGTCCTCGGCGGCGGGCGGCGCCTGGCGGCGGCCGAATACGGCGGCGACACCGTAAACGGCATCAGCCTGGAGCGTCTGCGCTACGCGGCCTTTCTGCATCGCGCCAGCGGCCTGCCCATTCTCGCCACCGGCGGCAAGCCCGGCGGCGGCACGCTCGCCGAAGGCCGCATCATGCAGCACATCCTGCAGAACGAATACGGCATCGCGGCCAGCTGGGCCGAAGACGCGTCGCTCACCACCTGGGACAACGCCCGGCTATCGGCAGCGCTGCTGAAAAACCAGGGCGTCCGGCGCATCGTCCTGGTCACCCACGCCTGGCACCTGCGTCGCGCCGTGCCGCTGTTCGAGGCACAAGGACTCGGCGTCGTTCCGGCCGGGCTGCAATTTTCCGGCGCCCGCCCGGATTCCATCCTCGACCTGCTGCCCACCCCCGCCGGCTTGCGCGACAGCACCTTTGCCCTGCACGAATGGCTGGGCATTCTGTGGTACAAACTCCGCACTTCACGAACCTGAGGAAACCCCATGAAAGCCCGCGTCAAACTCATCGAAGGCGTCAGCTTCGTCGGCCAGAGCGAATCCGGCCACAGCGTCGTCATGGACGGCGCCCCCGAGTCCGGCGGCAGGAACCTCGGCGTGCGGCCGATGGAAATGCTGTTGCTGGGTCTCGGCGGCTGCTCCGCCTTCGACGTCGTTCACATCCTGCGCAAGGGCCGCCAGCAGGTCAGCGACTGCGTCGCCGACCTCGACGCCACCCGCGCCGACAGCGACCCGAAAGTTTTCACGAAAATCCACGTGCACTTCACCGTCACCGGCAAGGCGCTCGACCCCAAGCGTGTCGAGCAGGCGGTGAAGCTCTCCGCCGAAAAATACTGCTCTGCCTCGATCATGCTCGGCAAGACGGCCGCGATCACCCACGACTTCGAAATCGTGGAAGGCTGAAACAAAACGGGCGCCACAAGGCGCCCGTTGCTTCTCACCCTTGCTCTGTTTCATTCCCATAACACGTCAACGGGATGCTCCCCCATCACACGGTCGGCTGGCACAAGCGTGAGGCCTTCGTAGCGGGCCTGCGCGACGAGCATGCGATCGGACGGGTCGCCGTGGCTCAACTAAACAATGAGGTCGCCCATTATTCTTCCCAAAAGGGGCGCAGGCCGCCGATCTTGAAGTATCAATGCCAATGGACGGCTTGCGTCGTTTGTACTAACATTTAGTCTGATGTACGCAATCATGGAGACCTATCATGTCCACCGCTTCTGCGCCTGCTCGTTCCGCACGCCTCGGGCTGCGCGCCACCCCTACACAGGAAACCGTACTGCGTCGTGCCGCCGAAGTGGCACACAAATCGCTGACGGATTTCATCCTTGACGCGGCCTATCTGGCGGCCGAACAGACCTTGCTCGACCAGCGCTTGTTCATGGTGTCGGGCAGCCAGTACCGGGCAATTCTGGAGATGCTGGATCGCCCCGAGTCCAACAACCCCGGCCTGACCGAACTGTTTTCCCGCCCTCCAGTCTGGGCTGAAAAATGAGTCTTTCCGCGCCACAGCCGCTGGATGCCCGCCATCAAGTGGATGAGTTTGATTGCGGCAAGCCCGCGCTCACGGACTGGCTGCTACGCCACGCCCGGCAAGCTCAGGGCGGCGGCTCGGCGAGAACCTTTGTGTCGTGCGATGGCGAGCGCGTTGCGGGTTATTACAGCCTGACTGTCGGCCAGATCGATACGCTCGATGCTCCCGAGCGGGTGCGTCGCGGTATGGGGCAGCATCCGATCCCGCTGGTCATTCTGGCCAGGCTGGCGGTTGATCTGGATTATCAAAGGCGCGGTCTGGGCTTCAGCCTTTTGCAGGATGCCATCTATCGTGCCATTGCAGTGGCCGAGCACGCAGGTATTCGGGCACTGCTGACGCATCCTCTTGATGCCGAGGCGGAGGCATTTTACCGGCGTTTTGGCTTCGAGCCCACGCCAGAAAACGAACGTCAACTGATCCTGCTGCTCAAGGACGCGCGACGCCTGGCCAGGATGCCGTGAGCTTCGGAGCTTTTGTTCATGTTCACAAAGACACAAGGACACAATGGGTAGAGTAGAGAACAGGCTCACGCCTACCCTCCCTCATCAAACCGTGCATGCGGTTTTCCCGCACACGGCTTTCCGATGTCCTTCATGCCGAGGCGTG